>NZ_JBEOUW010000079.1:0-20272 GCF_040303045.1 Kitasatospora sp. NPDC096140
CCGGCCTGGAGGCGGGCGTCAGCAGCTGGTGTTGGAGGTGATCTTGATGCCGGTGATGGTTCCGATGGACGAGATGCTGTTCTGGTCGTGGGACGCGTTGGAGAGGCACTGGTAGCCGATGGTGCCGGAGCCGTAGTCGATGCGGAGCCACACCGTGTCCTGGTTCCTGGTGTTGACGGCAGCGAAGCCGGGCCCGTGGTTGGTGTTCTGGTAGTAGCTGGTGATGTCCCGGAACTCGGCGACGATGGTCTCGCTGCTGGGGCCGTCGTAGATGCAGACGTACGGGTAGGGGCAGCCGTCCTGGGAGTCGGCCTGCGCGCCCGTGGCGCCGGCCAGCGACATGGTGAGCACGGAGACGCCGACGGCGGCGGTCGCCGCGAACTTCCTGAGTCCGTTTCGCACGGTCTTCCTCTTCTCTATGGGTTCTCTGCGGGTGTCCGTCTGCCGGTTCGGCGCACGGCAGGTCTGGTGGGTGCGGTTGAGCGGGTCGCGGTCGGGCGGGTCGCGGTGCGCCGCGCGCCGGTCAGCTGTAGGTCGGGACGTACGGCTGGCAGGAGCCGTCGGGCCCGGCGGCCGAGTCGGTCCAGGAGTAATTCATCAGCTTGCTGCCGGTGGCCGGGCCGACGATGCCGTCCGCCTGGCTGCTGCCGAGGGAGACCTGCTGGAAGTTCCGCACGGCGCCGTCGGTCTGCGGGCCCCACTGGCCGTCCTCGTCGATGGGGTCCTGGCCGCTCGCCCGGCGGTAGTCGTTGACCAGGTGCTGCACGCACCGCACGCCGGTGCCGGAGGTGACGTGGTTGTACCCGAGCCAGGGGGCGGTGGTCGACGCCTGCGCGGTGCCGGCCAGTGCGGCGGTGGAGAGGGTGAGGGCGGCGGCCGCGACCAGGCCGCGGCGGATCGACTTCTTGATCATGGGGGTCCTTCGATAGGGATGGGATGCGGGCTGCCCGAGCCGCCGGGAGCGCACGAGCCACAGCACGGAGTCGCACGGTGGAATCGCGGCGTGGAGCGGCGTGGAGCGCAGTGGAGCGCAGTGGAGCGCAGTGGAGTCGCCGCACGGGACTGTGATCAGAGGCGGCGATGGCTGCGGTCACCCGGGGATCGGCCTGGGAGTCCTCGAAGGACTTGGCCTTGAGTGTGGCGACGATCCCCTGTTCGCCGTTGCCGGGGCCGAGCGGTCCGGCGGCTGCGGCCGGGAGAATCCGGTCGAGCTCCGTGAGACAGCCGTGTTCGGGCAGTGGCTTTCCGGCGAAGCTCGACACCCGGTTCCGGGTCCGAGGGTCGACGCCTGTCAGGACGGTCTGTGCGTCGAGCGGGGGTTTGCCGATCGGCGCGGTTCTGTGGGGGGCGGCGGTCTCCGGGAGGTGATAGCCCCACTGGTGTGTCTCGTCGGCGTCGCTGATGCCGTATCGGCGCTTCATGGTCTCGAACGCTCCGACCGGCGTGCGGTCCGGTCGGGCCGGTACCGAGTAGTCCTGCCCGTACCGCTTCATGCAGGCGCCGGTCGCGGCCTGCTGGACCCAGTTGAACTGTACCGACTGCGTGGGCGAGAGCATGTAGGCCTCGACCGGCAGGTGCAGTTCCGCCGTTCCGGCGGCGACGGTCGGGGTGGCAACCGACTGCGTGGGAGCGAGTGCGCCGGTGGGGGTGGAGGTACAGCCGGCGGCGGTCAGCAGGCGGCGCCGATGCTCTCTTCCTTGTTCTTCACGGTGGACGTGAGGTTGCCGCCACGGCCGGAAGGGACGTACTTCGCATCGCCGGTGAACGACGTCCCGGAGTAGACCCCGACGGCGCAGCCGCCCACGGCGGCCTCGACGCTCGCGGCATCGTGCCAGACGGCCGCTCCGGCACCGTTCGAGCCGTAGCCGTCGTTGCGGAAGTAGTAGTCCCAGACGGAGTACACCTTCCCGGACTGGGACACCCAAATGGCGCCCTCGGCACCACTGTTGTAGTACAGGCAGAAGTCAGTCGCCTCGTCGCTGCCGACGGTGCAGCGGAACGGTGTCGAGACTGTGCTCCAGCCATTGATCCAGGTCCCCGACGCGTGCGCCTGGCCGGTGCCGGTGATGAGGCCGGCTCCGGCGAGTGCCATGGCGACGGCCGCGCTGTCCGCTCGTCTGCCGAGCTTCCTGCGCACCGAGCCGGCGCGGCCGATGTCGGACGCGATGGTCTTCATTGGTTCCCCCTGGGCGTGGGCCGGTCGGTCAGTCCCGGCGTTTTCGGCGCGAGGCGATCCCCCGTGACGGAGACGCCCCCGTACGGCAGCCCACACCGTCTCGTCTCGCGACGTACCGTCTCGTCTCGCCTCGCGCTCCACCATGTTCCCCGCGCAAGACGATCACGTCAAGACGGCACGTGACGTCTCGTGGAATACTTCGGACCATGCCGCCAGCACCGAATCCGGACCTCCGCAACCAGCGCTCCCACCGCGCCATCCTCGACGCCGCCCTCGAAATCGCCGTCCGCGACGGCTACGCCCGGGTCACCATCGAGGGCATCGCCCACACCGCCGGAGTCGGGAAACAAACCATCTACCGCTGGTGGCCCAGCAAGGCCGCCGTCGTCCTCGAAGCCCTCAACGACCACACCGGGCCCTTCTCCGGCGTCCCGGACACCGGCGACATCACCGCCGACATCACCACCGCCGCACAAGGAGTCATCCAGGCCCTCGGCACCGACCTCGGAACCATCTGGCGCGGCCTGGTCGCCGACGCCCAGAGCGACCCCGGACTCGCCGAAGACCTCCGCACCGACTTCCTCGAACCCCGCAACAAGGCCTGGCAGGACCGCCTCGACCAGGCCGTCACAGCCGGCGAACTGCGCACCGACATCCCCACCCGAACCATGGTCGAACTCCTCTTCGGACCCGTCTACTACCGCCTCCTACTCGGAACCGGTCCACTCGATGCGGACGACACCGCCGCCCGCATCGACTACCTCCTCAACGGCCTCAGACAGCGCTGACCACGGGAACAGGCGGGCGCACAGCGAAATCCTGCATCGACAGCGGCGCGCCTCGGCCGGCCACCTGCCGAGGGCCCGCCCTCCCGCGCACGAGCTCCCCGGTCCGGGCACTGCGCGCGGGCTCGATCGACCTCGCCGTACCGACGTCCCGCCCGCCCCACCGACCTTGGGACGGCGAGGCGCCGCGCCTGCACGTCGAGACCGTCGCGGACACCGAACTGGTCGTGGCGCCACCACACCGGCCCGAGCGGGCCGTACCGAGGTGCACCTCGGCGAACTGGTCGACGCTCCGTGGATCGTCACCCCGGCATCGAACGCCGAGCCGCGGCACGACCGCGGCTCCCACGTGGACGGATCCGGTCAGGGCAGCAGGTGGGTGGCCATGTGCTCCCACTGGCGGATGGGGGCGATGCCCGGTGCGGGGGTCAGGAGGTGGAGGCTGACGTGGTCGGCTCCTGCGTCGAGGTGCTCGTGGACACGGCGGGCGATGTCCTCGGCATCGCCGTGGGCCACAATCGCGTCAACGAGCCGGTCGCCGAGCGCGTCGACGTCCTGGTACTTCAGGTCGTGCAGCAGCGTTCGCCGGTTCGGCAGGGCCGCCGCAGCCATGGCAGCGGCCAGTTCGGCAGTGCGGGTGCGGTCGGGGCTCAGCACGCACAGTTGGGTCACGGCCAGGAGCGCGTCAGGTCCCAGCACCGCCCTCGCGGTGCTGGTGTACTCGACGGGCATGCCCAACACGGTGGCTCCCCAGGTGCGTTCGGCGGCGAGTGCGAGCATGCCCGGCTCCAGGGCCGCCAGCACATGGCGCCGCAAGGCTGTTGTGGCGGGCGGCCCGAACGGGGCGGCGTCGAGAGTGTCGAGGTAGGCGCCCATCGTGGCCGGCGGTGAGCCGAAGCGGTGACCGCGGATGTCCTCGGCGAGGCTCGGGTGGCTCTCCCACAGTCCAAGCAGGAATCGCCCGGGGAACGCCTCCTCCAAGGTGCGCCGGGCAGCGGCGGCGGTCACCGCGTCGCGCGCGTAGATGTCGGTCATGCCAGCGGCCACGGTGATCCGCCGCGTGGCGGACAGCAGGATCGCGGCCTGCGCCATGGCCTCCCGCCCCGTGGTCTCGGCGAACCAGAGGGTGCCGTAGCCGAGATCCTCGATCGCTGTCTCGGCCTCGCGCATTCCTGCCGCAGGGTAGCTGTCGAGGTCGCCCGCCCAGATCCCGATGCGCCCGAGAGCGGATGAATCGGGTGTACGGGCGCTCATGCGTGCTGCCCGGCGGTGGGCTGGGTGGCCAGGAACGCGGCGATCTGGGCTGCGCCGGTGCGCTCCAGCCAGGTACGGAGATTCATCGCTCCGGGGTGGATACGGCGGGTTGCGGTGATGTCCGCGCGGTAGCCGCGTTCGTTGAGCCACTCGTAGGCGAATGCGAAGTCCTCGCTGAGGGCCCGGATCGCTTCGATCGGGATCCGGACGTACGGCAGCTGACGCCCGAGCGCGCTCTCGATGGCCGCCGCGATCTGTACCGGCGTGAGTTCGTCCGCTGCCAAGGTCGCCGCGCGGCCGATCCACTCCTCGGGCCGGGAGAACGCGAGCGCGGTGACGAAGCCGACGTCGTCCACCGCCATGATCTGCTGGGGGACCTCGGGGGCGAGGGCAGTGGCCAACCCTCCGCCTTGCAGGGCGTATTCGCCGGTGAAGTTCTCCATGAAGGAGACCGGCCGCAGGATCGTCGCGGGCAGGCGGAGCGCGGCGATGTGCTGCTCGATGCGCCACTTGCTGACCAGGTTCTGCGGCAGTGTTTCACTGCCGTGACGGTCCGCGCCGGCGACCGAGGTGAAGACGAAGTGCTCGACGCCGGCGGCACGTGCGGCTTCGGCGACGTTGATCCCCCAGCGGACCTCGTCCTCGGCGCTGAAGCCCGGTGCGGTTCCCGGGGAGCCGACAGTGGGCTGGACGCTGAACATGCCGTATGCGCCGTTGGTCGCGGCGATCAACGAGGAGACGTCCTCCATCTGCGCGCGCACGATCTGCGCACCTGCGCTCGCCAGTGCCCGGGCCGGCTCCCCGTTCGGGTCGCGGGTGAGTGCGCGTACCTGCCAGCCACTGCTGAGCAGGTGCCGTGCGACTGCCCGGCCCTGCAGGCCGGTAGCCCCCACCACGACGACGGTCTTTCCTGTCGGTTCCACGAATCTCCCCGTATCGCATGCCGACGAGGGGGCACACCCAGTAACTGGGGCGCCCCTCCGGTTATCGGTCGATACAATATGGAGGACCACCCCAGTTAGCAAGCCGTCAGGAGTTCCCGTGCCCAAGACTGCAGCTGGCCCCACTGCGCGGCCGATGCGCGCCGACGCGCGCCGCAACTACGACCGGATCGTGGCCGCCGCCGAGAGCCTGGTCGCCGAGCACGGCGCCGAAGCCTCGCTGGAACAGATCGCCCGCCACGCCGGCGTCGGCTCAGCCACACTCCACCGACACTTTCCCTCGCGTCAGTTGCTCCTGGAAGCCGTCTTCAAGGGGCGGGTGGAGGCCCTCTGCGCCCAAGCCCACGAGCTGCTGCCCGCGTCCGATCCCGGAGCCGCACTCGTCACCTGGCTCCGCGCCGTCGGCGCACACGCCGTCGCCAACCGGGGCCTGGGAGCGTCACTCATGCACGGCACCCGCGACGGCGACTCAACACTGGGAAGCACCTGCCACGCAATGATCACCAGCGCCGGCGACGAACTCCTCGACCGCGCCCGCCACATGAATGCCGTACGCCCCGACGTCACCATCGCCCAACTGCTCAAACTCGTCAGCGCCATCGCTTTGGCCACCGAGGGGGACCCCGACGGCCCAGGTGAGGCCGACCGGCTGCTCAACCTGGCTATCGAGGGGGTGCGCGCACGCTGAAGCCCTCATTCCGCAGCCAAGGAGCGCAACGCCTATCCTCGGTCGGTCTTAGACGGGGAAGCTCCCGATGAACACTTCGAGGCCTCCTGCCAGGTCAAGGGGTTGAATATCCACGTCGTGGTCGATCCACCACACGATGGGCACCTCGGGCGCCAGGTCGTGCAGCACCCTGTAGATGACGGTCAGGGATCCAACGGGCGATCCCCGGTCCTCGAACGAGAACACGCTGTGCTGGAGGCTGAACGACAGCTCCGTCGGCCACCCGGGGGCGACGTCCGCCACGATCTCCAGGAAGCCCTCGAACACGCTGCTCACCGTGGCGTCCGGCCAGTGCCTCTCGACGCACTTCTGCACCTGCTCCCCGGTGAAGGTCCACGGCCCGACTCGTTCGCGGTCGGCACTGACGTAGAAGCCGGACCCCACGGGGTGCTCTCTTCTCTCGATGCTGCAGGTCAGGGTTCGATGCGGACGCGGCCGGTGACGCCCTGGGCCGTCATGAGGGACTGGAAGCAGGCGGAGGCCTTGGGGTCGTTCGTGATGAGTTCGAGGTGGTTGACCTTGTTCCGGGGGTCCGTCAAGGCCGATGCGTACTTCTCCGGCTTCGCGGACTCCCGCTTCATGGTGTTCTCGTACGCGAATTCGAAGACCCCGTCCGCATTGTCCAAGCGGAACAGCGACTTGCAACTCTTCTGCTGACCAATGCACTTGGCGTCGATCGCGGCACCGTCTTCCGGGCGGACACCGTCGGCGTCCATACCCAGCTCGCGCCCCGTAGGATCCTGCACGTCGGTGTACAACCGGTACTCCGTCGATCCGGCCACCCTGACCTGGTACGCCCGCCTCGCGTTGATCTTCGGGTCGGGCTCGTCCGGGGGGCTTGGGCGCACGGGTACGGGCGGGTGGCTGGTGGTGCTCGGCGCTGCTGCTGATCGACCAGTTGGAAGAGCGGCTGCCGCACCGGCTCACCAGCCTGGTGTGCCGGAGGGCAGCGAAACGGTCCGGCACCTGCGGGTGCCGGACCGTCGTCGTGGAGGGAGGGGGTCAGGCCCCAGCACTCTCCAGCTGGAGCTGCTCCTGGTCGTCCTGGCTGGGGAGCGGGACGAGGTCCCTGAGGTCGTTGTAGTAGCGCCCGACGCTGCGCAGGCTCACCGGCTGGTCGTCCTTGCCCCGTGCCCGGAGGTTGTAAGGGCTCTTGTAGAGGTGACGGCGGAGTTCTTCCGGTCCGGGGTGGCGCCCGTACTCGGCGACCAAGGTGGCAAAGCCGATGGCCCACTTCAAGGGGATGTTCCTGGCGAGCGCCCGGTCCGCCAGTGCAGGATCGATGGCCGGCAGGTCGTCCTCGCCCGGGTCGGAATCGGGCGCGGCCCCTTCGGTGCGGACGGTCTCCGTAAGGTCTGCGGAGGTCTCCCGCACCGGCTCCTCGGCCTGTCCCGCACCCGCAAGAGCCGTGCGGGAATCAAGGGCCTCTGGCTGCTCGTACGCGAGCGTCAGGTCCGGCTCCGGCTCGGCTCGCACCGCCTGCAGCGGCACCGGAGCAGCCTCCGAATAGCCTCCCGCAGGGGCGTTGACCTGCGAAGACTCTGGATATGCCTGTGTAGGAACCGGGCTTTGCGGAACGAGGTGGCCCGCACCCGCAATCGACTCGATGCCCGGTCCCGCATCCGCGAAGGACTGCCCGGCAAACTCCCGCAAAGCGGCCGGCTGGCCAGCCGCCAGACCCGCAACGCTGTCGTGCTGTGCCCGCATCGGCTCCGCCCCTTCCGCGGCAGAGATGGACGGTATCTCACCGTCAGCTGGGGCCAGCTCCTTGCGCGGACCGGCAACCGCCGGAAGCTGGGCCGTGCCCTCCGGAGCCTGACCCTGCTGCTTCCGCTGGCCGTCGGTGGCTGCCGCTCGTGCAGCGAAGATCCGGTCCAGCGGGCGAGTGGCGACGCCAGCGGCCGCGAGGCCGTCTTCGTAGGTGATCTCCATCGGCACACCCAGCTCAAGCAGGTCCAGTGGCAGGCGCGCAGCAGCGGGCAGCTTCTTCTTCGGGCCGACCGGGGCGTCCTTCAGCAGGGTGAGGTATGCGAGGCGGGCCTGCTCAAGCAGGACCGCTTCGTCCACGCTCCGGATCTCCCACAGCTGCATCCGGCGCCACATCGCCCAGGTCTGACGGGGAGCGAGGAGCCAGCGCATCAGCCGGATCTTCTCGATGGACCTGTCGGAGCCGAGTCGCGCGAGCCTGGCGATGGCGTGCCGCGTCGCCTCGCTGATGATGATGAAGAGCACCGGGATGACGGAGTGCATTCCGGTGCCCAGCGGGTCGGGCCAGGAAGCCGCCGCGTTGAACGCAATGGTCGCCGCTGTCAGGCCCCAAGCGGTGGGGCGCAGCAGCGGGAAGGGGATGCGCAGCCAGGTGAGGACGAGGTCCAGCGCGAGGAGGACGAGGATGCCGACGTCCACGCCGATCGGGAAGGCGTAGGAGAACTGGCCCATGCCGACACCGAACGCCACCCGGCGGACCGCCAGGTAGGAGCCGGCCAGGCCGATCAGTGCGACGAACGTGGCGCCCAGCGCGACGAGCGAAATCAACACCCAGTGGACCCTGGTCAGGACCGGTCGTGTCACGGCTCTCCCCCTCTGCTTGTGCTCAGGGGGTGCAGTTTTTCATGTGGGTCGGACTAAGCGCACGGGACATACCTGGTCAGCCGCCTCAAGGACTCCCTAGCTCATAATTGATCTTGTGGTGGGTCGAGGAGAGATAACGGATGCGGCGTGGACTCGGATTGAGCCGTTGCTGCCACAGCAGGATGGCGCCGGGCGTCCTTGGCGGAATCACCGCCAGGTGGTGAACGGGGTGCTGTGGCGGCTGCGCACGGGTGCGCCGTGGCGTGATCTGCCCGAACGGTATGGCCCGTGGCAGACCGTCTACCGGCCAGTCCGAGGACGAATCGGATGATCCGGCAGCAGTCGCGCGCCGCGAGGCGCTCGGCAGGTCACGGGGCGGACTGACCACCAAGACATCTCATGTCGCTGGCGGTCAACTCGCCGGTGGAGGCGTCACGTCCAGCCCCTGCAGTCGGTGGGCTCTGAGTCCTCAGCTGGCATGTCGGAGCCGCCCGGTAGCATCGCCGAGCGTTGCGAAGGGGAGTCCGGAGGGGACCGAACATGCAGGTCGCGGGTGTTGACTTTCGGGTGAATCATCCGGTTCTGGCGCTGGGATCGACCGACTGGTTGCCGGCGTTGAACTTGCGAGACGAAGCCGCGGTCGGGTGTGACACCCACGTGGCGGTCCGGGTTCAGGCTCAGGTTCAGCTGGTCAGGGTCCGGCTCTTCTCCGAGCCGTTCGACGAGGGGCCCGGACCGGATCCTTCCTTCACGGCTGTCTTCGAGGGGCCGATCTCGTTGGCCGACGGACGGCTGGTCATCGGTGATGTCATGGGTGTGACGCGCTTCGTGAGTCTCGTCGGGGAAGCGGGCAGGCGGCGGATCCGGGTCGCCGTTGACGAGCCCGGTTGGAACGCGGCTGCAGTCGACATCTCCGTCGGCGCGCGGCTCTAGGCGGCGAGCGCGACAGCCTGGGCGAAAGCCCGTTCGGAGTCGTAGAGCGTGCGGTTCCGCAAGCAGTGGTAGAGGCAGCCGAGGAGCTTGTTGAAGCGGCCGGGGGCGGCGCTGACCGACACCGGCCAGTCGGTCTCCCCGGCCACGCCCCTGCCCCGCCTGGACCACGGCGCAGGCAGAGCTTGCCGCGGGGAGCGACGATCACGCTGGACTCCTCGTTCTGGAGGGCCTGGAAGAACCGCCGACGGCACCGGGAACGGGACACGATTCCTGGAACGCCCGCGGACGCGGTCGTGGACGGTCGAAATACCCGTCAGCCGACCCGAAGACCCACCGCCAGCGTCAGTTCAAGGACCCGGTGCGGCGATGCGAGATCCGGAAACAGCTCCCGCAGCTGCGACATCCGGTACCGGACTGTCTGGGGATGGACGAACAACGCCGCCGCCACCTCGTCCCGCCTGCCCTGGTGCAGCAGCCACTCCCGCAACGTCTCCTCCAGCCGCCGTGCGGTCACGACGGGCAAGGCCCGCAACGGTGCGAGGGCTCGGGCACGCAGGTCTGCGAACGCGTCCGCGTCGGCGCTCAGCACCAGCTCGGGCAGGTGGTCCTCGGTGTCGCGAATGTCGGAGGAGAGGGAGCGCGCGCGTACGGCTCGTGCGTACGAGGCGGACGCACGCGTCCACGGCCGGGCCGGGCCGACCACGGCGGTGCGGTCGGCCAGCTGCCGCAAGAGATGTGATCGGTCGGCGTCGGGGACGAGCAGCACGCCGGTGGCGTCCGGCAGGTCGTCGAGGACGAGGGTGCCCGGGTCGAGCGCGCGGTAGGCGGGCCGGGCCTGGTCGGCGGGCAGCAGGACCGCGGTCAGCGAAACCGGAGGCTGCCACCCGGCCCGTTGAGCAGAGGCCAGCAGCACGTCCGGACCCGCGCCGGCGAGAAGCTCGCGGGCCAGGTGTTCCAGGTGGCGTTCGTGGTCCCTGCCCCGGGCGGCCAGTTCGTCGGCGTGGCCCGCGGCGCTCGCGGCGGAGAGTTCGTCGATGTAGGCGAAGGTCAGCTCGGCGAACTTGGCGACCTCCGCGGCGGGCAGACCTGCGGGTACGGCACCCGCTGCCAGGCATCGCCAGGCCACGCGGGCGCCGACGCGGTAGGCGCTGAGCAGGGCGTCCATCGAACGGCCGTCGCGCACCTCGCCGCGGCCGAGCTCGTAGGCCGCGTCACCGGCGTCGCCGCCTGTGGCGTTCCCGCTCGCGAGGTCCAGGTAGTGCCCCAGGGCGGTGCGGACGGCTCGGCGGATGGTGCCGCCCATGCGGCCCGATAGGGCGTTGGCGTAGGAGGGGACCTCGTCGATGATCGCCTGGACGACCTCGTCGGCGGTGGCCTTCAGCTCGGCCCGAAGTGCGGTGACCGTCGTCTCGTCGAGAGCCGGTTCGCCGGCCCTCCGGATTGCTTGGCTCACGTTTTTGTTCCTTGCGAACAATTCGGTCGACCAGATTTACGTCCTTCGGTCAGGACTTTACGCCCTGCGGCGCAGCAAGCTGGAGTCATGACGAGTACAGCCCTCCGCAGCAGGGCGTGGAAACTGCTGGAGATGGTCACGACGCCGCTGCTGCCGTCGGACTACCTCGACCTGGTCAGCCCGCTGCGTGCGGGCGCCGACCTGCGTGGGCGCATCGAGGCCGTGCACCCCGAGACGGGTGACGCCGCGACCGTCGTGATCAGGCCGGGGCGGGGCTGGCGCGGCCACACGGCGGGCCAGTACGTGCGGATCGGGGTGGACGTCGACGGGAGGCGACTGTGGCGTTCCTACTCGATCACCTCGCCGACGAACCGCCGGGACGGCCGCGTCACGATCACGGTGAAGGCGATCCCGGGCGGCAAGGTCAGCAACCACCTGGTCCGCAGGGCGACACCGGGCACGCTGGTCCAGCTCGACCAGCCGGCCGGTGACTTCGTGCTCCCACAGGTCAAGCCCGCCAAGGTGCTCTACCTGACGGCCGGCAGCGGCATCACGCCCGTGATGGGCATGCTGCGCGACAGCGAGTTCGACGACGTCGTCATGGTCCACTGCGCACCACAGCCGCAGGACGTGATCTTCCGCGACGAACTGCACGGTCTGGTCGCGGACAAGAAGCTGCGCCTCACCGAAGTGCACACCGACACCGACGGCAGGCTCGACATCTCCCGTCTCGACGACGTCGTGCCCGACTGGGCCGAGCGCGAGACCTGGGCCTGCGGACCCGCGGGCCTGCTCGACGCCGCAGAGGCGCACTGGACCGAGCACGGCGTCCGGGAGCGCCTGCACACCGAACGCTTCCGCCCCGGCATCGTCGCCGGCGACGACGGCAACGGCGGCGGCGAGGTCACGTTCAGCGCCACCGGCAGGACCGTCGACGCGGACGGCGCCACGCCGTTGCTGGACATCGGCGAGGAGGCCGGGGTGCTCATGCCCTCCGGGTGCCGCATGGGCATCTGCTTCGGCTGCGTCACGCCGCTCAAGGCGGGCGCCGTCCGGGACCTGCGCACCGGCGAGATCACCGAGGCCGAACCGGGCGTCCTCATCCAGACCTGCGTGTCCGCCGCGGCGGGCCCCTGCGACATCGAACGGTAGGAGCGCCGTGACCGCCATCGACCCCACCGCCCACCTGACCGCGGAGCAGATCGAGGAGCTCGGCCGCGAGCTGGACGCGATCCGCGACGAGGTGATCGCCGGCCGCGGCGAGAAGGACGCCGCCTACATCCGCAAGGTCATCTCGGCGCAGCGCAAGCTCGAACTGGCCAGCAGGGGCGTGCTGCTGTTCTCGATCTTCCCGCCCGCGTGGCTGCTCGGCACCGCCGGTCTGTCCGTGGCGAAGATCATGGACAACATGGAGATCGGCCACAACGTCCTGCACGGCCAGTGGGACTGGATGCGGGACCCGAAGATCCACTCCACCACCTGGGAGTGGGATCACGTCTCGCCGTCCGAGCAGTGGAAGCACTCGCACAACGAGCTGCACCACACGTACACCAACGTGATCGGCAAGGACAACGACCTCGGCTACGGCATCATGCGCGTCGACGAGGACCAGAAGTGGCACCCGTTCCACCTCGGCCAGCCGCTGTGGAACTTCGTCAATGCCTGCTTCTTCGAGTACGGCATCGCAGCGTACGACCTGGAGCTCGGCAAGAACCTGCACAAGCGCCGCCGCAAGAACCCGGAGTTCCGCGCGCGGGCCAAGGCCGTGGGCCGCAAGATCCGCAAGCAGGCGCTCAAGGACTACGTGATCCACCCGCTGCTGTCGGGCCCGTCGTTCCTCACCACGCTGGCCGCCACGTTCACCGCGAACCTGGTCCGCAACATCTGGTCCCACTCGGTGATCATGTGCGGGCACTTCCCCGAGGGCGTCCAGGTCTTCGAGCGCCGGTCCATCGAGGGCGAGACGCGCGGCCAGTGGTACCTGCGCCAGATGATGGGTTCGGCGAACATCAGCGGCAGCAAGGCCATGCACTTCATGACCGGCAACCTGTCGCACCAGATCGAGCACCACCTGTTCCCGGACCTGCCGAGCAACCGGTACGCCGAGGTCGCGGTGAAGGTGCGCGCGCTGTTCGAGAAGTACGAGCTGGAGTACGTCACCGGGCCGCTGCCCAAGCAGGTGTTCTCCGCGTGGCGCAAGGTCTTCCGGCTCTCGCTGCCGAACAGGAAGCCCAAGGTCAGGACGCCGGACCGCGAGCAGGAACTCGTCGCGGCCTGATTCCCGGTACCGGTTCAGATCTTCCGGCCGTACTCGCGGCACCGCCGGGTCCGATGAGATGCGTTGCGGATGGCGGGCGACCGCGACAGCAGACCGTACGGCAGAACGGGATCGATCCGGCTGAGCACGGCCCGCGGCGTGGGCGTCTGCGGGCAACATGCTCCGCGGCCGGCCGCGTCCTCCATCAGGACGGCAACGACTGGACCAACGCGGGCCTGTACATCAGCGCGGGGGTGTCCCGGACTTGAACGGGGACCGCGCAATGATCAGCAGCGCGCGGCACAGGCGGGCAGGCGGGCGGTGCGGGGACGCCTGGTGGTTCACCCGGGGTTGTCGGGAAGGCGGCGCCCGAAGACGTCCTGCCCGACCGCTGTGGCCCGCCACGCGTCCCGCGCGCCGGAGGCGGTGGTGAACAGCCAGTGGGCGACGATCCGCTCCTCCTCGGGCAGGTACTGGCCGCTCCAGCTGGTCACGGAGGCGTCCTCACCCTGTCCGCTCGACCAGGTGACCGTCCAGCCCAGCGCCACGCCCGCCCCTGCCGGGGACGGGTCGTAGCGGCCCACCAGCTCCCGTTTCCCGGCCGGGCCCACCCCCGGCGCGAACGTACCCGACAAGGCACCCGCCCCGTCCGTCGCCAGGTCCAGGCACGACCCCAGCTCGTTGAACCACTCCCCATCGACCACTGCTGCCACCTCCCGTCTCACACCCCGTGCACCGCCCGAACACCCGCATCCTCACACCGGCACCCGCCCGGAAGCCCGCCCCGTTACTGCACCCGGCCGAACCCCGAACAGACACCCGCCAGCTCCGGACGCCGGCACTCAGGTCCCGCTCCGCTGCGGCACTGAACGGTGCGCACCCTCGCACCAGCGGGACAATGACAGAACCTGACGGCGCCGGTCCGGGACGGTCATCCTCGGGTGGTGGCGCCCGGCGGGAACCACGCACCGCGGCACCGACAGCCCGTGGAGGCACGACTTGGACAGCCACCCGGGCACCCGGCGCAACCTCCGGCAGCCGCTGCCCCTCTTCGGCGCCGACTGCGCGCTGTGCACACGCTGGGTCGCCGGGGCCGAGCGCCGCTGCAGTGGCGAGTCTTCACCTCGGACAGGTCAAGTATCGCGTCGTTCCGATGCGCCGCGGCCCGATGCCGGACCGCGGCACTGAGCGGTCAGCGGTGCTGGACCCACACCGTGAGCAGGCTAACGACGGTGCCACCGAATGCACCGGCCGCACCCTTGATCAGGCTGGTCACCGCCAAACGGCTGTGCCGGCGGGCCCATCGGCGCCGTTCGCTGACTGGCGTGGAGTTCTCAATAGACTTCATGCGAAGCCTCCTGTTTCCAGACGTACGGATGCTTCGGATTCGGGGCCTCGTGACCACGCCGGCAAGCACCGGTCACGGGGCCCTTCTCCGTGTGCACAGCCTGACACGGCGTCAGATCGGGTGCGCGGATGCGTTGGAGCCGTCCAAGGCATTTCAGGATCAATCGGTCACGCTCACCGGCTCCTGCCGTGAAATGCCATGCACTGCCATGGGCTGCAGAGGCGTGACCCGCACGCCTCAAGTTCGCATACATCCCCGATGAACCCGTTCAAGCAGGGAAGGTGTTCGTCACCGATGACGGCGCGGTGACGAACCTGGACAGCGGCCGGGACCACGAAGGCCGCCAGGCCGCCGGGCAGGGCCCGCCATCCAGCGCCGCGGGCCACCCCGACCCAACAGCGCACCACCACTCACCCCCACCACCAGGAGGACAGGGGCGCGCAGAGAGTCGGGTCGCCCGGGGCGAATCTCACCCCCGGGCTCCCACAGAACGGAGCGTGACAGTCTCCCGTCACTCCGCTCTTGTCATCCTGGACACGAGAAGCCCGGTGTCCATGCCCAGTGGGCCAAGAGCCTCGGGTACTGGCGCGTTGCGCGTTTCCAGCACGCGCGGGCCTTCTTGAACGTCCGGAGCCGCCTGTACTTGTTGCGGATCCGGCGCATCAGGTAGGCGTTGACGCGCAGGAGGAGGGGATGCAGCGCGGAGCGGTAGAACGCTCCGTTTGTGTTCGCCTTCCTGATCCCCATCTGACGCCTGACAGGCGCCCTTCATTGCCCTGATCGTGATCATCATTGCTGCGGCCAACGGGTTCCAGATGCACTGAGCCCAGTCGGCGAGGGCGCGGAGCAGGGAGGCCTCGTCGGTCGCGTCAAGGGACCGTTGCCGGCCAAAGAGCGGGAGGGAATCGGTCCGTCCGGACACGATGACCTTTTCGAGGCCACGCAGGACTGCGACGGTGGACGGCCTGTCCGCGCCAGCCGGGCGCGGACGAGATCAGGGAGCCGCAGCGTGATCAAGAAACTTCCCGTACTTGCCGCAGCTGTCGGGCTGCTCCTCGCACCCCTGGCCGGTACCGCGTCGGCTGAGACCACCACACCGGCGAAGCCCGCAGTGGGCTCCGCCCTCACCAGCGGTGTGTGGAACACCGCCACCTACAACCCCGGCGGAAACACCAACACGGTCGAGATCAACCAGTACGTCGGCAGCGACGGCCACCACTACGTCACCGGCTGGCTGTATGCCGGGAGCAGCAACGTCGCGTTCTACTACGACCAGTCCTTCGACGGCGGCCGGACCTGGAACAGCTTCCTTGACCGGCGGTACCTGGGCCCTGGCGGCTGGTACACCCTGCCGGTGAAGTACGACGACGGAGGCGTGTGGTACCGCGCCTGTTCGGCCGCCGAATGGGCGGGGAGCCCGTACGCGAACCCGCAGTGGGGGTACAACATCGCCTGCACCAACTGGTACTGACGCCAATCCCCGGGACGGCTCGCCGGATCGGCGGGCCATCCCGGCTTGGAGCCAATCCGCGCCGACTACCGGGCTTGGCAGGCGAAGTCCGAGGCCTGTGTGCGCGAGCGCCGTGGCAGCCTCGTCGTCGGGACGACCCCCGCCGACCCCGCGAAGTTCGCCGCCGAGGCACGGACGTTCCGACGGGCCGGGTACCGGGTGGAGCTGCTCGTGCCGGCCGTGCGCGCGGCCGACTCCCGGGGCACAGCCCACCGGTACGCCCGGCTCAGCGCGCGGGGCCTGCCCACCCGGTTCGCCACCGCGCCGGCCACGACACCCACCACCTGGTGCTGCTCGCCGCCGTCGCGACCGCCGAGGAACTGGCGGCCGTCGACCAGATCACCGTGATGCGGCGCGACACCACGGCCCCGTACCGCAGCCGGCCGACCTAAACCGACCCCATCACCCGGCGGCGGCGCCGGCCCTGCTCGCGGAGCAGGCGCGCCCCTGCACCGACCAGGAGGCGGTGTTCTGCTGCTCCTCCGTGCCAGCGGGCGCGGGCCCCGCCGGCACATCGATGGGCTCCGGTTCGCGGTCGGGCTCGCGGGTGAGGGCGGCCGGGTCGTCCATCCTTCCGCCATGGTCACACGGACTTCGGTGGTGCGGGCGCGCACGGGTGCCATCGGACGGCTATCGAACGTCACCACGGTGTGAGCCGGATCGCTTCCCGGGGAGTGCCGGAGGGGGTGCCCGGTGACGGTCGTCACGCGCTCCGGGCGTCTCCTACCCTTCCTAGTGGGCCGCTCACCGGTTCCGGTCACCGCGGCCGGGCCGTCCGCCTCCGTCGCTGCCGCTCCCCCGCCGCTACCGCAGGGTCTCCGGTGTTGTCGCAGGTCGAGACCTTGCAAATCGTCCGAAAAGTCTGAATTCGCCCAGGTTTGGACGCCTGGATGACGGGTGCCGGGCCGTCTTCCACCGGCGCGTTCACCCCGCCGCACTACGACGCAGCGTCGTAACGGGCACCCCTTGGAGCCGGCGGCCGAGCCCGCTAACAATGGCTGAGTCGCCAGCTGCGGCGGTGGTCCGATCCACTGCCGCACCTTCCGCCGGCGGTCACCATCCGTGACCGCCCCGGTGTCGACTCCCGCCCGCCGGCCCTGCCGGGCCGGCCGAGCCGCGGGACGAGGCACCCCCATGATTGAGGTCGAACTCCCACATGCCCGTGATCGCCACCCGCATGCGCAAGTCCGCCGCCCTGCTCACCGCCGCCGCCGGCATCGCCGTCATCGGCGCCGCCGTCGTCCCGACCGCCGCCTCGGCCACCACGCCGCAGGAGCTGGCCGCGAGCATCGTCCCCGCCGACCAGCTCGCCTCCTTCAGCCAGATCATCTCCCACGAGAGCGGCTGGAACGTCACCGCGACCAACGCCTCCTCGGGCGCCTACGGCCTCGGCCAGGCCCTGCCCGGCAACAAGATGGCCTCCGCCGGCGCCGACTGGAAGACCAGCGCCTCCACCCAGATCAAGTGGGCCTACGACTACATGAACGGCCGCTACGGCAGCCCGAACGCCGCCTGGGCCTACTGGCAGATCCACCACAACTACTGACCGGGCTCGGCAACGGATCGGCCGCACCCCGGCGATCCGCCGCTCGACCCGGCCGCCCCACGAGCCACGACGACGGCACGAGCCGAGTCCGCGGCCGCACGGGGCCTGCCCCGGAGGGGCCCGGTGCGCACACCACGCGCACCGGGCCCCTCCGCCGTTTCCGGGACCGATGGATACCGTGGGACCGGTGGGCCATGTGTACCGAGTGACCGAGTGCGACCCCGCCTGACGGCGTGCTGCGGGCCCGCCGGCGGACCGACCCCACCCGGGTGACCGCGCCCGGCACTGCTGCGCGGGCTCACGGCCGGCGAGGTCCGCTCGCGGGCGGAGCTCCCGGGGTCGGGGTCGGGATCGACGGCGTGGTGACCGCGGTGGGCGGGAGACGCGTGTCGGGATCGTGGCGGTGGACCGGGGGCGGGAGCGGGTCTCGGCGGTGCTCCAGGCGCCGGCGGCCCGGCGGCGCGTCAGGAGCGGAACGTGCGACGGTAGGTGTCGGGGGGCACGCCGACCGTGCGGTGGAAATGGCGGCGCAGCGTGGTGGCGGTGCCCATGCCGGTCGCGTCGGCGATCCGCTCCATCCCGTCATTGGTGGTCTCCAGCAACTCCTGGGCGTGGCGGATGCGTTGGGCGAGCAGCCACTGCAGCGGCGTGGCGCCGGTGACCGCCCGGAAGTGCCGGCCGAGGTGGCGCGAACTCATCCGGGCCTGCCGGGCGAGGTCCTCCACCGTCAGCGGCTGGTCGAGGCGCTCCAGCACCCACGGGAGGAGGTCGGCGAGCGGGTGGCTCTCGGGGGCGGGCACCGGGGTGGTGACGAACTGGGCCTGCCCGCCGTCCCGGTGCGGCGGGACCACCAGGCGGCGGGCCACCGTGTTGGCGACGGCGGCGCCGTGGTCGAGGCGGACCAGGTGCAGGCACAGGTCCATGGCCGCGGCCTTGCCCGCGGAGGTGAGCACGCTGCCGTTGTCGACGTAGAGCACGTCGGGGTCGACCGCCACCCGCGGGAAGCGGGCGGCCAGCACGTCGGTGTGAGCCCAGTGCGTGGTGGCGCGCAGGCCGTCCAGGAGTCCGGCGGCGGCGAGCACGAACGCGCCGGTGCAGAGCGAGGCGACCCGTGCGCCCGCCCGGTGGGCCGCGCGTACGGCGTCGACCAGGTCGGCGGGCGGGTCCACGTCCACGTCGGCCCAGCCTGGGACGATCACCAGGTCGGCGGCCGCCAGCCCGTCGAGCCCGCGGTCGGGCTCCAGCCGGAACCGTTCGACCCGGACCGGGCCGGGGCCGCAGACGGCCAGGTCGTACCAGGGGCCGGTGACGGCGGCCGGGCGCGCGCCGAAGACCTCGTGCGCCAGGGAGAGTTCGAAGTGCAGCATGCCCTCGGTGACGGCCAGTGCGACAGAAGTCATGTCCGGAATTGTACGAGCCGTGTCGTTCCGGACACTCACCGCCCGGTGTCCCGCGTGGCCAGGATGGTGGCAACGGAGGACGAGCGGGAAGAGGCGGGAACGATGGGACAGACGGTCGCGGTGTTCGGGGCGTACGGGCACACCGGGCGGTTCGTGGTGGCGGAGCTCGGGGAGCGGGGCTTCCGCCCGGTGCTGGTGGGGCGGGACGCGGGCAGGCTGGTGGCGCTGGCCGCCGAGCACCCGGGCAGCGAGGTGCGGCCGGCCACGGTCGAGGACGCGGACTCGCTGGACCGCGCGCTGGCCGGCACCGACGCGGTGATCAACTGCGCCGGCCCGTTCGCCTCCACCGTCGGCCCGGTGATCGAGGCGGCCCTGCGCGCCGGGATCCCGTACGTGGACGTGGCGGCGGAGATCGAGGCCAACCTGGACACCTTCGAGCGGTTCGCCGACCGGGCCCGGGCCGCGGGCACCGTGGTCGTCCCGGCGATGGCCTTCTACGGCGGCCTCGGCGACCTGCTGGCCACCGCCGCGATGGGCGGCCGGACGGCGGCCGACGAGGTCCACATCGCCTACGGGCTGAGCAGTTGGCACCCCACCCCGGGCACCCGGCTGTCGGGCACCGTCTCGCGGGAACGGCGCGGCGACCGTCGGCTGCGGCACACCGGCGGCCGGCTGACGTACCACCAGGACGAACTTCCCGCGCTGGACTGGGCCTTCCCCGAGCCGCTGGGCCTACGCCCGGTCATCGGCGACTTCGCCATGGCGGACATCGTCACCGTGCCGAGCCACCTCGCCGTCACCGACCTGCACAGCTACATGACCGTCGAGGCCGTCCGCGACCTCGCCGCCCCGCAGACACCCGCGCCGGTGCCGGCCGACGGGCAGGGCCGCTCCGACCAGACCTTCCTGGTCGACGTGGTGGTGCGGACCGGCGGCGAGCAGCGCCGGGCGGTGGCGCGCGGACGGGACATCTACGCCGTCTCGGCGCCCCTGGCCGTAGAGGCGGTGCACCGCATCCTCACCGGGCGTACCCGGACGGTCGGCGTCGCCTCCGCGGGCGAGGCCTTCGACGCCGCCGACTTCCTGCGGGCACTGTCCGGCCACCTGACCGTGGAACTGGCCGACGGAGCACCGATCGGGTGACGCACGGTCGGGGCTCGCACGGCCCCGGCAGTCCGACTGCAGCGGGAAGGGCCGCCACCGTCATGGAGGTTCTTCTCCGCACCGGCGTAGCGGCGGTCGTCGCCGACCCGCTGCCGCGCTACGGGGCCCGGACGGCGAGGAGCGGGGCCCGGACGGCGAGGTCCGGCACCTCCGCGCCGGCCTCCTCCGGGTCGCCCGGAACCGCCCGGCCCGTGCGCCACCAGCCCC
>NZ_JBEOUW010000080.1:0-18925 GCF_040303045.1 Kitasatospora sp. NPDC096140
GCCTCGGGGCCCTGGCAGGATCGGAACCCGCGGTGCGTGCCGCATCCCATTGCCCGCGGCGCGCACCGCACAGGGCACCTCAGCAGCAGTCCGCGCGCCCGGCGAACCGTCCCCATCCCCGACGCGGCTGACCCGCACTGCCCCGCAGGGACCGTCGAGCTGAAAGTTGGTCATGGTCTCCCCGGGGTCGCTGCTATCTGCCACTACTCAATGGGCAGCATCGTGGCAGATGCCAGTGCTGTGCGGCACTGGCCGCACAGCACGGCACGCCCGAGGCGGCACCGACCACTTTCACAACGCGCTCTAGTAGGGCTTGGTCAGGTCTGTTTTCGCGTGGGTATGTCGCGGTGGCAGGTGGGGCAGGCGCCGACCCAGGTCGCCAGGAGGAGCTGGAGCTCGCGGACGACTTGGTAGAGGCTCAGGCCAGCCCCACGTCTTTTGGGGCGGTGGCCAGTCTGCGCAGGGTGCAGAAAGCGTGGGCGAGGGAGACGAGCGTGACGTGGTAGTGCCAGCCGGTGAACGTGCGGCCCTCGAAGTGGGCCAGGCCGAGGGCCTGTTTCATCTCCCGGTAGTCGTGCTCGATCCGCCAGCGGAGCTTGGCCAGTCGGACCAGGGTGGTCAGCGGGGTGTCGGCGGGCAGGTCCGAGAGCCAGAACCGGACCGGCTCGGCTTCCTCGGCCAGCAGCCAGCACTCGGCCAGTTCCACTCCCTCGGTGGCATCGCGGATCTCGCGTCCGGCAGGGCGGATCCGCAGCGCCACGAAGCGCGAGGTCCCGGATCGAGGTCCGCGACCCGCTTGCGGCCGCCGCCCGGACGCCGGACGCGTTCCAGCGGCGGCCGACCGGACTCCAGCTCGCGCACTCCCAGCGACACCGTCGCCTCCCGCACGCCCGCCGCCTGCGCGACCAGCCGGATCCCGCCATGGCCGAGCGACCTCGCTTCCGCTCCTATCAGCAGACGCCGCTGCCGCTCGTCCAAGCGCGGGAGGATCGTTTCGAACTTCGCTGCCAGTAAAACTCGTTGATCCGGTGAGACGCCCATACCACACCAACGAGCCGCAACGACGGAAGCCACGGGTTGATGATCTGCAAGCCCTTAGTTTCCCACCCCACCGACACTCAGGGGGCCGACTCCATTCAACGGAAGCTAGACGCCGCGATGCGGACCGTGCCGGAATTCCGGATGGCCACCAAACTCTTTCGGAAACTCCTCGATGAGGAGCGGGCCCGAAGGGAGTGCCGAACTGTTCGGACCCATCATGTCCTCACCCACGAGGTAGCGGAAGAGCCACTCCGCAAACCCGATGTCGTAGCGGAAGAACTCACAATCGTCTCCCACGAACACGACCAGTCGATACCCCTCCTCCTCGGGCGGGGTCTCCATGAACAGAACCTCCCCCCGGCCGCTTGCCAACAACGGCACCAGCCCCTCTGGGCCACCAAAGGCCAGCTGGTCCGCCTTTTCGGGCTCCTCAAGAACCTCAGCCCACTCGACGCCGCGGTAGGAATCGATCGTCTCGCGAATCCATCGGGCCAGGCTCCACATCTCCGAGTTCGGATGGTGGAAGGTCAGGTGCCGGTTGACGCCGACCGGCCCGTACAGCTCAATGAACGTCTTGTAGTCGTCCGGCAGACCGACGCCGGCCGCTGCCTCGACGTCACCCCACTCGCCTTCGAGTCGAGGGCGAATCGGATCGCCCATCATCTGACGCACTTCGGAAAGGTAGTCCACGAGGTTCTCCCGATGATCCGTTACATCTTGGGACAGTTGGACGATCCCGTCACCTTGCCTCCGGTCGGAAGCTGAGTGATAACACAATGCTTGAAAGTTCCGTCCTCCAGGATCGTGTAATTATAGTCCAGTTTCGTCGGAATGCCGGAGTTCTTGTTCTCGTAGATCGCTGTGATCGAGTACGCGATATGCTTATTTCCCTTGATCGCCCTGCGGAAGTCCAGCTCCACGCCCGTGCTCAGGTAAGGGGTGTTCGTCTTCTCGTACTCTGCCACGAGGTTCCGCAGGTCGATCCCGGACCCCTTGGCAACTGCGGGCGTCAGGTGTCCGTTCGCCGGATCGTGGCGCTGTGAACGGATCTCGTCCATGCCCGGCGGAACCGTTGAACTGTTGGTGTTGCTCCCGGGTTCAGCCCGGTTGGGGTTGTAGTCACTGGAGTCGATGAGCCCGTAGCTCCCGACCGCCCTGCACTCATAGCTCTGCTCGAAGTCGTCCCAGTACCTCTCCCGCGGCAGGTAAACCGAGTGACCAGTACTGCTGGTTCCGGGGCCGTCATCGCACTTGTCATCTGTCCGTCGCCGCCAGCTGTTCTTGCCTCCCGGCTCGGGCAGCGGGATCGGCAGCGGCTCGGTAGTGGGCGTCGGCGCCGGGGTGGGAGCTGGCGCGGGGGCGGGCGCGGGGTTGCCGCTGCCGCCGTTGATGGCGTTGTAGACGTCCTCGCCGAGGTCGATCAGGGCGTCGGTGCCGGCGACGATGCCGGAGCCAGCGGCGGCGGCGATGCCGACTACGGCTGGGGCGCCGTCGGCGATCACGACGCCGACGAGGGCGGTGCCGATGGTGGCGATGGTGTCGGTGAAGAAGTCGATCGGGCTGGGGTTGGCGTGCGGGCGGTCGTTGTCGTTGAGCGGGCCCTTGAGCGTCGGGGGCTTGGGCTTGGGCAGGGTGGGACCGGGGGGCGTGTGCGGGCCGGGGCGCTTGCGGGGCGGTGTCGGCTTGTGCCGGCCTCCGCCGCCTGAGCCACCGCCGCGAATAATCCTGCCGAGTTCACCTGTTGAAGTGATACTCCCGAGTCCACTCGTTGACGTCGGCCCGCCTACGGGCGCCGAGCGATACCCAGGACCACCACACTCAGTCGTCCACCAGTACATGTCACAGTTGCTCTGCGGCCCCGAGTTGAACGTATAGACATTCGTCTCATCCTCGTAGCCCGTCACCCACCTGGCGTCTTCACACGCCAGACGAAACCCCAAGAATGCTTTTCGATGAAATATCTGCCCACAGGAGCGGTGCCCCGACGGGTCTGTCGAGTCCATCGGGTCGCCGCTGCCGAAGGTGAAGCGGTTTCCTTGGATGGATGGGTTGGGGCCCAGCTGCCAGGAGTCGCGGGAGGCGAAGGTGCCGCTTCCCGGGCGGTACCAGCGGGCGGCCATGTTGATGTCGCCGGAGGCGGGGTCGGTCCAGCTGCTCTGGTAGCCAAGGGAGTTGGTGGCGCCTACCGTGGCGGTGGGCTTGCCGAAGGGATCGTATGCGGTGGAGCCGGTGAGGCCGTTGGCGGCTGGGTCAATGGTGGCGACCACGTCGGTGTGCTGGTCGCTGACCACCAGGCGGGGGTTGGATGTCGTGCCGGTGGTCACGGTGCCGAGGAGCGTGCCGCTTGGGGTGCGGGTGTAGGTGGTGGTGCCGTCCGAGACCAGGTTGTTGGAGCCGCCGTCGTACGTGAAGGCGGTGTTCCCAGTCTGGGCGACGCGGTCGAGCGAGTCGTAGGTGTAGGCGGAGGGCCCTTCCTTGACCATCCGGTCGAAGGCGTCGAACTGGATGTCCTTGGGCTGGGAGCCCTGGGTGGTGCTGCCGGTCAGGGTGCCTCGGGCCGAGTAGGTGTACGTGGTGGCGCCGTCGTTGAGCAGTTCGTTGCGCTCGTCGAAGGTGGAGTTGGTGGCGCCGGCCGAGGTCCGGTTGCCGACTGCGTCCCAGGTGTAGGCGGTGGCGGCCGGGCCGTTGGACCAGGAGGTCAGTCGGCCGGACAGGTCGTAGCCGTACTGGTTGGTGGCTGCTCCTGCGGTGCCGGTGGTCGTCTTGTTGGTGATCCGGTCGTTGAGGTCGTAGCCGTAGCTGATCGAGGAGACCGTCGCCCCGCTGGGGTTCTTGACGGTGTCGTCGCGAAGGCGGCCGAGGTAGTCGTAGCCGTAATTGCGGCTGCCTCCGTTGGTGCCGTAGCGCTCGACGGCAAGTCGGCCGGCCGTGTCGTAGCCGTAGCCGATGGCGGTTCCGGTCAACGGGTCGGTGGCGCTGGTCAGCTGCCCTGCGGCGTTGTAGCCGAAGGCGGTGGTTCCGGCCGCGTCCGTGCGGGCGGTCATCCGGCTGTCGCCGTTGTAGCTGTAGCTGCTGGCGCCGCCCGGGCCGGCCGCGGTGAGGAGCTGGCCGCGGTCGTTGTAGGTGTAGCTGTCGGGAGTGGCGCCGGGGGTGCCGACGGATATGAGGTGGCCGGCCGCGTCGTAGCCGAGGGTGCGGTTCGGGGTCGCGACTTCGGCGCCGGTGGCGGTCTCCTGGGTCAGGTTGCCCGTGCTGTCGTAGCTGCGGTGGCGGACCACGTTTCCGGGTTCGGTGAGGGTGATGGCCCGTCCGGCGGCGTCGTAGCTGGTGGTGAACAGGCCTTCGGCCGGGGTCGGGTGGGCGGTGGTCGGCGGTTCGACGGTGGACTCGGGAAGCCCGAGGGAGTTGTAGGTGTAGTAGGTCGGGATGTTCTTTCCGTTGGTCCACCGAGTCTTCCGTCCGCCGCTGTCGTAGCCGAAGGAGGTGGTGATCGTCTGTCCGGCGGCGACTGGTTCGACCTGCTGGACCGGGAGACCGGCCGGGTTGTAGGTGAACTGCCGTGCGTGTGCGGCGATGTCGGCGCTGCTCGCCACCTTGTCGGTGGCGGTGAGGACGTTGCCTTCCAGGTCGTACGTGGCGTACTGGGAGGCCACAGCGGCACCCGTGGTGTCCAGGTCGGTGCTGCTGAGGGTCCGCCCCAGGCCGTCGTAGCCGGTGGTGGTCGCGGTGCCGTCGGCCCTGGTCACTCGGCTGGTTCGGCCGAGTCCGTCGTAAGTGGTGCTCCCAGTGACGCCTGCCGGGTCGGTGGCGCTGAGCAGTTGGCCGACGGCGTTGTACGTGGCCTTGCTGGTGGCGCCGCCGGGCGTCGTGGAGCTGAGCTGGTTGCCCGCGTCGTCCCAGGTGAAGGTGCTGATGTAGGCGGCCGCGGCCGGGTAGCGCTCCAGCTGGGTGCTGGTGATGCGCCGCCCGAGGTCGTCGTAGGTGGACTGGCTGACCGCACCTGTCGGACCGGTGGTGGAGAGCAGTTCACCGTCGAGGTCGTAGGAGTTGGTGACGGTCGGTGCGGTGACGCCGCCGGTCGGCGGGAGGGTGGTCTGCACCAGGTTGCCGAACTGGTCGTAGCGCATGGTGTGCGTCAGTTTGAGGCCGGTCGGGTCGACGACGCTCGTGACGGGCCGGCCGAGTGCGTCGTACTCGATCGTGGAGGTCGGGGTGATCGTGGTGCCGGACTGCGGGTCGGTGTAGGCGGCACCGGCCGCGGCGACCCGGTTGCCGTCCGCGTCGTAGGTGTAGGTGGCGGTGTTGCCCAGTGGGTCGACCTCGGAGGTCAGCTGGCCGAAGGTGTTGTAGCCGGTCCGGCTGATCGGCCGGATCTGCTGCGGCTTGCTGCCGCGGATGGTCGGGTCGTAGGTCTCGGCGCTGACCAGCGGGCCGGTGCTGAGGGTGGGCCGTCCGGCCTCGTCGTAGCCGACGCTGCTGGTGTACGGAGCGGGGTCGGCGCCGGTCGCGTTGCCGTTCGGGCTGACCGTGGTGGTGCGCAGGCCTCGGCTGTTGTAGCCGTACGTCACCACCGAGTCGGTCGGCTGGTTGCGGGCGGTCTGCTTGAGCAGGTTCCCGCTGATGTCGTAGGCGTAGTCGGTCTCGGTGGAGCTGGCGTCCGCACCGCCGGTGCTGACGATTGCCGTCGGGCGGCCCGCCACGTCGTAGGTGTAGGCGGTGGTGCGGTTGAGGCCGCCGGGGTCGACGGTCGTGCGGGTGACCCGGCCGGCAGCGTCATAGGCGGTGGAGGTGGTGGTCTTGCCTCCGCCG
Source organism: Kitasatospora sp. NPDC096140 (assembly GCF_040303045.1). Taxonomy (NCBI): domain Bacteria; kingdom Bacillati; phylum Actinomycetota; class Actinomycetes; order Kitasatosporales; family Streptomycetaceae; genus Kitasatospora; species Kitasatospora sp. NPDC096140. The sequence continues at coordinate 5,851 of NZ_JBEOUW010000080.1, forward strand.
GTCACCTGCTGGGTGAGGTGGCCCGCGTTGTCGTAGGTGTTCTGCTGGAGCAGCACGTTGCGCATGGTGCCGTCGGCGTTGTGGTAGCCGTCCAGGTCGAGCTCGGCGACGGTGTTGTCGTCGTTGTAGTAGGTGTGGGTGGTGCGGCCCATCGCGTCGGTGTCGGTGGCGAGGCGACCGGCCGGGTCGTAGCCGCGTGAGCCGATGACCTGCCAGCGCGGTGCGACCGGGGTCGCGCTGCTGCCGGTGTAGTTGCTGATGGCGGTCTGCTGCAGCTGACCCATCGGCGAGTGGCTGTAGTTGTAGGTGGTTCCGGCTGGGTCCGTGCGGGTGGCGACGTTGCCGTAGCGGTCGTAGGTGTACGCGGTGACGTGGCCACCAGGGTCCTTGACCTGCTTCACCCGGCTGGTGTCGCTCTCGTAGGTCCACGTCGTGGTGCGCGGCTGGTCGCCGCCCGTGGTGTCGTCGACGGTCTGGCTGGCCTGGTTGCCGTCCACGTCGTAGGCGGTCGTGGTCCGCCGGGTGTGCTTGGTGCCGGTGACGGTGTCGGTGGTGTAGGGGTCGGTGCGGGTGGCCAGGTTGCCTTGGCCGTCCCAGGTGTAACCGGTCTCAAGCGTCCGAGGGACGCTGGTGGTGCCGCCCGGGCAGTCGTCGCAGTTGTACGACTGGCTGGTGGTGCGTCCCAGGTTGTCGTAGCCGTAACTGACCTTGGGCCGCAGCGGCGCGAGGACGAAGGCGACGTCGCCGTTGCCCTGGTAGAAGTACTCGGTCTGCTTGTCTGCGGGGACGCTGTACGGGTCGGGGTAGGCCGCCGGGTCGAGCAGGACGGTCTGGGCCCGGACCAGCCCGATCGGGACGATGCTGCCGTCCGGGGCCGGGGTGAAGGCCTTGGTGTGCAGGATGTAGGTGGCCCGCCCGTTGGGGAAGTCCGGCGTGGCGGGGAGGGTGGTGGAGGCCAGCTGCCCGTATCCGTCGTAGGTGTATCGGGTGGTGTAGGTGGTGTCGCCGGGTCCCGAGGACCGACCGTCGCTGGACGTCAGGATCTTGTCGTTGCTCGGGTTGAACGGATTGACGCCGTCCAGGAAGTACGTGGCGTAGCTGGTCTGGCAGCTCCCGGCACTGCGGCAGGTGGTCCGGGAGACCGTGTTGCCGCGGGCGTCGTGCCCGGTGGTGATGGTGTGTCCGTTGGCGTCGGTAACGGCGTACAGGTACCCGGCGGTGTCGTAGGCGTAGCGGGTGGTGTTGCCGTAGCCGTCGCTGCGGGAGATCAGCCTGGAGGATCGGGTGTCGTACTGGTAGGTCAGCTTGTAGCCGCCCGGGTCGGTGACGGTGGCGGTGGTGACCGGCAGAGCGGTGCCGCTGTCACCCATGGCCTTGTAGTGCGCGGTCACGGTGTCGGCGTTGAGACGCGAGGAGTAGTACGAGGCCTCAGCGATCGTGCCGTTGAAGTGGTCGCCGCCGGCGGCGGGCCAGCCGTCGCTGCTTCCCGCGCCCAGGTAGACGTATGGCGTGCCGTTGAAGCTGATCTTGCGACCTGAGGTGTCCGTGGCGCTGGCTCGGCCGTCGATGTAGATGGTCTGGCCGCTGTCGTCACCGGTGAGCACCACTTGGTGCCAGTTGCCGTCGTTGACCGTCCGGTCGGATGTCATGGAGGCGCCGTAGCCCATCCAGAACTCGCCGTGGATCCGTCCGTCGGTGCCGACGTACAGGGCCGGGTTCCAGACGGTGCCGCCCTGTGTGCCGACGGGGAAGTCCTGGTAGCTGTAGAGCGGGCCGCTGCTGGTGGTCTTGAACCACAGCTCGACGCTGGCCGATCCCCTGACGGGCGCGGCGTCGGGGGGCAGCTGGACCTGGGATGTGGTGCCGTTGAAGACGCCGGCGCGCTGGCTCGGGTCTCCGGAGGGTCCGGCGGCGTTCAGATTGACGTCGGTGAGGTTTCCGGCCGTGACGTCCGGGCGTGCGTCGCCCAGCTGGCTGGCGGCGTAGCGGGACCCTGACGGGTCGTTGAGGCGCCAGTAGCCGACGGGACCGTCCTGGACGATCTTGGCGCGGAAAGCGGCTGCGGCGTCCAGGCCGCCGACCGGGGTGGGGGAGGTGGCTCGGTTGTAGTGGCCGGAGACGGTGTCCTTGGTGAGCCGGTACCGGTAGATCGAGAAGTCGGCGATGGCGCCGTTGAGGTGGCCGAGCTGGTCGGTCGGGGCGTTGGGCCAGCCCCCGCCGGTCCAGCCCGCGCCGAGGTAGGCGTAGGCCGAGCCGTTGTAGGTGATGGGCAGTGCGGTGGTGCTGGTGGCGGTAGGAGCGCCGTCCAGGTAGAGCGTTTGGCCGGAGCCGTCGCCGGCCAGGGCGACGTGGTGCCAGGCGCCGTCGGCGACGGAGGTGGCGCTGACGAGCGCGTTGTTGGCCGATCCGGTCCACAGGGTGCCGTACAGCTTCTTGTCGGTGCCGACGTAGAGCGCCGGGTTCCAGCGGTCCGTGGTCCCGTTGGGCTTCCCGTCGATCGGGAAGGACTGGTAGCTGTACAGCACGCCGGGGGCGGTGGTCCTGAACCAGAGCTCGACGGTTGCCGCCCCCCAGTGCTTGGGAGCGGTGTTGTCGGGCAGCTGGACGTAGGCGGTGGTGCCGTTGAAGCCGGTCGCGCTGCCGGTGCCGGAGGCCCACGGGCCCTGCTGGCAGCAGACGGTGTCGTGGTAGCTGCCGCGGTTCTGGGCGAGTGCGGCCGAGGAGATCAGCTCGGTGGCCTGGTTGCCGACGGTGTCGCCGAGGCGCCAGTAGCCGGTGGGCTTGCCGTCCACGACGGCGGCGTCGTACTGGGTGGCGCCGGCGCTGGTGGCGATCTGGTACAGCGAGGAGATGGTGGCGGCGCTCAGCCCGTGCGGGTAGGCGGCCACGTTCGCGAGCTGGCCCTTGAAGTGGCCGGAGCTGTCGGCCGGGGCCTTGGGCCAGCGGCCGCCCGTGTAGCCCGCGCCCAGGTAGACGTGGCTGGTGCCGTTGGGGGTGATGGTGCCGTTGAGCGGTCCGGCGACCGGGGCTCCGTCGAGGTAGAGGGTCTGGGACGTCTGGGTGTCGGCGGACAGCACCGCGAAGTGCCAGGCGTTGTCGTTGACCGGCACGCTGGAAACCAGGGCCTGAGCGGCATCGCCCGTCCAGAGCTGTGCACGCAGCTTGCCGTCGGTGTCGACGTAGAGGGCGGGGTTCCATTGGTCGGTGGTGCCGTTCGGGCTGCCGCCGGCCTGCATCGTCTGGTACGAGAGCAGGACGCCCGCACGGTCCGTTCGGAACCACATTCCGAGTGCACCGGGGCCGCTCTGCGGTGCGTAGGCTGCGGGCAGCTCGGCCCAGGACGTGCTGCCGTCGAAGGCCGCGGCTCCGGTCGAGCCGGCCATCGGGCCGGTCGCGCCGAGCGTCACGTTGGAGTAGGTGCCGTTGTTGGGCGTGGGGCGTGGCGTGTAGACCTGGTTCGCGGCCTGCACGCCCGCGCCGTCGGACATCCGCCAGTATCCGTTGGGCCGGGAGCCCATGACGGCGCCCCGGTACTCCTGGGAGGAGCCGGCCACCGTGGGCTGGTTGAGCGTCCAGGTGCCGCCGTTCTCGTCGGTCGCCTTGGCGGCGCGGTCGTTGACCGCGTCGTAGCTGACGGACAGCCTGGTCTTGCCCGAGGGGAGCTTCAGGCCGGTGAGTTCGGCGGACGGCTGGCTTCCGGCCTGCCAGAGGGATTTGACGGCGGAGTCGCCGAGGGCGCGGTTGTAGAAGGCGACGTCGCTGATGCTGCCGTTGAAGTAGTTGGCGTGTCCGGTGTTGTCGTACGGGTTGTCGGGCCAGCCTCCGCTGAGGAAGCCGCCTCCGATCGCCTCTGCGCGTTGGCCGGGTGCGATGACCGCGCCCGGCAGGGGGTCGCCTTGGGCCTCTCCATCCAGGTAGAGGGTCTGGGTGGTGCCGGCGGCTGACAGCAGGGCGTAGTGCCACTTGCCGTCGTTGACCGTCGTGGTGGAGTCGAGGGTGCGGGACGGTCCGTTCCAGAACTTGCCGTGCAGGTAGCCGGACTGGCCGACGTACAGCGCGGGAGTGTAGTTGGCCGGCGTGCTTCCGCTGCCGGGGAAGGGGTCCGCCTGGTAGCTGAACAGCACGCCCCAGCCGGTGGTCTTGAACCAGAGGCCGACCGAGGTGTACGAGGAGGTGTCCAGGACGCTCTGCGGGAGGGCGACGAAGCCGGAGGATCCGTCGAAGGAAGTGGCCGTGGCACCGGAGGCGGTCGGGCCGGGTGTGCCGAGGGTGACGCCGGTGCTGGAGTAGGTGGCGTTGTCGTTGCCCTGGTTCTCCATGATCTCGCTGACGGCGGTGGATCCGCTGCCTTCTCCGAGTCGCCAGTAGGAGACGGGAGCGGAGTCCAGGACCGCGGAGCGCAGGTGCGAGCCGGCGGTGTAGGTGTATCCGGTGCAGGACCGGTCGGTGTTGCCTCCGGTCGGGGGCGCACAGACCTGGTCGAGCTGGTCCGGGTTGCCGCCGTTGTACGTGTAGGTCCAGGTGAGGACGGTGTTCGGGTCCGTCCCGCTGGCGGGGTCGGTGGAGACCTTTGCGACGTGCCGGTTTCCGGTCGTCCACTCGAAGTGAAGGGTGCGGCCCGAGGCGGTGTCCTTCACCGTCGTCAGAAGGCCTTTGGTGTAGCTCAGCTCCTGGGTGTGCCTGACCGCGTCGCTCATCAGGGAGAGCGCGTAACCGTTGCCCGACGGAGCGTGGAACTCGTAGAGGGTGCCGTCCTTGGTGCTCAGGTCGAAGCCTGCAGCAACCTTTCTGAGTGACTGGAACTCACCAGGAGGCGGCGTGTACAGGGGCCAGTTGGGGTCGGCTCCGAAGCGGGCGGTCCGGCCGCTGGCGGTGGTGAGGACGACGGAGTCACTTCCGTCGTTGTCCGGTTGGATCTTCATGTCGAAGTTGGAGGTCCAGCCGTTGCCGAACAGCGTCGAGGTGCGCGGGTCCAGCGAGTTGTACGAGCGGTTGACGGCCAGGGCCGGTCCGACGCTCTTGACGTCCGCGTCGGTGGCCGCCGTGGTGTAGTTGCCGACCTTGGTGTCGAAGGGTCGGCCGGCCCCGTCGCCGACCGCGCCACCAAGGTGTGAGGTGATCACGGGCTGCGGGACCTGGGTGGAGAAGGAGACCGCGGGGGACGGTGGACTCTCGCCGCCGTGGTCGCCGATCTTGACGTTCCACAGGTAGCCGGTGTTCCAGCCGAGCTTTCCTGGTGGCACGGCCCACGAGGTACTGGGCTGCCAGCCCGACTCCGCGACCAGCTGGGGGTCCCCCGTGGCAGGGTTGGTGTAGACCTGGAAATCGTAGTCGAGGCCGTTGCCGGGGAAGTTGTCCGGGTCGTGCCCGGTGGCGTAGAGCTGCGGAGTGAGGCTGCCGATCACGGTGTTGTGCGGCGGGGCCAGGACGTCCAGTTGAGGCGCGGTGTTGGCGGCGCGGATGACCGTGCAGTTGCCGAACGGGATCCAGTAGTTGTCGTGCAGCGAGGACGTCCCACCGACGTATCCGTCCCAGCAGAGGTAGTAGTCCTGTCCGAGCGGCAGTGGTGGTATGACCCCGTTGATGGTGACCGAGTCGTAGGTCCTGACCAGCCCGGGCACCCCGGTGAGGGGCGCGTTGAACCACTGCTCGTTCCAGTTGGAGTCGAACAGGCGGGCCTTGACCTGCATGCTCTGCGAGTTCCACCAGTTGGCCCCGGTGTTCGTCAGGGTGACCTGCTGGTAGCCGGGCGTGTTGTAGGTCGACGGCATGTAGCTGCCGGCAGGCGCGTACGCGGCGGCCCAGTCGCTGTAGGAGATCGACAGGTAGGGCGGGTAGGCGCTGCTGGCGCTGGAGAACTTCTTCCAGTGGTGGGAGTCGGTGGTGTTGGCCGTCAGCGCGAGGCCGTAGTTGTCTCCGCCGCGGGCCCAGCTCTCGACCAGTTGGACTCCGGGGTCGGTGTGGGTGCGGCCCAGATCGATCGACTCCCACATCGATCCTCCGCAGGTGTCACCCGCGGAGAAGCTGGCGACGCCCAGCCCCTGGCCGATCGACACCCCTGGGTACCGGTTGATCGTCGCCGGGTCCCACGAGCTGGTGATCTGGTTGACGTAGACCGGGTGCGGCGAGCACTCGTAGGAGTGGGTGTTGTTCAGGTTGAGAGTGACGGCGTGCAGGTAGTTGTCCTTCAGGGCACCTGCCACGTCCGGGAAGTAGAGGTAGCTGTTGACCTTCGAGGCGCCGCCGTCGGACGTGCCGACGCGCAGCTGCGGGTCGGTGGAGAAGTTCGCCGTCTGGTCCGACCGCACATAGGTCGACTTGCCGACCCCGATGCTGCTGGTCGAGGGATCGACGGTGACCGGGAAGACGCGCTTGGCGTCGTGCAGCCAGGCCTCGTCCAGGTCCATCCGCAGGGCGGGGGCGCCGTTGACGTCGACCAGGCGGTAGCTCACCCGGTCGCTGACCACACCGTCTCCGGAGGCGGGGTCGATCTTGGAGTCCGTCATGAAGCCGTGCGGGATGGTTGCCTTCACCGCGCCGGAGGCGTCCTTGAACTGGACCTCGCCGGCGGGGCCGATCGCCGGGGTCAGACCGGTGAGGCGCAGCGGGAAGACCCAGCTGGTCGGCGCGGTGGCGTCGTGCAGGACCAGGGACTCTTTCACGCCCTCGGCGAGGCCGTTGTAGACGACGTCGCTCGCGGGCCGTGCCAGGGGGTAGGTGAGGGTGTCCCCCTGGACCACGCCGCGTACCTGGGCGGCGTCCTGCAGGCTGTAGGAGACCACCAGGCCGTCGGCGGGTGCCCAGCTCACCAGTGCGGGATCGTCGGACTTCGGCGCGAAGGTGGCCTGCTGGCTGTTGGCCTGTTCGGTCCAGCGGCCGGCGCGGTCGAGCGCGAAGTTGGTGTTGATGTCGTCCCAGCTGCCGTCGGCCTTGCGGTAGTGCACGGGCCGCGGGTAGACGCGCAGGGTCTTGGTGCCGTCGGGGTTCTGGTAGAGCGAGGTCGTGTCGGTACGGGCATCCGCGACTTCGACGCCCTCGGCCGGCAGGCCGGGCACGCCGGTTCCGGGAGCGGCGTCGTTGCGGGCTTGGAGGTCCTTGTCTGCGGGCGGTGCCGGATCTGCGGCGCCGCCCTGCTTTGCGGCCTTTCGGTCCTTGCCCGCGTTTTGCGGTGCGGCGGGAGGCTGGGCAGCGTTGCCGGTCTGCGGGCTGCCGGGTGTCGCGGTACTGGGGCGGCGTTCGTGGGGTGGCGGGGTGACGGCCGCACCCTTCACCAGGGACCGGGGCTTCCCGTCACCTGAGGGGTGCACGGTGCTGTCGCCCGGCACGGCCTTGGCTTCGGGCAGTTCGCCCTGGCCCGGCTGGTGCGCGGAGTCCCCGGCGGCGCCGCCGTCCTTCCTGGTCTGCGAGGACGGGACGGTGTGAGTTCTCCCGTTCGGGTCACCGCTGACCTGCTGTGGGGTGCTCGGTGTGACCGTCGGCACCGGGGCCTTGGTCTCCGTGAAAGCACTCGCTTCTTGCGTGCCAAGGGCAACGAGAAGCGTCAGAGAGGTGATGAGTGCAAGCGGACGACGCACGGCAGGTCCTTTGGAGGGCAGGCGAAATGACCGACTCTCCCCCGCGGCGATCGGTCTGTGTCCTTCCTATCGGTCGTCAGTGCGACGCGTACAGACGGGAATTGGCGAAGCCGCAGTCGATTTAGATCGGATAGAGACATAATGCACCGAAATGATCTTAAGAAATTTTTCACCTTCTTTACCGAACAATGGAAACCGCCGGGTGAGACTTGACCGCGCCCACCACGCCACCCGCCAGGAGAAGCCGGACATGAAGTTCCACCTCACCCACCAGCTACGGTGGATACTCGGACTGACTGCGGCCCTGGTCCTGGCGGGTGTCGGTGCCGTGGCGTTGCTCACGAGCGGAAGTGACGGAGAGGCCGGCCCTTCAGCCGCCGTAAGCCCTTCCAACATCTCCGGGCGCCGAACGGCCTGTCTCACCGGCGAAGCGACAGAAGCGGCTCAGCGCACAGACACCAGCGCAATCTGGTCAGGGCTTCAAGACGCTTCCGGCCCGGCCCAGCTGAATGTTCAACAACTCTTCGTCCCGGCAGCCACCGCCGACCAGGCCCTTCCCTACCTCGCGGGCCTCTCCGCACAGCACTGCGACCTCGTCATCTCCATCGGACCGACCTTCACACAGGCTCTGGAAACTGCAGCCAAAGCCAACCCCCGGACCCGATTCGTTGCGGTGGCAACCGACGGTCAGCCCGCGCCGGACGGAATCGCAACAGTCACGGGAAGCGACAACGAGAAGACCGCCGAGATCCGACGCCGCGCACTCGACCTGCCCGCCTCCGGAAGCTGAACGACGAAACGCCTGAAGACCACGGTGCGCCAAGCACCAGATGGATACTGGCCTCAAGCCACAACCCGGGCGCGACAGTCAGGACAGCCGCGAGCGCAGAATGAGGACGCACGATGTTCTCCAAGGTCTCAACAAGGAGTCGGCTGGAGAACCGTCGCAATACCCTACTGATACGTCGCGATCCGTGGCGGCAAGCGACCTCGACACCGGGGTGCCGCGCAGTCATCGACTCAGGTGTTCGGTGTCCCTGCCCTCCCAAAGCGTCAGCGACGAGGCTGCTGTCGATCAGAGCGGTCCAGATACCGTGCTGGACGTCGTACTCCTCGATCCAGCCGACCGGGCGGCCGCCTTGCTGGAGCTCCTGGACGCCCGGGTGGTCGGGCCAGGTGAGGTGGACCAGGCCGTCGCCGAGCGCCTCGCGGTCGGGGTCGCCCAGGCCGCGGGCGGAGGGCACGATCCAGCCGGTCGGGCGCTTGAGAGCCAGGCGCTGCACGCCGGGCATCGCACGCTCGGGACGCAGCAGCTCGATGTGCGTGCGGTGCAGGACGTCCAGGGCCTGGCCGACGGAGCGGTGGGTACTGGCCCCGCTGGCCGGGTCCGTCAGGACCACGGCGGCCTTGGAGCCCCGGTGTTTGGCGGCGATGTGCCCGGCCTGCCCCCACGGTCCGTCCGGCAGCGGCGCGGTCCAGCCGATCGGCCGGCCCCGGTAGAGCAGCTGGTGAACGTCCGTGGCCTCGGGGTCGTCCCAGGAGGCGAGCAGCCAGCCCTCACCGACCGTCAGGTCCAGGTCGTCGAGCCGGTCCGGCTCGCCGAACCGGAGCGTCGGGATGGTGCAGGCGACGCGGCGCAGCGCCTCGAAGGCCTCCGCCTGCTGCTCTTCCGTGACGGCCGGAGCGGGCACGGCGACGGCGGTACGGATTTCGGCCCGGGCCGTTGTGCCGGGTGTGCCGCGGCCAGGCGCGGGGGCGGCATTTGCGGCTCGGGCCGTTTCTCCGGGCTTCGACGCGGACCCGGCTGCGGGCGCATCTACGGCCCGGGCCGCAGAAGCCATGACGTGCGGGGCAACGCGGGCCAGAACGTCCGGGCGCATCAAGTCCTCCTCAACCCGGCGCAGTTCCAGCTCGTCCCCGATCAGACCGGGCCAGCGGACCTCGTCGCGCGCGTCGGCCGCCGCCGCCCGTACACGGGCGTCCAGCCGCAGGTACTCCTGATAGAACGCCTCGTACGCAGCCACCGCGTCGCTGTCCACTGCGGTGAAGAAGGCCCGGGCTGTGCTCTCCATGGCGGCGAAGCGGCCCAGCATCGCGGCCTGGACGCCCTCCGGCGCCGGCGGCTCCGGGACCGTCCGGCCCACCGCCTCGGCGGCGGCCTTGGCCTTGGCGCGGGCCATCTTCGACTTGCACGAGCGAGAGCAGTGGAGGGTGGGCCGGCCCCGGCCGGACTCGGCGACCGGCACCGGCTTCCCGCAGCCCGGCCGCACGCACACCGGCGCCGCCGGCTTCTCCGGCAGCACGTCAAACAGCACGTCAGCGCAGGTAGCCGAATTACGGCCCGGGTCGTTACTCACGGTCGGGATCGTAACCTTGACGCCCTCCCGCGCCGATCCCTTTACGGCCCGCGAGCCGTAAAGAGCGGACGTCTGTCGGCCCGGCTGGAGCCAGGATTTCGGCGCGGGCCGCCATTGCCGCACGCTGTGGCCAGCTACGGGTGCGCGTTGGCCAAGCGCTGTCCGGCGAGGACGTGGTCACGCCCGGGGCCGGGGGCCGGTGCGCTCGCTGGCCTCGAGGAGGGCCCCGTCGCTGACGGCGTGCCAGCCACCCGCCGGGCTCTGCTCGACCCAGCCGGTGACGTGACCGTGGTCGAGGACCCAGTAGGCACTGGTGTCCGCGCCGCGGCCGGAGAGCTGCGGGCCGAGCTTGGCGCACCTCGTCGGGCTCGCCGACTGGGCAGCAGCCCGCGATCACGAGTATGGCGGACCGAGCTGTCCGGCACACCAGTCGTGGTCAAGCAGCTCATCGACGCTCCGGAGGCCGCCGAGAGGTACGCACGCGAGGTGGCCGCGCTGAAGCTCGCGTCCCGGGTCGATCCGCCCGTGGTGCCGACGCTCCTCGGCACCGATCCGGGAGAACGGGTCCTGGTCCTCGAGCACCTGGACCGCCAGCAGCCCCGCGACGACTGGGTGGTCGACTACGCCTCGGCACTGGCCCGACTCCATGCGGCCACAAGCGCCGACGATACAGGCATGCTCCCCGCCTGGTCCGGCCCGAGCAACGACGACATCGATTCCTTCCTCGGGCTCGCCAGGACACTCGGTATCGCGGTGCCGTCCGGAGTGCGAACCGAGCTGGACGGCCTCGTGAACCGACTACTCGGAATACCAGGCCATGCCCTGCTGCACGGCGGCCCCTGCCCCGGCAACGACATGCACACCAACAGTGGCGTCCGGTTCATCGACTTCGAACAGGCCACGCTGGGCAACGGGCTCGCGGAACTTGCCTATCTACGCATCGGCTTTCCGACCTGCTGGTGCGCCACCGCCCCGCCTCAGCCCCTGCTGCACGCAGCAGAGGCCGCCTACCGTGCGACGTGGCGCAACGCGACGGGCACCGAGGTCGAAGACGATCTCACCGACGCATGTGCCGGCTGGCTGCTACGAGGCGACGCTCTGGTCCAGCGGGCCTACCGCGGAACCGCCGACCACTTGGCCAGGATCCCGAACCGGGACTGGAAGTGGGGCACGGCAACGGCCCGGCAGCGACTCGTCCACCGTCTCGGAATCGTCAGCCAAATGACCGCTGACGGCGATGAGCTCAAGGGTCTGGGGCAACTCGCCGCAGCCATTCGGCAGGGCGTGCTCACCCGATGGCCCGCACTTCAACCTCTACCCCTACAACGGCCGTAGGGGAACCCTTCACCCCGCAACCCGGTCGGCGACGACCTCAGGCCACAGGTTTTGACAATTTCTCGACGGTGATGTCGCCGGTGTCGGGGACCCCGGAGAACGGTCCGGTGCGGTCGTTGAGGGCTTCGAGGATGACGGCCGCCTTGCTGGGCCACCAGCGGTAGATGGTCTGCTTGCCGACTCCGGCGGCTTGGGTGATGCCTTCGACGGTGACCTTGGCGTAGCCGTCGCGGACGGCGAGTTCGAGGGTGGCGTCGAGGGATGGCGCGGTGGGCGCGCTGGTTGCGCAGGTCCGGATTCGGGGCAGGCGTCATGCCCGGATTGTTTCACGAGACGTCACGTATCGTCTTGACGCGCTCGACTCGTTCGGGAAGCATGGTCCCGCGCGGCGCGAGACGAGACGGTACGTCGCGAGACGATGCGGTGTGGATCGCTGCCCTACGGTGGGGCCGTCTCCGTCAGGGGGGATCGCCGCGGTGGCGTCACCGGAGCGCGGGGACGCGGGGCGCCCGGACCTCCGCCAGGGGGTGCAGGTGCTTTCCCCGATCCTCTCCAGGTACCGACGTAGTCGCTGGCGGAACCTGTGAGCCGGCCGTGGCAGCGAATGGGGGAACTCTTGCGAACGCGCATGGTTGGAGCAGCCGGGTGCTGTTCACCGTGGGATCGACTCCTGACTCGCCGAACGGCTGTAACACCGTCACCAGGAACACGGCCAGAAGATTCGCGACTTGCGGACCGACAGCGGAGCAGCCGCGCGGAGGACAGCGCTTTCCCCGCCCGGGTGCGGACCAAGCTCCAGTGGCTCGCTTTCGTGCACTGCCTTTACTAACGAGGGAAGAGATGAAATTCAAGGCAACCGTCATAGGGATTGTCACCGTTCTCGCTGCGGCCATCCCTGGTTCCGCAGCACACGCCAGCAGTGGGGTCCTCGGGCTGAAGCTGGTTAACGCAAATAGTGGAAAGTGTCTGGTTGTTGTGGCCAACGGCTCCAACGGCTCAAACGCCACACAGTACACCTGTCTGGACTACAACGACCAGACATGGTACTGGGACCCCACCACTGGGGAGATGCGCAACGGGCACACCGACCAGTGCCTAACTGCCCAGGGAACCAGCAACGGTGCACAAGCCTTTGACTACGCCTGCACCGGCCTGATCGACCAGAAGTGGTACAACGTCTCGATTGATCAGGATCATTTCTGGATCGTCAACAAGAACAGCAATAAATGTCTGGTCGTTCAGGGCACTGCAGACGGCAACCGTGCCTTCCAGTACACATGCGACTACTTCTATGATCAGTACTGGACCAGCTGGGCCGCGAGGGTGTAGCGCAGGGCGGACGGGCATTTCGGCCCGTGTCCGATCAGTGGAGTAGCTACGGGGCCGTGGGGCTCACGCCATTCTCCTAAAGCCGGTGCCGCAGGTCCGAATCCCGCCTGGGGCATCCGGAACCGCACGGCATCACGCGGTGAGGCTGCCGGTGAGGTGGCCCCGCGGGGAGGGGTGAGACGTCCCAACCCGCAGGTCACGGGCCTGCGGACACCTGAGACGTTGGGACGGCGATCAAGGGCTGCTGCTGCCGTGACCATCTGTCAGGGTGAGTCCCGCCGAACCCCGGTGGCGTCCTGCGCCACCCGGCCCAAGGCTCGTGGGCGCTGCCCGGCAAGGCCCGGTCCAGAAGCGCGCCGCCGCTGATCACAGTCCCGTGCGGCGACTCCACTGCGCTCCACTGCGCTCCACGCCGCTCCACGCCGCGATTCCACCGTGCGACTCCGTGCTGTGGCTCGTGCGCTCCCGGCGGCTCGGGCA
>NZ_JBEOUW010000081.1:0-18372 GCF_040303045.1 Kitasatospora sp. NPDC096140
GGGGCCCGGCGCGACGGGGCCCCCGCCCCCAGCGCCGGGCCCGCCGCCCCCCGCGCCGCACCCCGGCGCGCTGTACGGCGGTGTGTCCCACCCCGGTGCACCGCACGGTGGTGCGCCGCATCCGACCGCACCGCACACCACGGTGCCGGGTGCCGCCCGGTCGGCGACCGCGCCGCCGGCCGTCGCTCCCGCCGCGAGCGGGAGAACGTCCGGCGGCCTGCACCGCCGGATCCCCGGCGCCACCCTGCGCGGGGTCACGAGGAGCGGTGCCGTCGTCGTCGGTGCCGTGCAGGTCGGCACCCCGGGCGCGGCGTACTCCGCCGCGGCCGCCCGGCCTCCGGCGCAGTACACCGCGCAGGCCGACGCCGGCACCCCCGCCCGCCCCGACTGCCAGCCCACCCCGGCAGCGGCCCACCCGCTGACCGTCCCCGACCCGGACATCGCGCTGCTGACCCGGGTCCGAGACCTTCTGGAGGCCCGACTTTGACCCACTCCCCGCCCGCGACCCCGCCGTTCCGGCCATGAGGCGGGCGCTCAAGCAGCGTGTCGGAAGGAGACAACTGATCGCCTTGGAGACCGAGCTGCTCGCCGAACTGCGTGCCTGCAAGCACCGCGTCCCGCACCTCGCAGGCGGCCTGGTGGCCAGTGTGGACGGCCTGCTGGTCGCCCACGACACCCACGGGACGGAGCCCTCCGGCCTGGCCGCGATGACGGCGGCCTCGCTCTCGCTGGCCCAACGGCTCGCCGACACCACCGGCCAGGGTGAGTTCCGGGAGTCGCTGGTGCGTGGCGAGCACGGCTACGTCGCCACCTACGCGGCCGGCGGCAGCTGCGTGCTGACCCTGCTGGCACATCCGGACGTCAACGTCGGCCGCCTGCACCTGGAGGCCCGTCGCAGCGCCCAACGCATCTCCGGGCTGCTCAACGACGCCCTCCTGCCCAAGGATCCGCGCGACGTGGGCTGACCCGGGCCCGCCCGCCCCCCTACCTCACTGCCGCACCACACCACCCACCACCCACCACCACGACACCACACGTCACGACACCACACGCCACAACAGCACACACGACACACCACAACACCAGCCACAACCCAACCACTGAACGGGAGTTACCGAGATGACCGACGCACCCGGCGCACTCAAGCAGGCCATGACCAGCATCGAGGGGGCCATCGGCGCCGCCCTGGTCGACTACAACAGCGGGATGGCGCTCGCCACCCTCGACGGCCCCGGCGGCCTGGACCTCAACGTGGCCGCGGCCGGGAACACCGACGTGGTCCGCGCCAAGATGCGCACCATGGACATGCTCGGCCTGGGGGACGGGATCGAGGACATCCTGATCACCCTGTCCAGCCAGTACCACCTGATCCGCCCGCTCACCAGCCGCACCGGCAAGGGACTGTTCCTCTACCTCGCGCTGGACAAGGGCCGCGCCAACCTGGCCATGGCCCGCCACCAGCTCCTCAAGATCGAGGCCGACCTGGAGGTCTGACGGCCCCCGGGCACCGGAGGAGTCCCCGGCGGTGGCTCAGGCCCCGCCGGGCTCTTCCCCCGGCGTCCCGTCCGGCTCGGCCCAGCGGACCTCGCCGCCGGGCAGCCCCGCGCACGCCACGTCCCCGGCGGCCAGCACGGTCCACGGGGCCAACTGCGCGTGCGGCGGGACGGACAGCGCGCCGCCGCCGGCGAAGCCCAGCTCCAGTCCGCCGGCCAGGGTGATCCGGGCGGTGTCGACGGTCCGCCCGACCAGCGCAAGGAGCGTGCTGCTCGGCTGGAAGGTCAGCGCCGGGAAGAAGTGCCCGACCTCCTCCGGTGCGGCGAACGACGGTGCCGCGAACCGGAATTCGTGCGCCACCCGGACGCTCACCCCGCCGTCCAGCAGCAGGTCCAGCCGCCCGCCCCCGCTGACCGACTCCACCCGACGGCCGGCCAGCACCTCCGTGATCACGTTCTGCATGCCTTCAGTCTGTCCCAACCGGCCCCCGGTGACTCACCGGTCCGGCCGCCCGCTGCAGTCTCCCGCCGGCAGCCCGCCTGTGAGCCCGCGTGTGGGCTCGCGTGTGGGCCCGCCGCCGGGCCGCTACCCCGCTGCCCGGCCGCGCACCAGCTCGACCGGCCCGCCCGCTCCCTCCCGGGCCGCCAACGCGGCGGCCGTCCGGTCCCAGGACGGCCCGGTCAGCAACGAGCGCGCCTCGGTCGGATCGCAGAGCCGCCACTCCACCAGCTCCGCCTCCTGCAGCACGATCGCGTCGAGCATCGTGTCCGTCACCGTGCCCCCGTCGTAGACGTACACCAGCACGGCCGTGTCCCGCCCGGTCGCCGGGTCCGCCCCCGGATCGGCTGCCGCTCCCGGCTGCCAGTCCAGTGCGAGCAGCGGTCCGGGCTCGACCTCCAGGCCCAGTTCCTCGCGGATCTCCCGGCGGGCCGCCGTGCGCGGCGTCTCCCGGTCCGCCTCGACCCCGCCGCCCGGCAGCGTCCAGTACGGGTCCCGCCCGCGCGGCCCGTCCCACGGCCGTAGCCGTACCAGCAGTACCCTCCCGGCGGCGTCGGTGAACAGCGCCCGTGCCTTGGCCCGGATCCGCGGTCGGGTGGCGTAGAAGGTGTCCGGGTCCAGCGGCGGAGCCGGCCGCTGCGCGGTCGCCGGGTTCAGCTCCGGGGCGGCGGCCAGGCCGAGGTACTCGGGCACCGGGCCGTCGGCCGGCAGTTCCCGCAGGGTGTGCCCGGCGGGCCGGCTGCCCTCCAGTTCCAGCGGTCCGGCCGTCCGCGGCGCCCGCAGACAGGCCGTCACCCGGCGCGACAGCAGGGGTGGCAGCGCGTGGCCCGCCTGCTCGGCGGTCAGCCACGTCCACCCGCCGACCTCGGCCGCGTCCGGCCGGATGGCCGCGGTCTGCTGCTCCGTCAGCGGCTCGGCCCAGTAGAGGTACGCCACGATCGGCGGGCGGCCGTGGTCGACCGCCCAGTCGACGCAGGCCAGCGGCCCCAGCCGGGGCGTGAACCCGAGCTCCTCGGCGATCTCGCGCAGCGCGGTCTCCCGCGGTGACCGGTCCGTCGGCTCCCACCCGCCACCGGGAATCGCCACCGGGCGCTTCCGGTCGTACGGCAGCCGCACCACCAGCAGCCGCCCGTCCCGGTCCGGGAACAGCACCCCGGCCGCCGCCAGGATCCCCCGACCGTCCGCGCCCGCGCTCTCCACCCCGACCGCCTCCACCCCGACTGCCTCCACCCCGGCTCCCTCCGCCGCACGCTTCCCCGGTCACGACAGCCCGGGCCACCTCCATGGTTCCCGTCCGGCCGCGGCACCGATCACCACCGTCGGGTGACCGTGGCCACTCCGCCGGACACCCGACCACGCCACCCACGAGTGCGCGCCCACGCCCGCTCAACGTCCGGCCACGCCCGCTCAACGTCCGCCCACGCCGACGCGCCACCGCCCGCACCGTCCCCGAACACTGCTGCCGCCACCTCGGGCGATGGCGGGGCATCGCCACCCGCTGCCCTGCCCGGCCTGGATACGGTGACGGCATGACGACGATCCTGCGGCACCCCCGACCCGGATTCACGTGGGATTGGTGGGCAGTGGACGCTCAGGGCTTCCTGGTGCAGTTCAGCTGCGGACCCGCTCCCGAGCAGCTACTGGTGCACGTGGACCGTGTCGACGCCGCGGCGGCGTGGGCCGAGGAGAACCGCCCTGCATGGTTCGACTCTGCTCCCGCATCGCTTCACGCCTTCAGCTGCAACGGCGAGCTGCCGGTCTACACCCGCAAGGGCGTGCCGGACTCCCCATTGCGGCTGTCCGACGCTCCGGCAGTCGTCGCGGACGTTGCGGCCCTGGTCGAGCTGCGCAGGGCGGTGGGAGACACCTGGACGGTCTACCTCGACGAGGGATGGGTCTAGGCAGCCCCCGCCGCTCCGCGCGGCTCCGGCCGGGTGCCACGCCGCCCCCTCACCCCAGGGAGGCCAGTGCCTGTGCCGCGGCCCGCGCCATCTGCTCGTCGTGCCGGCTGCTCGCGCCGCGCAGCCGGGCGGCGGATTCGGCTGCGGCGAGTGCCAGCAGGCCGGGCAGCAGGTCGGTGCTGCGGGCGACGACCCAGCGGGTGCCCTGGGTGGCCATCCACCACAGGTCGGCGGCCAGGTTCGGCGGGGGCTCGGCCGGTGCGGTGGCGGGTGGTGGGCCGAGGGGGTGCCCCGCCTCGGCGAGCAGCGCGTGGAAGCGGCGGGCGATCAGATGGTGGCCCTCGGCGCTGGGGTGCAGGCGGTCCACGCTCAGCAGCCGCCGTTCCTCCAGCCACGGCAGCTCGGCGAGGTGCAGGTGGATCGCCCGGTGACGTGCGGAGAGGGCGTGCACCACCGTGTTGACGGCCCGCATCCGCCGTGCCAGCGGGCGGGCGAGTGGGGCCGGGAGGCGGAGCAGGGTGCCCGGGTCGGGCAGGCAGGCGGTCAGCAACACGGCGCCGTGGCCGGACAGTTCACCCAGTGTGGCGTCCAGTTCGAGGGTGGTGCGCCGGATGTCGAAGCCGGCCCGCAGGGTGTCGTTCCCGCCGACCACCACCGCCGCCAACTGCGGCCGCAGTGCCAGCGCGCCCGGTAGCTGACGTATCGTCAGTTCGCTGCTCAGTGCGCCGCTGTACGCCAGGTTGGTGAACTCGACGTCCCGCCCCCCGGGCGCCAGCGACCGGGCCAGGACGGCCGCCCAGCCGCGCCACGCCTCGCCCACCGCGTCCCCGACTCCTTCGGTCAGCGAGTCACCGAGCGCGACGAACCGCGTCAGCTCGCCGGCCGGTGACCGGTCCTCCGCCAGCCGGTCAGGGCCGGTGCCGAGCATGCTCATCCCGACCCCCTTCCCTCGTGCCGCCGTTCCGTACGCCGTGCGCCGCGAGGAACGCGGCCACCGCCGCGGGCCAGCCGTACCGCTCGGCCTGTGCGCGGGCGGCCGCCCGCCGGACGCCCTCCGGCCGGTCCAGCAACTGGCGGACCGCGGTGGCGAATCCGTCTCCCGTGTCGGCGGCCGCGACCCCGGCGAGACCGATCAGGCCGGGCAGCGCGGAGGACCGGCTCGCCACGACCGGTGTCCCGCAGGCCAGCGCCTCCATCGCGGCCAGCCCGAAGGTCTCCACCGGCCCGGGCGCGAGCACCACGTCGGCGCACCCCAGCAGCCGGGCGAGCGCCTCGCGCCCGCTCAGGTGTCCGAGGAAGCGCACCGGGAGCCCCAGCCGGGCGGCCCGGTCCGCCAGCCGCCCCCGCAGCGGGCCGGTCCCGGCCACGACCAGGACGGCGGGCACCCGTCGGGCCCGCAGCGCGGCCAGGGCCTCGATCGCCCGCTCCGGCCGCTTCTCCGCCGAGAGCCGCGAGCAGAGCACCAGCAGCACTTCTGCCGGGGCGGCGTACCGGGCCCGCTCCGCCGCCCGGTCGGCCGGTGGCAGCGGCCGCATCGCGTCCAGGTCCACCCCGAGCGGCGCCCGGGCCAGGTTCGGCGTGCCGATCCGCCGGAACTCCGCGGCGGCCCAGTCGGTGGTGCACAGCACCGAGTCGTACGCGCGGGCGGTTGCCGCGTTGAGCCGGTCGGCGGCGGCGTTCGCCAGTGGCCCGGGCACTCCCCGGGTGCGCAGCACGCCGGCGGCGCTCTCGTGCGACACCATCACCGAGCGCACCCCGTGCCGCAGTGCCCAGGCGCCGGTCCAGCGCAGTGTGGTGCGGTCGGACACCTCCAGCCGGTCGGGGGAGAGCCGGGTCAGTTCGGCGGCCACCGCCCGGCGGTCGGTGAGCAGCCGGTACCCGCCGCTGGCCGGCAGGACCGGTCCCGGCAGGGTGACCACCAGGCCCTGCTCGGTCTCCTCCTCGGTGCGCCGCTTGCCGGGCACGATCAGCACCGGCCGGTGCCCGGCGGCCCGGTACCCGCTGCCCAGGTGCCGCAGCGCGGTGCGCAGGCCGCCGGAGACGGGCGTGACGAAGTTGGCGAGCCGCACGATCGTCAGGGCCTCGCCGTTCGGGACGGGGATCATGCCGGCAACTCCTCCGGCATGCTGTCCGCGGCCGCCGGGTCCTTCGCGGCGGTGATGTCCGTCGCGCCGGCCGTCATCGGCCCCGACACGACCGTCCCTGCCGTCACCGTCCCTGCCGTCAACGTCCCCGCCGTCACCGGTCCCGCCGTCACCGTCCCCGACACGACCGTCCCCGACACCCCCCGGTTCTCCGCCAGCACCTCGGCGTAGTGCCGCAGCAGCAGGTCCCCGACCGCCTCCCAGGTGCGTGCGGTGACCTCCGCCCGTCCCGCCCGCCCGTACGCGGCCCGCCGCGCCGGGTCGCCGGCCAGCTCGGCCACCGCCCGGGCCACCGCCGCAGCGTCCCGGGGCGGTACGAGCAGGCCGGTGCGGTGGTGCGCGACCAGGTCCAGCGGACCGCCCGCGGCCGGGCCGATCACCGGCACCCCGCTCGCCATCGCCTCCTGGATGGTCTGACAGAAGGTCTCCAGTGGGCCGGTGTGCACGAACACGTCCAGCGTCGCGAAGCAGCGCGCCAGCTCGTCACCCGTCCGGCGGCCCAGGAACACCGCGCCGGGCATCGACGCCTTCAGCCCGGGCGCGGACGGCCCGTCCCCGACGACCACCACCCGTACCCCGGGCAGCGCCGAGGCCGCCGCCAGCAGGTCGACCCGCTTCTCCGGCGCCAGCCGCCCGACGTACCCGACCAGCACCTCCCCGCCCGGCGCGAGCGCCCGGTGCAGTGCCTCGTCCCGGTGCCGGGGGTGGAAGCGCGCCGAGTCCACTCCGCGCGGCCACAGCTGCACCCGGGGCACCCCGTGTGCCGTGAGGTCCTGCGCGGCCGGGGTGGACGGCGCCAGGGTGCGGGCGGCGGCCCGGTGCACGGCCCGGATCCGCCGCCACGCGGCGGCCTCCCCGAGCCCGCGTCCGGCCCGGTAGGCGTGCGCGTACCCGGCGAGGTCGGTCTGGTAGACGGCGACGGTGGGCACTCCGAGCCGCGCCGCCACCTGCCCGCCGCGCGCCCCGAGCACGAACGGGCTGGCCAGGTGGACGATGTCCGGCCGGTGTCCGGCGATCGCGGCCGCCAGCTGCCGGCTCGGCAGGGCGATCCGCACCTGCGGGTACCCCGGCAGCGGCATCGACGGGATGCGCACCACGGGGATCTCGGCCGCCTCGGCACTCCCGAAGGTCTCCGGCGGGCACTCCGCCCCCCGCGCCGGCGCGGGAGTGACGACAAGGGGCTGGTGGCCCCGGCGGACCAGATGCTCGGCCGTCCGCAGCACGCTGTGGGCGACCCCGTTGACCTCGGGCGGGAAGGATTCGGTGACGATGACGACACGCATGCCAGTGTTCTGTCCGTGTCCGGCGTGCTCCGGGCCAAAGGGATCTGTCGTACAAGCGAACGCGGGTCGGCGATTTGCACCGCCGGCCCGCGTCCTCTTCCAGCTGCTGCCACCCCGGCCTCACATCGACCCGGCAGCCTCCTTGAGCTCCGCGTACGGCGCGAGCTTGCGGATCGACTCGATGCTCTTCAGGCAGTCGTCCTTGCTCTCCTCCGGGTCCCCGGTCACCACGACCGACCCGTTGCTGGCCTTGAGCCGGAACCGGTGCATCCCGCTCTCGTCCACGTAAAGTTCGAATCTACCCGCCATGCCGGTAACAGCCTTCCGCTCGGATGACCCCCTGGGCGCACCGTAGGCGCGCGGGCACCGCAGGGCGCGCGGGGAGTGGCGTTCGGGTGGCGGGGTCGGCACCTCGTCGGCCCGGCCGGTGGGTTCGCCGTCGTCGGCGCGCGGTGGCCGGGGCGGCGAGTGGGTCGGGCGGCCGCCGGGATGTCCGGGGCCTCGGCTGACGGGGCGTCATGGAACGCGACGGCGCCCCGCGCCGGACCCGGTGGGGTCGGAGCGGGGCGCCGCCGGGCGGGGTGCGGTCAGCAGCCGTTGAGGATTCCGGTGAGCGCGGTCTTCTCCGCGCTGTCGACGCTGAGGCCGTAGTACTGCTTGACCTGCACCCAGGCGCGGGCGTAGGTGCAGCGGTAGGAGGCCTGGGGGAGCCACTCGGCGGGGTCGCGGTCGCCCTTGGAGCGGTTGCTGCCGGCGGAGACCAGGAGCAGCTGGGGGCGGGTGACGTCGTTGGCGAAGGCCTGGCGCTGGGCGTCGGTCCAGGACCAGGCGCCGGAGGCCCAGGCCTCGGAGAGCGGCACCAGGTGGTCGACGTCGAAGGACGAGGCGTTGGTGGTGGTCGCGTTGTCGTACGGCGAGGTCCAACTGCCGCTGGTGGCCTTGCAGGAGGTGTCGGTCGCGACGTTGCTGCCGTCCCGCTTGACGACCCACTCGCGGGTGTCGCAGGTGCCGCTGATGGTGATCCAGATGTGGAACAGCGTCCGGTCGTAGGTGTCGCCATGGGTCTCGGCGGTGGCGGGCATCGCGGCGAGGTAGGTCCGGGCGGTGGCGGCGGAGATCGGGGTCGGCAGGGCGGCCTGGGCGGGGGTGCCGGTCGTGAGCACGGTGGCGGCGGCGAGGGCGGCGGCGGCCGGTATGCAGGACAGGAACCGGCGTATGGACGCGGCGGTGGCCATGGCGAACGCTCCATCATCAGATCGGAAAAGATGCTGAGTTGCGTGCGCCAGTGTGGCGAGCTTGGGGCTACGCGGGTAGACCCCGGACGTGAAATCCTCGTGGACATCGGCCCGTTACCGGGCGACTACCGGACAAGTCCGGCATCCTGCACGGGTGTTCATGACCTCCGGCCGCCGCCGAGCGGGCCTCGCCGACGGAGGTCACGGGGAGTCCGCAGCGAGGACACCGCCGCCGGGAGGTCGCGTCCGGCCTCGACCGGCAGCGACCTCCCGAGCCGACCCGAGCCGACCCGGGGTCGGCCGCGCCCCTCCCGGCTCAGCCGCGGCGCCGCCCCGCCATCCAGACGTAGACCAGGATCCCCGCGAACAGGAACAGCACCCCCTGGTAGACGGCGGCGTAGCCGGCGCCGGCGAGGAGCCAGAGCGAGAAGGCGAAGGCGCCCAGCCCGAGGACGGCGTCGCGGACGAGCCGGCCGTTGTCCACCTTCTCGGTGGCGCCGCGGACCAGCCAGTACAGCTGCGCGGCGGTGGAGAGCAGGTACGGGACGGTGGCGGTGAAGGTGGTGACCAGCACCAGGATGTCGAAGGCGCCCTTCGCGCCGCTGGCGAAGTTGAGGACGGTCAGCACCGAGGCGAGACCGACGCTCACCACCACGCCGAAGACCGGGACGCCGCGCCGCTCCTTGGCGAAGGAGGCCGGGAAGAGGCCGTCCCTGGCGGCCGCGTACGGGGCCTGGGCGGCCAGCAGCGTCCAGCCGTTGAGGGCGCCGCCCATCGAGACCAGCGCGGCGACGGCGATCGCCGTCCCGCCCCAGGATCCGCCGAACATGGCGTTCACGGCGTCCGAGAACGGCGCGGTGGAGTGGACGAGCCGCTCGTGCGCGACGCTGCCGAAGACCGCCACCGTGCCGAGCAGGTAGACCACCGCCGCGCCGGTGGTGCCGAGCACACTGGCCCGCCCGACGTTGCGCTCCGGGTCGCGGACCTTGCCGGCGCTCATCGCGGCCGACTCCACGCCGAGGTAGCTGAACAGCAGGATCGCCGCGGCGGCGGTCATGCCGCCCGCCCAGCCCTGGCCGCTCCCGTCGAAGGGCCCCAGGTTCTTCGGGTCGAAGAAGAACAGGCCGCCCACCGAGACCAGCAGCAGCGGGACGAACTTCAGGACGGTGGAGACGAGTTGGACGGCCCCGACGTAGCGGGTCCCGGCCAGGTTGGCCAGCGCGGGCAGCCACTGGAAGGCCAGCGCGGCGGTGATGCTGAACGCGGTGGAGTGCCCGACGGGCAGCAGCACGTCGAGGTAGCCGACGGCGGCGACGGCCAGCGCGGCGTTGCTGACCCAGGTGGTGATCCAGTACGACCAGGCGGACAGGAAGCCGGCGAAGTCCCCGAAGGCCTCGCGCGCGTAGACGTACGGCCCGCCGGTGCGCGGGTTGCGGCGCGCCAACTGCCCGAAGACCAGCGCCAGTGCGATGGCGCCGACGGTGAGCACCGCGAAGGCGAGCAGGCTGACCGTGCCGTAGGGCGCGACGGCGGCCGGGATCATGAAGATGCCGCCGCCGATGATGTTCCCCATCACCAGCGCCGTGGCGGTCGCCAGCCCGAAGCGGCCGTTCCTCGGCGGGGTGGGGTCGGCCGGGGCCGGGGTCTCCGGGCCGTTCGGTCGGGTCGCCTGCCGGGGTGCGGCGGGACTGGTCTGCATGAGGGTGGTGCGCCTTTCGTGGTGCTGCCCGTGCTCCGACGCGCGCTCGGTGGAGCGTCGGGAGCGTGCGGAGCGACCGTTCATGCTCGGACCGGGCGACACCTTGCACCAAATCGACGGGATTTGTTCAGTTCGCCCGGCGATTCACCGAAAGTCTTGCGGTGGCGCGGCAGCCGGACGGGCACTCGTCCGGCCCGGTGATCGCGCTCTCCCCCCAACTCTTCGACCCGCCCCTCGCCGGGCCGCCCGTTCGTCCGGGAGGGGGAGTTGTGTCACCCGGATGCCGCAGTCGGCTTGCGATGAAGGCGGGTTCGTGCGCGTTCGTGTGCAAACCTGTGCCGGTGTCGCGGGGTGGCCGGGTGTGCTGGTGGCCGGCCCCGGGGCGCTCCTTCATGCCAGAGACCACCCAAAGGACATCTGATGTCGCTTCGTGGAAACATCCGCAAGCTCGCCGTTGTCGTCACCGTGACGGGCGCTGCCGCTCTCGCGGCGCCGGTGCCGGCGATGGCCGCTTGGCACGCGTCGGACTCGTCGACCTCGGCGAGCCTGGAGACGGGTTCGGCCGGTGTCGGCCTGTTCGGCCCGCACGCCCAGTGGCTCAACGCGCACGAGCACACCGACGACAAGTGCATCGGCGACTGCTGATCGACGGGTGAACGGGCCCGGGTGCCGCCACGGCGGCGCCCGGGCTCACTGCCGCCCGCTCACTGCCGCCCGCTCACTGCCGCCCGCTCACTGCTGCCCGCTCACCGCTGCCCGCTCGGCGCGGTCTCCGCCACCGGGGCGGGCCGGGACAGCTGCCCGGGCCACCACATGTGCCGGTCGAGGTCCATGGTGAGCGCGGTGACCAGCACCGAGCGCACCACCAGGGTGTCCAGCAGCACGCCGAGGGCCACCGCGAAGCCGATCTCGGCGAAGCCCACGACCGGCAGGGTTCCGAGGACGGCGAAGGTGCTGGCCAGGATCAGACCGGCCGAGGTGATCACGCCACCCGTGGCGGACAGCCCGTTCAGCGCTCCCTGCCGGGTGCCGACTTGAGCGGACTCCTCCCGCACGCGCGTCATCAGGAAGATGTTGTAGTCGATCCCCAGCGCGACCAGGAACACGAAGACGAACAGCGGGAACGCGTTGTCCTGGCCCTCGAAGTGGAAGACGTGCGCGAAGAAGAACGCGCTGATCCCGAGCGCCGCCGCGTACGACAGCACCACGGTCGCGATCAGCACCAGCGGCGCGGTGACGGCCCGCAGCAGCAGGGCGAGGATCAGCAGCACCACGCCCAGGACCAGCGGGATGATCGCCCGGTTGTCGTTCCCCGCGGCGCGCCCGGCGTCCAGGATGACGGCGGTGTTGCCGCCCACCTTGGCGTCCGCGTTCGGCACGGCGTGCACGGCGTCCCGCACCCGGTCGACGGTGTCCTTGGCGGCCTGACTGTCCGGCGGGTCGGTGAGCGTCGCCTGGAAGAGGGCCTGCCCCTCGTGCACGACCGGCGGCGTGGTGGCCGCCACCCCCGGAGTCGTCCCGGCGGCCTCCCGTACGGCGGGGGCGCCCTCGGCGGTGGAGATGATCGTCAGCGGCGCGCCCGTACCGCCCGGGAAGTGCTGCTCCAGCACCTGCTGGCCGACCACCGAGTCCGGCTTGCCGGTGAAGGTCCCGGCCGTGCTGAGGCCGTTGGCGTCGAGCCAGACCAGCCCGATGCAGCAGACGCCGAGCGCCAGCGCCGTCGTCACCCACACCTTGCGGGGCTTCCCGCCGATCCACGCCCCGATGTGCGCCCAGCGGCCGGTCCTGGTCGGCTCCGGCGTGCCGTACCCGGGCCGGACCGGCCAGAACACCCAGCGGCCGACGATCACCAGCAGCGCCGGCAGCAGGGTCAGCATGGCCACGAGGGCGACCAGCACGCCGATCGCGCACACCGGGCCGAGGCCGCTGGTGGAGTTCATCTCGGCGACCAGCAGGCAGAGCATGGAGGCGATCACGGTCGCCGAGGAGGCGAGGATGGCGGGCCCGGCCCGGTGCAGGGCGAAGGCCATCGCCTCGTGCCGGTCCTGGTGGCGGCGCAGTTCCTCGCGGTAGCGCGCGGTCAGCAGCAGCGCGTAGTCCGTGCCGGCGCCGAGCACCAGGACGATCAGGATGCCCGCGCTCTGCGCGTTGACGGTCAGTCCGGCGTGCTTGGCGAGCAGGTAGATGAGCGCCTCGGCGACGGTCAGCGCGCCGGCCGCCGAGACCAGCGGCAGGATCCACAGCACCGGGCTGCGGTAGGTGAGCAGCAGCAGGATGATCACCACGCTGACGGTGGCGGCGAGCAGCGAGCTGTCGATGCCCGCGAAGGCCGCGGCCTGGTCGGCGCCGATGCCGCCGGGGCCGGTCACATGGGTGGTCATGCCGTTGCTGCCGTCGGCGGCGATCCGGCGCAGCTGCTCGACGGCGGGTTTCAGGTCGTTCCAGCCGTTGGTGCCGATGTCGATCGGCACGATGGTCTGCATCGCCTGGCCGTCGCCGGAGAGCACCGGGCCGGTGACCGTCCCGGCGACGTGCGGCACGGTGCGGAACTCGGCGGCGTCACGGGCGGCTTCGGCCCGGTCGGCGGGGGTGATGCCGGAGGGCCGCTGGTAGACCACGACGGCCTGGGCGGTGTCCACCGGTTGGAAGGCCCGCTGCTCGTCGAGCACCAGGGTGGACTCGGCGCTGCCGGGCAGCCAGCTGGACGCCTGGTTGTCCTCGGCACCCATGAGCTTTCCGGCCAGTGGGCCGAGGGCCACCAGCAGCACCAGCCACAGTGCGAGCACCACCCACTTGCTGCGGTGGCCGCAGGGCAGTGCGGCGAGTTTCCGGGTCGGAAACATCCAGGAACCCCCTGGGGGCCGGCGGCAACGACTCGTCCAGATTCGCACCGGCCCCGCGATCCGGCAGCTCCAGCGTCGGCGGCCGCCGGGCCCCGTGGCGGGGACTCAGACGCGGACGGCCGCGCGCTCCCGCAGCTCCTTCAGCACCGCGATGTCCATGGCGTGTCCGGTGCCGTCCCCGCCGTGCTTGCGGTCCGGGGTTTCGACCAACAGGGGTACGCCGGCCGTCTCCGGGTGTTCGAACAGCTCGCGGAACGGCTCCGCGCCGATCATCCCGGCGCCGATGTTGGCGTGCCGGTCCTTGCGGGCACCGACCACGTCCTCGGAGTCGTTGGCGTGGATCAGCCGCAGCCGGCCCGGCCCGGCGGCGGAGGCCAGGGCGTCGAGCGCGGCCGTCACCCCGCCGGGGGCCGCCAGATCGTGTCCGGCGGCGAAGGCGTGGCAGGTGTCCAGGCAGACTCCCACCTTCGGGTGACGGTCCAGCGCCTCCACGTACTCGGCCAGTTCCTCCATCCGTGAACAGAGGGAGCTGCCCTGACCGGCGGTCGGCTCCAGCAGCAGCCAGGGCGCGTCCTCGCCGAGTGCGTCGAGCTCGTCCAGCAGCGGCCGGACGTCCTCGCGGACCTGCGCCATCGCCTCCGCCCGGCGCGAGCCGCCGCCGGGCGCGGCGCCGACCGCCGAGCCGGTGTGCAGCACGACACCGAGTGCGCCGATGGCGTGGCCGCGGTGCAGCGAGTGGCGCAGCGAGTCGGCCGAACGCTCGCGGGTGGCCGGGGTGTCCGAGCCGAAGTTGATCAGGTAGGGCGCGTGCACCCAGGCCGGGACGCCCTGGTCGGCGCAGGCGGTGCGGAACTCCTCGTCCTGCGCCGGGTTGCCTGCGGGCGTCGCCCAGCCGCGCGGGTTGGCCACGAAGACCTGCACCGTCTCGGCGCCGACCCGCCGCGCGTACGCCAGGCCCGTCCCGGCCAGCCCCCGGCCGGCCACCGGGACGTGGGCGCCGATCGGGTTGCGGACGGTGGCGGTGGTGGCGGCGGGGGACGGCGCGGGCACGGTGGTCATGGCCCCGAGGATGTCACGCGGCCGGACGGCGGCGGCGGGCAGGTCGGCCCGGGCCTGCGGAGACGGGGTCCGCCGCGCCCTTCCACCGAGCCCTGAGGAAACGATCCTCTGTACTCCATCGAGTGAATGGCACCCGGAAACCCCGGATCCCGGCACCCGCCTCCGTCACGATCCGTGACCACGAGGAATCCGTGTCCCCGAGGAGGCAGCCGTGACCACCGCCGACCCCGTCGAGACCGTCGACCTGCGCGCCGACCACCTTGTCCGTGACCCCTTCGCCGCCTTCGCCGACCTGCGCGAATGTGCCCCGCTCGCCCGCGCCACCATCCCCGGCGTGGACCCGTTCTGGATCGCCGTCCGCTACCAGGACGTCCGCACGGTGCTCTCCGACCCGCGCTTCGCCAACGACGTGCACTCCGTCCACGGCGGGCCCCGTGCCGAGGCGCCCACCGGGGCCGCTGCGCCCGCCACCGCCGACACGTCCACCCCTGCGGCCGCCCCCGCCGAGGCGCCCGCCCCCGCCCACCGCACCGAGCAGGTCTGGCGCGCCCGCGGCATGCCGCCGGAGTGCGCCGCGTACCTGCGCGCCGGCGTCTTCGACGCGGACGGCGCCCGGCACCGCCGGATGCGCGGCCTGGTGCACCCGGCCTTCACGGCCGGCGCGGTCGAGCGCCTGCGGCCCCGGATCGAACGGCTCGCCGAGGAGTACGCCCGCGGGCTCGCCGGGCACGCCGACCGGGACGGCGTGGTCGACCTCGTCGCGCACTTCGCCTACCCGCTGCCCGTCACGGTGATCTGCGAGGTGCTGGGCATCCCCGAGGCCGACCGCCCGCAGTGGCGCCGCTGGAGCTCCTACCTCGGCCGGGGCGCCGGGCCCGGCCTGGACGGGGCGCTGCGCGCGATGGTGGCCGCCGCCCGCGAACTGATCGAGCGGCGCCGCGCCGAACCGACCGAGGACCTGCTCTCCCGGCTGGCGGCCGCCGAGGGCGACACCCTCGCCCCGGTCGAGACGGTCTCGCTGATCCTCAACCTGATCGTCGCCGGGCACGAGACCACCGCCACGCTGATCGGCAACGGGACGGCCGCGCTGCTCGCCCACCCCGAACAGCTGGCGCTGGTCCGCGCCGACCCGGGACTGCTGCCCGCCGCCGTCGACGAGCTGATGCGCTGGTGCGGCCCGACCATCGGCGGGGTGCCGCGCTACGCGACCGAGGACCTCACCCTGGCCGGCACCCTGATCCGCAAGGGGGAGGCGGTGATGCCGATCCTCGCGGGGGCCAACCACGACCCGCGGGTCTACGCCGAGCCGGAGCGCCTGGACATCTGCCGGGCCGGCGCCCCGGACCGCGACGGGCACCACGACGCGCACCTCGGCTTCGGCCACGGCACCCACCGCTGCCTGGGCGCGGCGCTGGCGCACGAGGAGGCGGTGGTCGCCCTCGGCGCGCTGCTCCGCGCGTACCCGCAGCTCGCCCTCGCGGTCGGACCGGAGGCCGTCGAACGCGGCCCGAACCCGGCCGCCTGGCACCTCGCCGCGCTGCCCGTGCGCCTCGGCCCGCAGGCCCCGGCCGGGGGCTGAGCCGGAGCCGGCAGGAAACACACCGCCCCCGACCGCACCCACATCCGCACCCGCGCCCGACCGCACCCGCACCCGCGCCCCACGGCGCCCGACCGCACCCACATCCGCACCCGCGCCCGACCGCACCCGCGGTCGGGCGCGTCGTCATGTCCGCCCCGCACGCGCCACGCCGGGCCGTCCCACGCCCGGCCGACGCCCCGTCAGTCCCGCAGCCCAGCCCTGGTGGCGGCCCCACCCGGGCGACCGTACCGTCGACTCGGCCGCACCCACCGGCCGTCACCGCCCGCACACAGCGCGTCAGTCCACACCGCCGGACCGGGCCGGACACCCCGACCCACCCACGAGCACCGCGCACGCCGAAAGAACAGGTCACCACTCATGCCCACGCGACGGGTCCACCACCTGGCCGCGGCCACCGCGGCCGCCACCGCCCTGACCACCGTCCTCACCACCCTGGCCGCCGCGCCCGCGGCCCACGCCACCGACATCGGCCGGCTGCACCTCGTCCAGCCCGGCGAATCGATTCAGCAGGCCGTCGACGCCGCCCAACCCGGCGACACCGTCCTGCTGCTCCCCGGCACCTACCGGGGCAGCGTCCGCATCACCACCCCCGGCCTCACCCTGGTCGGCTCCGGCCCCGACAGCGTCATCACCCCCGGCACCGGCACCGAGAACGCCTGCGCCACCGCCGGGCACGGCCTCTGCGTGGTGGGCACCGAGGCCGCCCCGCTGCGCGACGTCACCATCGAGGCCCTCGCCGTCACCGGCTTCGCCAAGAACGGGATCGACGCCAGCGGCACCACCGGCCTGACCGTCCAGGGCACCTTCGTCCACGGCAACGCCCAGCAGGGCATCAGCCAGGAGATGTCCACCAAGGCCGCCATCCTCGGCAACCGCTCGACCGACAACGGCCAGTCCGGCGTCTTCCTCGCCAACTACGCCTACCGCGAGGGCGGCGCGCCCGACACCGGCGGCACCGTGGTCGAGGGCAACGAGCTGACCGGCAACCGGGTCGGCGTCACCGTCCGCCGGCTGCGTGGGCTGGCCGTCCAGGACAACGACATCAGCGGCAACTGCGCCGGCGTCTTCGTGGTCGGCGACGAGGGCGTGCCCCGCGCCGGGGACCTGGACGTGCGGCGCAACAAGGTCGTCGCCAACAACAAGTTCTGCCCGGCCAACCCGCGCCTGGGCGCCATCCAGGGCGCCGGCATCGTGCTCACCGGCACCGAGGACGCCCGGGTCACCGACAACGAGGTCCGCGACAACACCGGCACCTCGGACTTCTCCGGCGGCATCGTCCTCTTCAAGAGTGTCGTCGGCGTCTCCAACGCCCGGGCCCAGGTCACCGACAACCGCCTGAGCGGCAACGGCCCCGCCGACCTCGCCGACCGCGACGCCGGGGCCGACAACACCTTCGCCCGCAACACCTGCGAACGCTCCGAGCCCTCCGGCCGCTGCTGAGCACCCCGACCCCCTCGCCGCCCACCCCCAAGGAAGCGCCCATGACCACCGCACCCGCCCACTCCAGCCCGCAGGCCGCGATGCGCCTGCGCGAGCTCGTCTTCGGCGCCGCCTGCGCCGCCGCCGTCCGGGCGGCCGCCCGGCTCGGAGTCGCCGACGCGCTCGGCGACACCCCGACCACCGTCACCGACCTCGCCGCCGCGCTCGACACCGAGCCCCGCCAGCTGCGCCGCCTGCTGCGCGCGCTCACCTGCTACGGCATCTTCGCCGAGACCGGGGGCGACCGCTTCGAGCACACCGAGATGTCCCGGCTGCTGCGCGAGGACGCCCCCAACTCGCTCCGCTACATCTCCCTCTGGTGCACCGAGCCGTGGACCTGGGAGGCCTGGCCGAAGCTGGACGAGGCGGTCCGCTCCGGCCGCAACGTCTTCCCGGAGCTGTTCGGCAAGGAGTTCTTCGACTACCTGCACACCGACGGCGGCGACTCGGCCAAGGTCTTCGACAAGGCGATGACCACCTCCAGCCGGCAGTCCGCCCAGGACTTCGCCGACTACCTGGACCTCACCGGCATCGACTCGGTGGTCGACATCGGCGGCGGCCAGGGCCACGTGCTCGCCAGCCTGCTGGAGAAGCACCCGGCCCTGCACGGCACCCTGCTCGACCTGCCCAAGGTCGTCGCCGGCGCGGACTCCCGGCTGCAGGACGGCGGCGCCTTCTCCGCGCGCGCCCGCATGGTGCCGGGCGACTGCCGGGTGGACATCCCGGTCCGCGCCGACCTCTACATCATCAAGAACATCCTGGAGTGGGACGACGAGAGCACCCGCCGTACCCTCGCCAACGTGGTGAAGGCGGCGCGCCCCGGCGCCCGCGTGGTGGTCGTCGAGAACCTCGTCGACAACAGCCCGTCGATGCGCTTCACCACCGCGATGGACCTGTTGCTGATGCTCAACGTGGGCGGCGCCAAGCACTCCGAGGAGAGCATGGTCCGGCTGATGGAGGAAGCCGGTCTGACCGTCACCGAGGTCTGCCCGGTCAACCCCTACCTGCACGCCTTCGAGGCCACCGTCCGCGGCTGACCCGACGGCTCCGCACCGGACGACCGCCGGCCCCTCCGTTCCCGGGAACGGAGGGGGGGGGGGGCGGGCGGGGGGCGCGGGCTCAGGGCCCCCGCCCCGG
>NZ_JBEOUW010000082.1:0-17861 GCF_040303045.1 Kitasatospora sp. NPDC096140
GCACCAACACAGCGGTCCGAGCATGCCTACCGAGCGGCAACCACACGCCTCACCAGGGAAAACGTGACCCTACCTTCGATTTGGGAATCGCTTCTCACCCACTGCCAGCTGAATCAGCGTGTCCAGCAGGTTCGTTGACGCCTCACGCGCGACGGGGTCGGGCGTGTCGGACTCGTTGAGTATCTCGAACGCCAGCATCAGCAGCGCATCGGCCGACCGGGTCGCGGCGGCCGGGCCGAACACCTGCCAGGCGGACGCCCGGTGACGGCGCACCACATCGCCATCCAGGACGTCGTCGTACAACAGCGACAGGTTGTGGACCATCTCCACCACCACCGCGGCGGGAGCCGCCCGATCCGGGTCTCCCCCCACCGCCCGGGCACAGGTGAGCGTCAACGCCGCCCGTACGTGCTTGCCACCATGCCGCAGATCCGAAGACCCGCCACCGGACAACCCGAACTGGTACGCAGCCACTTCCCCGACCGCGCCCTCCAACCCCGCAACCCAACGACGCAACTGCGCGTCGCAGGAGGCAGCTGCCCACCCCAGGACCGATTC
Organism: Kitasatospora sp. NPDC096140; assembly: GCF_040303045.1. NCBI lineage: Bacteria > Bacillati > Actinomycetota > Actinomycetes > Kitasatosporales > Streptomycetaceae > Kitasatospora > Kitasatospora sp. NPDC096140. The sequence goes on from NZ_JBEOUW010000082.1 coordinate 559, forward strand.
GGCACGCGATCCCGCACGCTCCGCCAACACCCACCCCCCAACCTCCCCGCACGGCCGAGTCCGGAGACTCAGCCGCCACCCCACAGATCCACCGCACCCAGGCGAGCCTACGGGGTCCGTCCAGGCCGCTCGGGCCGGTGTGGTGGCGGAACGGCCGTGAAGGCCGGCACTCCCCGCTGGACGCGCCGGAGAGCCCGGACACCCGCGCCGTGTACGGCGAGCGCCAGAAGGCGAGGGAGAGGAAGGCCGAGCAGGCCCCCGCGACCTGATGCAGACCCCGGCCTGCGCCGACTGCGGCAACGTGCCCGAGCAGGCCGGCAGCCGGGAGTACAGCCCCGAGGGACAGATGGAGCGGACCCGCCGCCCGGGCGGCCTCTGCCGGCCCTGCCACGAGAAGCACCCGGAGCAGCAGAAGAGGAAGGCCACTGCCGCGCTCCTCTAGGCACCTCGCTCTGCCGGAAGGGAGCACGCAGAGATCCACCAGCACGCGGGAGGTGCCCGGGTCGGTTCCTGGGCGGTCCACTCGGGCGGCTCACCGCCCGTGCGAGCGGTCCGCTGGTTGCCTACGGTCGGACCGGGCGCTACGGGTGCCCCGGTCTGGGCGTACGACGCAGGCCGAGCCGAACGACATCTGGAGACGGAACCATGTCCACCACCTCCGAGACGCCCGTTCTCGACACTCTCATGGCCATGACCGCTGACTCGATCGAGCGGTGCGGTCTGGCGCCCGACATGCTCATCCTCACCCGGATCGCGGCGCTGGCTGCGATGGACGCTCCCGCTGTCTCCTACCTCGCGCACCTGGAGCCGGCGATGCGCGAGCACATGACCGCGGCCCAGCTGCAGGACGTGCTGGTGGCGATCGCGCCGATCGTCGGTACCGCCCGGGTGATGTCGGCCGCGACCCACATCACCGAGGCGCTCGGGGTCGCCATCGCCGTGGCTGATGCGAGCATCGAAAGCCAGCGCCCCATGTAGACCGTGGCATGTGTCTCTGCGGCTTCGACGATTCGACAGGTAGCGGCCTGTAGGAGGGGCGGCGCGCTGTCGGCGGTTCGCACCAGCGCCGGGTCAGGTGGCGGTGCCCGGCGGCGGAGCGGCGCTGGGGAGCGCAGGTCATGACGGCGCGCCCGGCACTGCCGGATGCGTAGCGTCTCGTCGTACTGCGGTCTGGCAGGGCCGATGAGGAGTCGCCCCTGCCAGACCGCCTGTCACTTACCGTGGTTGCCGCGATCACCTCCACCTTTCTGGCGGTGCCGGTCAGCTTGGTTTTCCGGTCGTTCCGACGCACAGCGCCCAGATGTCTTCGAGTTTCCCGCAATGATTCCCGGGGTCTTTGACGGGGAAGTTCCCGCTGGTCCTGCGCCGTTCGGCGGCCCCCAGGTGCCGGCCCACCCCACCGGCCGTCGACTCACCTGCGCGGACGCACGCTGCACGGGTTGTGCGTTCGCCCTGTGACTACGGTTGGTAGTCGGTGAGGTTGAGCCCCTTGGTGATCTCGTCCCCGTCCACCCAGAACGTGCCCGTGTTGCCGTACCGGTCCCACGCGACGATCCTCGGAGTGTAGTAGACGTGCCAGTTGGTGATCGGCCCGTTGGGGATGTGCCAACCGTCGCCGCTGGTGGTGGAGTGCACCCATGTGAAGCACAGGTACTGCTCGGGATACGACCTGTCGTAGATCGCAGCGGTGTCCCACCAGTGGTTCCCCTCGGGGAAATTGACGATCTGCCCGGTGCTGTAGTTGTGCGGCTCGCTGTACCAGACGTAACCGCCGTAGAAGTTCCCGCGGTCATTGTCGGCGGGGATGTGGGCCGAGAAGAGACCGTCGTAACCGGAATCACTGAAGTGGCCGTGCACCCGGAAGGTGACGAAGTAGTTGTCCGGTTCCTTCAGGGACAGGTAGTAGTTCCAGGCGCGAGTCGTTACGTACCGCGTGTTGTTCTCTTCGTCGGTCGACGTGCGCGAGTAGTCCCAGCTGATGTTGTCCTTCGTGTAGGTCGCGGCTGCCCGAGGATTGATCACAACCTGGCTCGGGTACGCCCCGTCCTTGGAGGTGCTGAAGGTGTCACCGTCCTCCGAGTCGGTCCTGACCAGAACGCTGATCGACTTTTTGGTCACTCCGGGTGAGCAATAGACGTAGAACGTGACGTGCTGGGCTCCGTTGCCTCCGGTGGCGACTTCGGCACGCTCGCCCGCTCCGCCGGGGATGGCGGTGAACTCGTTCTCGGTGTCCGTGTAGGACCAGCCCGACTTGCCGTTCCAGTGGAGTTTCGACTCGTCGATGTAGTCGATGAGCCACAGATTGGAGACCAGGTGCTGGGGGTCGACCTCGATCAGGTCTCCGCATTCGTCGGTCGGCGTGATGCTGATCGTCACGCCGATCCTGTTCAGCCCGTTCGCATAGATCGCGCAGTTCTGATCGCCGCTCGTGAGCGTCACCGAGAGGTGCGACACGCCCGTCCACGTTGCCATTTCCGTCCCCTTCGTTCGTGTGAGGTGGTGCAGAGTGTGCGGCGCCCGACGATGGGAGGTCCCGGCCGTCTCCGTCGCGTCACGTGTGATGTCACAGCGGTGCCCACCAGCCCCTGATACGGCCCGTCAGGTCGAGGGGGCGTTCATTGGGGATCAGGAATACCTGTGGCCGGTCCGCAGCAACGCGAAGGCCTTCCAGACCGCGTACGTCGATCTCCAGCCAGTGGCTGAACCGGGCGCCCTCGTCGGGGTTCAGCACGAGGATCTGTGAGGTCGCGCTGTCGGCCTCGTCCTTGGCGACGCGCCAGTCGACGCCCTTCCTGGCGTCCTCGACGATGCCTCCTTGCGCGTGGTCCGTCAGATACTGCCCGTGGCCGTACCGCGCATGGCGGTTCATCGTCGATGCGTTCAGCGTGCCACTGTCGATGATTCCTTGCTGTCCCTGCGCGTTCGTGTAGTGATACATCCGCCGGTCAGCTGCTGCGTCCCGGGTGGGCCTGGGCCGCCAAGGCCAGCGGGCACCCCGCGCGCCCGTCCCACCGCCGGCCCGTCGGCCGCCGTTCCCTGTCAGGACCAGGTTGTCCTTCTGGGCCGGGTAGTGCTCGGTGAGGCTGTAGGTGCGGGTTTCCGAGGTGACGTCCTCGGTGGCCCGTGCGGCCTCTGCCGCTCCCTGTGCGGTCTCCGCCGTTCCCTGTGCGGCCAGCCGGGAGGAGCCTCGTGCGGCGGCGGTGCCGATTCCGGCACCGGCCAGGCCGGTGCCGAGGGAGACCCATCCGAGGATCGAGGACGCCTTGGGGGATGCCTCTTCCAGTGCCCCGCCGGCGATGGAGGTGACGTCGGAGACGACGCCCACCGCGCCGACGGCGAGTTCGACGGTGGAGGCGGCGCTCAAGGCGGCCATGACGCCGCCGGCCGCCGCGATGGAGGCGCCGGCGGTGAACACGGCCAGGCCCACGCCCAGCACACCCATCCCGATGCCCAGCCACGCCATCCAGCTGAGGTGCCCGGTGGGGTCGGTCCGGTTGACGGGGTCGCCGGCGCAGTAGGCGTAGGGGTTGATGCCGCCCGCGCCGAAGGGGCTGAGGGAGTCGGGGGCGTTGAACCGCATGAGGGCGGGGTGGTAGGCGCGGTAGCCGTTGCCGAGGTGGTACCAGCCGGTGGCCGGGTCGGTCCGCTGGCCGTCGTACCCGAGGACGCTGCCCGTCTCCCCGACCGGGCGGGCGCCGTAGGCGGTGTGGGCGAGTTCCCGTGGGTTGTGACCCGCGGTCGACACCAGCACGGTGCCCTTGGCGTCCGTGCCCAGGAGCAGGGTCTCGTCCTGGCCCGCCGCGGTGCGGTGCTGGGCCACGCACTGCGGGCCGAGCAGCAGGAGCCGCGTCGCCCGGTCACCGGCGATCACGGTCGCGAGCTGCCCTTGGCGGTAGTACAGCGTGCTGGTGGTCCCGTCCGTCGTCTGGGTCAGCAGCCGGTCCAGCGGGTCGTATCCGTAGCCGGCGGCAGCGCCCGCCGTCCGCAGACGGCCCAGGGCGTCGTAGGTGAGGGCGCGCCCGGCGTCGTCGGTGGTCAGGCGCCCGGCGAGGTCGTAGCGCAGGTCGGTCGTGGCAGGGAACGAGGCGTGGGTGTGGCGGACGCCGGTCAGCTGGCAGGGGTCGGCCCGGTTCCCGTACAGGTAGGTCGCCGTGTCCGACCCCGAGGAGAAGGTGCTGTCGCAGCGGGTGACGTTGCCGTAGGCGTCGTACGTGAACGTCTGCCGGGTGACCGGGTTGCCGCGGTCGTCCTCGGGGGGCGAGTCTCCGGCGCAGGTGTAGGTGAGGAGTTGGTTGCGGCTGCTGTAGGAGAAGGATTCGTCCCGCAGCGGCTCTGCTCCGCGTGTGAGGGTCCTTCCGCTGAGCAGGCCGTTCGGCTGCCGGCGCTGTGTCAGCGTCCATGTGGTGCCCTGGCTGTCGGTGACCGTGCGTTTCACCTCGCGGCCGAAGTCGTCCAGCTCCAGCGCCGTCGTCAGCGTGTGCCGGGACTGCTTGTCCTCGGCCGTCCACCGGGTCAGGCGGCCGGCGCTGTCGTAGGTCAGCGTCACCTGGGTGGCCGGGTCGTCGATCCGGGTGACCCGGCCGAAGTCGTCCCGGCTGACGGTCTCGGTGGCGCCGTCCACTCCGGTGTAGGTCTGCGCCAGGCCGCCCACGGTGTAGGTCCACTGCGTGCCGCGGTCAGCCTGGCCGGCGAGCGCGGTGGTCTCGGTGCGCGGCAGGCCCGAGGGGTAGTGGTCGCGGGTGATCGTGACCTCGCCCTCGCGGGCGGTGGTCAGGTAGCCGGTCACCGGGTCACGGGTGTACCGCTGGGTGATCGCGCCGGCCTGGACCCGGGCCAGGGCGTGGTCGAGCTGGGGGATGTACTCGTAGCTGGTGGTCTGCTGGTCGGGGGCTGTGACCGAGGCCGGAAGGGGGTCTTCGGGCGAGGCGTAGCGGTGGGTCCAGGTGCGTCCGCCCGAGGTGCTGGCGGTGATCCGGCCCAGGCCGTCGAAGCTCTGTGTGCCGTAGGAGGTCCGGTTGAGCGCGATCGTCTCGATCAGTTCGGCGGGGGACGACGGTGCGTAGGTGCGGGTGATCGTCGTGCCGTCGGGGAGCGTGGTGGTCGTCGGCCGGCCCCGGTCGTCGTAGTCGTAGCGCGTGGTGTTGCCCAGTTCGTCGGTCGCGCTGCGCACTCGGCCCCAGCCGTCGCGCTGCAGTTCGCTGGCCCCCGCGGGCTCGCCCTGCAGGTCGAACCGTGCCACGCTCACCGGCTCTCGCCGCGTGTTGTAGGTCGTCACCTGTGTCCCGGTGACGGGGGTGCCGGGGTCGAGCAGCTGGGTGGTGGTGGTCTGCTGGATCGGGTCGGTCACGACGCGGTGGCGGGCGCCGTCGCCGGAGGTCGTGACCGACACCTGACCCCAGTCGTCGTAGCTGTAGGACTGGGTCAGCTGGAGCGGCCCGCCGCCGCGGACCTGGTCCGCTTCGGTCACCGACGACAGGCGGCCCTGCTCGTCGTAGCCGAGCGTCCGGACGGTGTACCAGGTGCCGTCGCCGTCGGTGTCCTTGCGCTCGTAGCGGATCGGCCGGCCCAGGCCGTCGAGGCTCTCGCGCAGCGCGTTGCCCACCGCGTCGGTGGACGTCACGACGAACGGGGCGCTGCCGCCCGTCTCGTACGTGACGGTGTCCGTCGCCCGGTACCGGGGATCGTCGGCGTTCCGGGTGCGGGCGGTCATGCGGCCGAGAAGATCGTAGGTCATGGTCTCGGTGTTGCTGTGCGGGTCGGTGGTGGTCAACAGACGCCCGGTGAAGCGCGAGCGCGTCTGTGACCGCGTGAGCGTGAGGTCGTCGTGGCTCGTCAGCGTGTGCCGCTGGACCAGCGCGTCCTGTTCCACCGAGAAGGCGAAGTCGTGGGTGGCGGCGTACGCCGGACCGTTGCCGCCGCTGGGGTACTCGGTCTCCACCAGGCGGGTCAGGCGGGCCAGTTCCGTTCCCGTGGCGCTGTAGGCGAACGTCCTCGCCGAGAGGAGCCGGCCGTCGGCGTAGTGCTGTTCGCCGGACTTCAACACCGCGGCGCTCACCCGCGGATCTGCTGTGGCCCGGAGCTGGAGGTACCCGTACGTCACCTTGTGGACGGGCGTGTCGAACCCGGTCTTCGGGGGCGTGCGGGTGACCGACCGGAGCAGCCGGGTGAAGCCGTTGGGCTCGGGCGGGCAGTCGGAGCCGCTTCCACTCGCCGGGTAGTAGGTCCACTCGGTCCGGGTGCCGTCAGGATCGACCTGGCTCTGGGGGTTGCCCGCGTCGTCGAAGGCCGTCTCGGTGGTCTCGGAGCGCGCGTTGTGCCGGGGGTCGGTCCAGGTGACCGTCCGGCTCCTCGGAAGCTGGAACTGCGCCGGCTGCCGGTCGAACGGCGTGCCGACCGACGCGTAGTAGTCGGTCTCGACCTTCCGGGAGCAACCGTTCTGCCGTGTCTCCTCGCTTGTCTGCACGTGGTACTGGTTGTAGCTCCGGACCGTTTCCGTGGTCCGGCCGTCGCAGGTCCGGGACTCGGTGGAACCGTACGAATAACTGGTCAGCACCCCGTAGAGATTGTCCCGGTCGGGATCCCACGCCGCACCTGAGTGGCCGCCGAGGAAGTTCCTCTCCGTATAGCTGTAGTCGATCTCGATCTGCGGCTGCCCGCCGCCCGGACGCCGGACGTAGCGCGTCACACGGGGCAGCGCCGGAAGACCGGCGGAGGCCGGGAACTGGTGGCCCGACCCGTCCTGAGGGTAGTAGACCGTCTCGGACATCCCGCCCGGCGAGCTCACCCCGGTGATCCACGAACCCCACACCCCCTGCAGTCCCACGGAATCGGAGGTGAAGTCCCAGACCAGCGGTGCGTCCGCACCCAGGCCGTCATGCCGCACACCGGCCAGCAGGCCGTTCCGGAACCGCAGCTCCACGCCGTAGCCCTCGGACTGCCCGGGCAGCACGTTCAAGGTGGCCTTGCTCTTGCCGACGTAGTCGACGGTGAGCAGCGTGTCGGTCTCGTCCCTGACCTCCAGGAGACGCGGCTGCGGACCGGTCGTGAAATCCCAGCTCAGGGCCAGGGAATGACCGGTGGGCGTCAGCAAGGCGGTGGGCACCTTGAGGCTGAACCCCTTCCTGGGCCCGGCCAGGATCTCCACATCGCCGGACTTGTGCACGACACGGTAGGAGTCCGAGTCCTTCGTGACACGGACCGTGTCGAGCTTCCTCTGCTGCAGGTTGACGTTCCCGCCGGCCTCCTGGGTCTTGTACCGCTCGCCGGAGGACAGCGCCAACAGCCGGGCGTCCGTGTCATAGGAGGTCAGCCCCAGCGTGACCCCCTGCCCCAAGCCGATATCGGCACGGCTGAGCGGCGAGTAACCCAGGACCAACGGCAACGACGGCCCGAGGTTTCGATTGCCGACCAGATTCCCCAACGCGACCTGGACGCTGAACAATCCCGTACGGGGATCCACACCCCCCGTCACCGCGCTCACGAAGTTCCCGGCGTGTGTGAAGAACGACGGTGCTGAACTCATACTGGGCCCCCGATAGAGACAGACAGCAGAGAGATCGACCGTGCCGAAATTGCGGCTTCCCGCGCCCGCTCCCCATGGGCACGCATCCGCAGGACACCACAGACGGGCTCCGCATACGGACTCCGAGCTCCGCATGCGACCCGAGCGGCTCTCCCCAGAGTGCCTCACCGTCGCCCTCCGCACCGCTGGAACGCGCGGATTGGCTGGTTCCGGTGGCCCGGCGAGGGCCCGACCATTCTGGTTCCGGCCCGAACGATCAAGGGATTCAGCCGAGACTGACCGCCGGTACAAGAGCCGTTGCGGTCGGGACCGGGTCACTCGGTGCGTCGTGGATATCGAGTCGCGAGCCCCATGGCCAGCAATTCACCCGGGATCACCGATGGGGAAGCGCCGACCACCGCCCGCCGCCGGCCCAGGGCGGTCGTACACCGGAAAGCACCGGGCGGTACAGCCGCCTGGTGTGCCAGTCGGAGTCATTCATCCAGCCATCGCCCGCACCCGTGTCGTGCCGTGCCGGTGCGGGCGGTCGCGTGCCTCGGCAGCGCCTCGTGGACGCCGACAGGGCCGACGGCGTCCGCGAGGGCGGGCCGGGCGTGCGGACGAGGCCGTCGAGGTCCTGCGCGCCGAATTGGCCTCGGGTCGGCGTCATCCCGTCAGTGGCGTCGGCGTCGGGATCGTTCAGCGGCCACCAGGCTTGGGCGTCGTACCCGTCGTACCCGTCGTACCCGTCGGTCTCCAGGTCCTCCAGCCGGGCGGCCCCGGCCGGGACGGTGGCGAGCATTCCGGCGACGTGCCGGTCGCGGGCGTGGAGGTGGAGCTTGGGAACCCGGTTGCCGCCGGACGGGCTGTCACCGACGACAGCGTGATGACAGCCCGCCCGGACGTCCGGCAGGGCTCATGGGAGACCGAAGAGGCCTGGTGTCAGAGCGCGTAGTGGTAGTAGCCGATCAGGTCGGACGCCATGCTGACCGGGTCCGAGCGCGTGTAGGCGCCGGTGAAGGGCGCGTTGATCATCATCGGCACCCCGTCGACGTTCCCGGTGTAGATGCCGACGTGCTCCGGGGAGTTCGCGTCGGCGCCGAAGAACACCAGGTCACCGGGGATGGCCTGGGACTGGTCGACCATGTGGAACCGGCGGTTGGCGATCTGGTTGTCCGTCGCCAGACCGATGTCGCCGGCGCCGGCCTGCCAGTAGATCCAGCGGGTGAATCCCGAGCAGTCCAGGCCTACGGTGTTGCCGGCCGGGCACGGGTTGATCGCGCCGGTGTAGAGGGCGCAGTTTCCGTACGTGGGCCCTGGGGTCGAGTCCTTGCCGCCGCCCCAGGCGTAGGGGATGTACTGCTGGGTGGCGTTCTGCGCGAGGCTGACGACCGACGCGTACAGGCCGGAGCCCTGGGAGGGCGGGGTCACCGGGGCGGGGAGGTTGTACAGCGAGGCCTTGGTCGCGGGGCCGACGTAGCCGTCGGCGGCGAGTCCGGCGGAGGCCTGGTAGTTCTTCACGGCCGTGGTGGTGGCCGGGCCGAAGGAACCGTCGGCGGTCAGGTTCGCGCCGTGCGCGTTGAGCAGGTTCTGCAGCTCGGTCACGCAGCCGTCCCGCTGGCCCGCGTGGACGGTCGCCGGGCACCGGAGTGAGGTCAGTGTGACCGGCGTCAGCGAGACCGCGTACAGCGCGCCCTTGGTGGCGGGCCCGACCTGGCCGTCGACGCCCAGCCCGGCGGAGGTCTGGAAGTTCTGCACCGCGGTGGTGGTGGCCGGGCCGAAGGAGCCGTCGGCGGTCAGGTTCGCGCCGCGCAGGTTGAGCTGGTGCTGCAACTCGGTGACGCAGCCGTCGGACTCGCCGGCGGACAGGACCGAAGGGCACGAGGGGTGGTTGAGGTTGAGCGCGGGCGGCGGGGTGGTATCGGCGGCGGCCCCGGTCGCCGAGCCGAGGCCGAGGGCGGCGCAGACGAGGAGCAGCGCAACCGCGCGGCGGGGCCGCGCCGGTGTCCGGTGCCGGGGCCGGGAGTTGACGGGAGAGCGCAAAGTTCCTCCAGGGGATCCGCCGACGGGCGGCGGGTGGATAGGGATCACCCCATCTGAGCAGAACCGACGACCGATCAACACCGTCTCCCCGCACTGTGGGACGAGTGGGACAGCAATGGGGACGGGAGTGAGAGGATCCCCGGTGGCGAGCAGCCGACGGCCGCTGTCTACCGATGAGCTGTTGCCGGGAGCCGGGAGCCGGGAGCCCGGGACGGAGTTCACTGATGCCGTATCACATATCCATCGTGTCAGCGCCCTCGGCGAGCATGGCGAGGGGACTGCCGGGCGGTCGAGGCGCGGCCGTCACCCCCGTCCTGAGGCGGCTGGTGGTCGGGCCGCCCGATCACCGGGTGGCCCGAACCAGGCCCAGTAGTGGGAGTGCGGGGCCGTTGGGCGTGGGGCGCGCCGGGGATCGGGCGGCTCAAGGGTGAGTGCCCGTGCCTGTCGTGGTGGGGTTACAACGGCGGCGTGCCGCACAGGCCTCGGGCCCGCTGATGCTTCCCACCCCACCAAGCGGGGGCTGATGGCCGCGTTGCCCTTCGCTCCCGGCGATCCGTGGCGGGAGGACCGTGTGCTCCACACGAGGCTCCACGCGGCGAAGGGCTTGCACGGTGTGACCTGCCGACATGCGGAGGAGTGGAATGGCGGGTTGTCGCATCCGGTGCCACTGATCGGCGGTGCATGCCTGACGGCGGGGCCGTCCTCGTGGACGTGCCCCGCCGTCGGTTCGGGCCGGTCGGGTTACCAGTGCTCGTGGCGCTCGCAGCGCTCGTCGTGCTCGTGGCGCGTGATCCTGGTGGGGGCGGCGGCGATGTGGCCGGTGGAGTCGCCGCCGCCGATGGCGGTGGCGATGTTGGTGACATCGCGCGGGGCGGCGCAGGAGACGTCGACCTTGAGGGTGATGGGCGGGTAGCTGCTCCCGGCGGGAAGGACGTCGTCACGGGTGCAGGTGAGGTTGATCAGGGTGCAGTTCCATCCCGTGCCGCTGATGCTGTCGGCCCTGAGCCCGTCGGGAAGGGTGTCGTACACGGTGACCGCGGTGCCGTCGGTCGGGGCGGCACCGGCGGCGTTGCCGACGGTGATGGTGTAGGTGCCGTCCCGCCCCTGGGTGAAGTGTTTGCCGTGGGTCTTGGCGATGGTCAAGGACGGGGTGAGCAGCGTGTAGGAGATGGTCACCTGGCCGTTGTGGTTCGCCGTCCCGACCGTCGACGGCGCGTAGGACGTGGAGGTGCCCGAGGGGGTGGCGAAGCTGCTGCCCCCGCCACCTCCACCCCCGCCCGCCGAGATGCCGTTGACCACGGCGGCGCTGCCGCCGCCCCCACCGGCGAAGTACCCGCCGCCACCGCCCCCACCGGCACCGTTGGTGGTGGGGTTGCAGAAACCGTCGAAGGTGCCGCCGTTGCCGCCGGTGCCGACCGTGACGCCGGCAAACCCGCCTCCCGGCCCGCCGTTGGCGGCGTTGCAGGGCGCAGCGGTGCCGGCCGCCCCGTCGGCGCCACCGGTGCTCGCGCTGGTGCTGCCCCCGCCCCCGCCCTGCCCCGGCGAAGCCCCGGAGCCGGTGGAACTTCCCGCGGTACCCCCGGTGGCATCCGCCGTTCCGCCGCCACCCCCGTTCCCCCCTGCAGAGCCCGCTCCGGTGCCACCGGCGCCACCACCGCCCCCGGCGACCGCCAGCAGCGAGCCGCCCGCGCTGACACTGGAGGCCCCGCCCCCGCCCGGACCTTCGGCGCCACCGGATCCGCCGGCCCCACCTGGCGCGCCGCCGTTGAACCCCCCGGCTCCCGCCGTCCCGGTGCCGTTGCAGCCCTTGCCGCCGGTGCCGCCGACGTTGACGGTGAACGTCGTCGGGGCGGTGGTCTGCGGCAGGGTGGTCACCACCCGCGCGCCCGTACCGCCCGTTCCCGTGACGGAACACGGGGTGCCGGTGTTGTCCGCGCCGCCGGCGCCGTCCGCGGTGATCGTCACCACCGCCGCCGCCGGCACCGTCAGGGTCTGCGGAGCGCCGGTGAAGGTGAAGGTCTGCGACGGATCGGCTCGCTGCGCCCGCACTGGCATGGGTTCCGCGGGCGCGGGGGCCGCCGGCGCGGCGGCCACGGGCGGAGCCGTGGCCGCCAGCAGTGCCATACCGGACAGCAGCGCGCTCCCCACCGATACCACTCCCACACCGCGCTCCCCACGTCGTCCGCCCGAGCCGACCCGGCCGGACGCGCCGGCGGTAGGTGTCGGGGTCGTCCCATCGGCCATGGCTCTGTCGAACACGGCCACGGGCCGCTGACGGCCGACCCGGTACCACGGCAGATCGCCCTGTCCGCGAGTACGAGCACTCATCCGCAGTTCACCTCTCCTCACAGCGAGATGCCCTGCGCCCCTCACGCTACAAGGCGCGGGCATGACAGAATGCCTGACGGAAAATCAGGACAAAGCCTCATTAAATGCCCCAGTTCGATCACTTCGAGGTAGCGAGGGGAGGAGAGACGACGTGTGTCGTACCTCGGCCGATTGCCACCGAAGGTTGACGGGCGGTGGTCGGTGTCAGCGACGATTGACTACCCAGGTCAGGACCGCCGAGCGGGCCTCGGCGCAAGGTGCGCGGTGCCCGGTGCACGGTGCCCGGGACCCGGTGGACGGCACCGTCCCGTCTCCGGGTGTCAGAGCACCAAGCAGCCCAGCCAGCTGGAGGGGAACCAGCCCTCCAGGGAGCGCAGTTCGGATTCGGTGGCGGGATGGGCCGCCAGGACGGCCCGGCGCACCGCGCCGCCCCCGCTGAGGGTGTCCAGCTCGCCGCCGTCGGTGGCCAGCGTGATCGTGAAGCCGTCGCGTTGCAGGACGAACCGGTTCGCTCCGTCGGACCACAGGCCACCCGCCTCCGGCAGGCAGGGGGTGAAGGGGCTGGTGGTGAGATTCTCACCCACCGCGGACAGCACGGGGCGGCCACAGGGGTCGCCGTAGCCGAAGGAGACCGTTGCGACCGCGGCCTTGTCGAAGCCGTCGCTGATTCCGCCCGTGTTGGCCAGGTCCGCTTGGTCGCTGAGCACGAAGACCGCCCGATGCCCGTCCCAGCTGGTTCCGGTGACCACCACATCCGCCAAGAGGACCGGTTGCATCAGGGACCGGGAGGGGACGCCTGCCCCGCGCAGCAGGTCCTGGACCCCCGCCTCCTGCTGCATCGCCCGCAGCGGGAACGCGAGCACGAACACGCCCAGCAGGGTGCCGACGGCCGCCGGCAGGGCGGTGCGTGAGCGCAGCACCACGGCGCCGGCCAGGGCGAAGGACGGGAGGGCGAACACCAGCACGCTCAGCAGGCCCGGGCGGAAGGGCAGCAGGAGGGCCAGCCCGTGGGTGGCCACGAGGTCGAGCGCCATCAGCACGGGTGCCAGCAGCCGGCGCCACCGGGCGGCGGACGGCTGCAGGGCTCGGACGCTGACGAAGTACGCGGGTATGACGGCCACGAGGGTCACCACCAGGTGCACGATCGCGCAGGTGCTCCCGCTGTCCCCGGGGTCGACGTGCTGGACGGCGCTGCCGACGGCCACCGAGACCAACGACGGCAGGGCGCAGGCCGCACCGAGGGTGACGACTTGCCGGCGCCGGTTCGAGGCCGGACGAACTGGTGCGCGCCCCGGCGCAGTGACCGCGTACGGATTGTGCGGTTCGACCGCGGCCATCGCTTCCCCCTGGCGTTCGGTGCCTTCGAGCCATCAGTGGGACGAGCGCGTGCCGATCTTGGTTGCGGCAGGCGGCCAGGTGTTGCGACACCCGGCTCGGCTCGCTGCCCGACCGCTCGGCTGCGGCTGCCGTACGGCTGCGGTGCAGCCGCTGTCCGGCCGCCGTCCGGGCCGCCGGCGCCCACGGGACGTCGACGCGGTCAGCCGGGCCCACAAGGAGATCTTCGGGGCGGTGCGCCCGGCTGTGACCCTGGTGGTCGTCTCGGGCTTCATGGACTCCCGGGTCCTGGTCGAGGTGGAGGTCGAGGCCTACCGGGGAACGGCCGTGTGACCCGGACGAGTCCGAGCCGACTCACCAGGTCCGGTGAGTCGGCTCGCCGCGTCCGGCTGTCCTGGCCGTCGTCTCGGCTGCCGGCCCGGTGTCGGTCCCGGTCCGGTGTGGTCACTGCTGACGGGCGGCCGGCGGCGCGATAGCGAGTCCGGTCCACCGGTCGAGTTCCTGGGCGTGGCTGCCGACCGCCGTGGCCCGGGCGACCGCCGTGGCGTCCTCGTGCGTCGGCTCACCATTGCGGGAGAGCAGTGCCAACGGCCACGCCGGGGTGCCCGACGGCTCACCGCCGAGGGGGTGCCAGTCCCAGGCCGCGTCGAACCGCCAGCGGCGCCCGTTCCGGTCGGCGACCTCATCGCCTGGTTCGAGGAACGCGTACGGGCGGAACAGCAGCTCGATGCGGACCGGTTCACCGCCGGCCGGATCGAGCGCGTAAGTCTGATCCTCAAGCTCGGGGTCATGGGTGTCACCCTGCCGCAGGAGATCGAGGTAGGACGCGGGCCGCGGCAGCATGCCGGTGACCCGGGGCGGATCGAAGTGACAGACCGCCTGGACGTGCACCACGGTCGCGGGAACCCCTACGACGCATGTGTCACCCGGCCTCAGCACGGTCTCCGCGGGTTGCGTCCGGAAGATCTCCCACTCCCCGGCGTCGGGCGTGGGAAGCGCCCGCTGCCCGTTCCACCTGATGTTCCTGGCCTGCGGATCCACCTCCAGCCACGGCCACCGCACGGAGACGTAGGAGCGGGAGACCTCGGTGACCGTCGTCTCGGTGAACGGGCACTCCAGCATCAGCACATCACCGGGCCGGTATTCGTCAGGCATGGACGCATTCTGCATGCCCTCACCCGCACGTGACCGCCCGGGTACCCGGTCCCGGAGGCGCCTGGACGCTGCCATCGGGCGAGCGCCGTTCCCCCAAGGCCACGATCAGGTAGCACATGGTCACAACAACCTCCCCTCCTCTCCTCGGGCCCCTCTCCGCACCGGGCGGTGGTCTTTTGCCCTGGCGGAGGCGCCATCCTGGAGGGGCCTGCGGGGCCGTGCCCGCCCGGCTGCCAGGCTCGCCGCGCTGCGCCTCCCCGGTTTCTCTCGTTCGGGTCCTGTGCGGGCATCGACGGTGGCGGTTGGTACCACTTCTGTATGACCGACGACGAGATCATCGACAGGATCCGTGACCAGGCCCGGCCCGGAGGGCTGCCGGTGCCGGTGCCGGTGGAAGCCGTCGTCGGGCTCGAAGCCGCGGTGGGGCACCGAATGCCGCCGCTGCTCAGGCGGATCTACCTCGAAGTCGCCGATGGCGGGTTCGGCCGCTGGGGCGCTGCCCTGTCCCTCACCGAGTACCGGGACGAACCGCCCATGCTGGAGGCGTGTCTCGCGTGGCGCGAGGGCTACGGCGCGGCCTATCCGACGCCGGTAGTACCCCTGCTGACCTGGGGGTGTGCGGTCTGGTCGCTCATCGACTTCAGCACTCCCACGGGACGGATGTGGGGCTGGGACCCGAACGGCTCGTGCCTGCCTCACTCCCTCTTCCCCGAACCGTTCACCTTGTCCGAGCGGCTCACCGGCTGGCTGGAGGGCCGGGAGGACTTCCCGCAACCGCCCGTCCGAACCGGCTGCCCGGATTGCTGACGCGACCCGACTTGAGGTTGTGTCGGCATCGCGAGATGTCCTCGGGGCCGGTCCTGGCGGTTGTCCAGGTGCCCCGTGGGCGGGGGTGTCCGGGCCTCTCTTCCCTGACGGCGGTGCTTCGCGTGCGGGCTGATCTGTCTGGTTTCATCACGTGATGCGGAGGTGGTGAGCAGACGGCGGGGTCTGCGGACGTGGTGGCGGAGACCAGCGCTGTGGTTCTGAGGCTCGCCAGTGGCGTGCGGATGTGGGTGGGCGTCACAGGCCCAGCGGAGTCTGGCTGTGGCGCCCGGCCGTGCAGGACCGGGCCCTTGACCTTGTTGATATCGAGGGGCAGATGCGAGCATCAGAGCCATCCGGCCATCGGCACGAAGCCCGTGTCTGCTGTTCTCTGCGCGTGACCGAGAGGACGGGGTGGGGTCCTGCGTCCAGGTGGTATGGGGGAGGCTGCATGTCAAGGGCTGTGTTCGGATTTCCGGTGCTGCGGGCGGGAGATCCGGGGAGCTTTGGAGACTTTCGGCTGGTGGCGCGGCTGGGAGAGGGCGGGATGGGACAGGTCTTCCTCGCACTCTCTCCAGGCGGGCAGCCGGCGGCGGTGAAGGTCATCCGCGGCGAGTTCGCCGGCGACAGGGAGTTCACCCTCAGATTCGCGCGGGAGGTGGCCGCGGCACAGAAGGTCCGCGGCGCCCACCTGGCGCCACTGCTGGACGCTGACCCGGAAGGTGAGCAACCGTGGCTGGCCACGGGTTATGTGGCCGGCCCGTCCCTGCGGGACCTCGCGACCAGCGACGGGCCGCTACCCACGGATCAGGTACTGCTGCTGGCCTGGGGCATCGCCCAGGCTCTGGCCGACATCCACGCCGCTGGGGTGGTGCACCGGGACCTCAAGCCCGGCAACATCATGTTGGACGAGAGCGGCCCGAAGGTCATCGACTTCGGCATCGTCAAATCCTTCACCCAGTCCGCCACCTACAGGAGCAGCTCCACCCGGATCGGCACACCGCTGTACATGTCGCCCGAACAAGCACTTGGCCGCCCTGTCGGTCCATCGTCCGACGTGTTCGCCCTGGGCTCCACCCTCCACTTCCTGGCCACCGGCCGCGAGGCGTTCGCCGCAGAGAACGAATGGGCCGTCGCCCACCGCATCGTGGCCGACAATCCGGACCTGGCTGGCCTCGCGCAGCCGCTGCGCCGCCTGATCGCAGCCTGCCTCCACAAGGACCCCGAACAGCGCCCGACAGCCGAGCGCGTGTGGACGTGGTGCGAGACCGAACTCGGCGGCACCCTCAGCCCGGGGGCCTGGATGGGCATCACCGGCGCCCGGGATGCGATCCGGCAACGCACCCACGCGCTGCATGCCCTCGCTGCCCGAGTCGCGGAGGCTGCCGGAAGCGGTCACCCTGAAACGCACCCCCACACCGTCATGGACGCCGCCAGCGAGAAGCGCCCCGCCACACTGCGTCCCGCGCCATCGGGCGATGTCGCAGGCAGCGCCACCGCGAGCGGGCCGAGGGCAGCACCGAAAGAGGCAGATCGTCGACCTGCCCCGGTCTCCGCCGAAATCGTCGTGACGAAGAGTCAGCAAGACGTGAAGGCGGCGCACGACCCGGGGCAAGCACGGCAAGCAGGACTCGCCTCGATCATGATGGGTGCGCTGGCCGTAGGCTCGGTACTCCTCGGCTTCGCAGGCAACTGGGCACCCGGCTCAGACGACCCCAGACCCATTGGCGTCACCCTCGGCGTCATCTGCGGCCTCTTCAGCCTATTCACCGGTTATATCTCCTACTTGGGGCGTCGTCCCGGACCTGATGTGATCACGACTGATGCGAACGGGTTCACGATCCAACGTCAGCCGTACTGGAGGCTGCGGAAGCGGACCTCCTTCACGATCCACTGGGCCTCCGTCGAAGAGATCGAGGTCGTCGGTGGTAGGCCGCAAAAGAAGAACGGTGCACTCGTCCGCGACAAGCGCGGGCACCTCAAGGAGTACGGGTCGAAGACCGAACTGCGGGTCCTGTTCCTCCGCGGCCATGTGTCCTCTAAGAGGGTGTTCGATAGGGGATTCCCCCCAACTGTCCGGCTTTGACTCGCGCGGCGCGGACTCGGTTCCAGGATCTCGTGGCGGCCGGGTCCGTGT
>NZ_JBEOUW010000083.1:0-17360 GCF_040303045.1 Kitasatospora sp. NPDC096140
GCACCAACACAGCGGTCCGAGCATGCCTACCGAGCGGCAACCACACGCCTCACCAGGGAAAACGTGACCCTACCTTCGATTTGGGAATCGCTTCTAAGGCTTTGTGACGCCAACACAAAATCGGCCAGGGCGATTCTCCATAGCCCCCACTGGCGTACTCTCCCCGGTGAGAGTACGCCAGTGGGGAACGGCGTCTACTTCAAATCACCACATCAAGCACGGTCGAGCCGCTTGCTGACGCCAGCAGTTTCAGGCGAACCGTCGTCCAACAGAATCTGTTGTGCCACAGGTTTGAGCGCCGCAGGACCCGTACGGCGAACGGCTTCAAGGCAATCGCGCCAGCAGCCTCTACTCAACGCCTCGATGGCGAATCGACCTCCAGCTCGCCATCCCACTCTCGCCGCCAAGGCCGTCGAAGCCTACGTCGAACGCGCCGAACCCATGCCGAACGGTGGAGCGACCACGCACCCGTCACGGCGGCGTACGACCTGGAGAGCTGACACACAGGGCGGCAGGCCCGGGTGTGCTGCGTGCGCCGCACATCCGGGCCACCTCCCAGCAGCAGGTCCGCCCCGCACATGCGGGAACCAGCCAGAGTGAACGAGCAGGATTCGCAGCGGGTACAACCCCTCCCCGCGAGCGCGGAGTACTTCGCTACAGCTCGGGGTCTTGATACTGACTGACTGACTGAGGCGGCGCCCGGAGGCCCGAGGTGTGGTGATCACGATTCGGTTCCGGTGCCCATGCAGCCACGCGGCGGCTGGAAGGCTGACCGGCATGGACGCAACCACCACCACGTCGCCTAGGCCCGCCGCCGAGCCGCCTCCCCCGACCACCGAGAAGCCGGCCGGACCGAGTGTAGGGGTGCCGCGGTGGCTGTTCACCGGCGTAGCCGGCCTCGTCCTGGGCGCAGGGGCAGTCGGCGTCGCGTGGGCGCTCTCCTCTGACGGCCCAGCCGGTTCGACCACGGCGGCAAGGACGACCACTCAGCCGGGCGGACGCGAGGCGTTTACTCTGAACGGGAGGATGACGCTCACGAGCGGTGCGACGAGCAGCGCATCCGGATGCTCAGGCCGCGCGGGTACAACGACATCGCAATGGGCACCTCGGTAACGGTGTACAACGAAAGCGGCAAGGTTCTCGCCAAGGGCGAGCTCGGCACCGGAAAACTGAAAGGCCTGGACGGGTGCGTCTTTCCGGTCGAGGTAATCGCGGTGCCTCTGGGGCCTCAGTTCTACCAAGTCGAGGTCAGCCATCAAGGGAAGATCACCCTGCCGAAGGTCGAGGCACAGGCGGGTCTGCTGGACGTCTCACTCGGTTGAGTTGTCGGGTCAGCTGCTGTCGGCATCGCGGACACGTTCCGCCCACGCGCTCTACCGGTGCAGGCGTCCTCCGCTCACCACGAGGCCGAGCAGGTCGTCGTAGCACAACTGGAAGTCGCCAAGGACCGCGTCGCCGTTCTCGTCGAGTTCGAGGGCCCGGCTGTACCGCAGCCACGGATGGTCACGCCAGCCCGGCAGCGGACCGAGCGTCTGCTCGGCAACCACGGTCAGGCAGGTGGGCAGGCGCACCGTTCCGCAGAGCACGTCGTCCAGCAGCTCGGCCGTGACCTCGCCGTTCGGGCCGAGCCTGCGGCCCGTCATCGCGTGGACGCCGTGCTCGGTGCGGCGCGCCAGGACGACCTCTACGCTTCGGTCCCCGTCGCGGACGAGTGCTTCGAACTGTCCCTCCGCCAGGCTGCCGTGGTTTCCGAAGTGGAGACCGGCGAGGGTCTGCGATCCATGTTCCCCGGCGGGGGTCAGCACGTACTCGGCAGCCTTCGCGCGACGCTCGGCCTGCCGCTTCTCCCACTCCCTCCGGGCCTGTGCCTCGGCCTCGCCCCACGCCTCCAGGATGACGGGGTCCGTGCCGTAGACCCGAGCGACCAGGTCGGGCACTTGGCCGGGGATACTCCACGTGCCCCCACCGGCCGTCACCCGCTCCACCTCGGCGGCCGTGCGCAGCAGGAGGTAGCGGCCGTAAATCCCTTCGGAGGCGCCCAGGATCTGCGGCGCACCATTCTCGGCGAGGTGGATGCCGGTGACGACAACGGTCGGCCGGGACATCAAGGAGGGGCGCCTGACGCCGTCGTGGCGGTGGAGGCGTCCGATGCGTTGAAGGAGCAGGTCCATCGGTGCGAGGTCGGTGATCAGCAGATCGGCGTCGACGTCGAAGGACTGCTCCGCGAGCTGGGTCGCGACGACGATCAGACGGTCGGGGCGCTCCGACCCTTCGGCCGGCGGTCCGAGGAGTTTCAGCACCTCCTGCGTGCGGTCCGCCTGGTGGCCCGCGTGCAAGCGGCCGTGCAGGAGTCGGACGTCGGCACCGAACTCCGCGCGGAGGGTGTCGAACGTGGTCTGGGCTCGGGCCACCGTGTTGCGAATGACCAGGACGCACCCGCCGTTGACCAAGCGCTCCTTCAGATAGTCGACCACGGCGGCATCCGCCGGCCCGGCGTCGTTCTCCGCGACCCGGGAATCGGTCCGCGTCGACGGTTCGTCGAGCACCTCGACCTGCACCTGCAGGTCATCGCGCCAGGATCGGGTGGTCTCAACCAGTAGCTCCGGGCTCCCGTCCGGTCCCCACCAGGCCGCCGTTACGCTCGGATAGCCCTGCGGCTCCGGAAGTTCGAGCACCGCCGGAGCCTCCGCCGACTGCGTTCCGGCCAGGTAGGCGGCGACCAGCCGGCGACGCTGGTCCGGCGGCAAGGCTGCCGACAGCAGCACCACCGGCACCCCGGCCTGCCCGAGCCACCACAGGCCCTCCGACAGGAACTGCGACATGTAGACGTCAGCGGTGTGGACCTCGTCGAGGATCACGACCTTTCCCACAAGGCCGGCCATCCGCAGCATCACGTGTTCGGTGCGGGTGGCGGCGTACAGCATCTGATCGACGGTGCCGATCGCGAAGGGGCTCAACAGGCCACGACGACGGCCGAGGAACCACTCGGCCGGAGCCCTGCGCTCCCCTCCCTCATAGCCCTCGAAGTAGTCGGTCCGCATTCCGAACTCGTCTTCGCCCACCGATGCGAAGGGGTCGTCGGAGTGCTGCCCCCACTCCCCCGCGCCCTCCAGCAGGCCGCGCCACTCCTTGTTGAACATCCGCTTGCCGTGCAGCAGTGTGACCTGGTCCTCCAGGCCGTCCCCGACCTCGCGCAGCCACGACCGGAGCTGGGTGAACATCGGGTCCGCCGTCGCCTGGGTCGGCATGCCCAGGAACACCCCGTCCAGGCCATACCGGGCTGCCAGCAACTCCGCCGCAGCCAGCGCGGCCTTCGTCTTCCCCTCTCCCATCGGCGCCTCGACGATCACCAGCCCCGGCCCGCCCATCCGACGCACCACGTCCAGGACCAACCCCTGGGACGGCCGGGGATCGTGACCGAAGCGGTCCCGAATCACCTCCGGGCCAGGAACTGCCATCGCTCCCCAGCCACCACGCAGTTCAAGCCTCGACCACGCTGCCTCGGCCCGCTGACGCGCCTGGGCCATCGTCACCCGCGTCAGGTCCGCCACGCCTGTGAAGTACCGCTCGTCGCTGGCGATCCAGTCCGCCATCACCACGTACCCGGACAGTTGGAGCTGCACCGCGCGACTCGGCACCAACGCCGGTTCGACGGCGGCAAGCGGCGACTCGCCCTGGTAGCCGATCTCTCGGGAGAACACCTCCACCAGTGCCGACTGCGCCAGCTTCCAGGAGGCCCCCTTCCCCTGCAGGTCTTCCTTCCGCGGACGCAGTTGCCCCAACGTGGGGAACATCCCGTGGTGGCCGGCCACGAGCGGCCACACCCAGTCGACCTGTTCCTCCGCCCAATCCGCCTCGTCGAGCACCGCCCTCAGCAGACGGCCGCCCGCCTTGTCATGCCGCCAAGCCGTTTCGTTTACCGCGTACTTGTCCCACGAGAGCCCCGCCTTCCGCACGGCGGCCTCCCCCGCGGCATCAAGACGCTGGAACGCCGGAGTGGCCTTGCCGCAGTCATGGATCCCGCACAACCAGGCAAACAGCCGCCGCCCCTTGCCCGAGCCACCTGCGATGGTGTCCAGACGCCCCCGCGTCATCTGTGGTAGGTAGTCGTCCCAGACGAACTCCGCCACCGCGGCGGTGTCCAGCATGTGCGACAGCAGAAGGTTGGCAGTCCCCCCGGCCCGCCCCGCGGACTTTCCCCACAGGGCGCCCAACCAGCCCCTGACCTCAGGCGGATACCACCGCCAACGGTCATCGACCATCGCCGCAACCTCCCATAGGAGCTCGCTCACGACCACGCTCTCCGCCACGCCCAGCCGCAGGAACACCGAGTGCGCCTCTTCGAGCCGGGCCAGCCCTTGTGTCGATTGGCCCAGCCGCAGTAGGGCCTCGCCAAGCGCCGCGCCAGCGAGGCCCTGGCAGTACGGCGCGTCCAGTTCCTGTCCGAGAGCGAGCGCCTCGCTGCCGGCGTCCACAGCGTCCTGGTCGCGGCCGACGGCCAGCAGGCAGGCGGCCAGACGGGCGAGCGTGTAGCCCTCCCACAACTGGTTCTGCTCGGATCGGTACAGCGTCAGCGCCTCGCTCAGCCGGTTGACGGCTTCGCCCGACGCTCCGGTCGCGTCCAGCAGGACACCAAGCTGGTAAAGCGTTTGGGCGAGAACGTCCGTGCGGCTCGCGGCCCGAGCGGCCTCGACTGCCGCTTGCGCACATTGGAGGCCGGATTCGGGCTGACCCGATTTCCTGTATTCGCTGGCCATGTTCGCCAGGATCCGGATTTCGATCACGGCGGTTCCTGTACTGCGACTGATCTCCAGCGCCGATTGGTACAGCAGAAGCGCCTCTTCGGACCGGCCTGCAATGCTGAGCGTGAGGGCGAGGCGATGGGACACGAGTGCCCGCATTCTGGTCACGTCCTCGGGCCACAGGAGAGCCAGGCTCTCACGATAGGCCGCTTCGGCTTCCTGGAACTCACCCGCCATCGAACACAGAATGCCCTGCACGTACCGGAGCCTCGCGAGCAGGGCGAGATCCCCCTGATGAAGCGGCACAGAGGCTGCACTGTCGAGGATCGACCTCAACCGCCGCGTCGCACCCCAGTCCTCCAAGCTCTCTGTCAGCTCGACGATGAGATCCACGGCGGGATGCGGAAGCCCGGCCCAGGAGAACGCGGCATCGAGGGCGTCAAGGGTCAGCAAGCGAGTGGAGTTGAGCCATTCCCTGATGCCGCGGCTCCCGTCCTCCAGCGCAAGGGCTGGGACGGGCGGGTCATACAGCGGCTCGGGCAGCTCGTCACCGAGGTCCAGTTCCCGCACCGCACCGCGTACGGTGGCGAGCAAGAGGTCCAGCAGCCGGTGCATTGCGGCTTTCTGTTGCTCGGCGTCACCGATGCGCTGGTTCTCCCCCTGCGCGTACAGCCGGAGCAGATCGTGCAAGCGGTAGCGTCCAGGTGTATGGGCTTCCAGCATGTTCGCTTCGACCAGGCTTTCGGCCAGGTCCTCGGCGCGGTCCTCGTCCACGCCCAGCAGCGCTGCCACCGCTGGGAGCGGCAGGTCAGGCGTGTCGATCAGAGAGAGTAGGCGGAAGGCACGCGCCTCCTCGGACGACAGCTGGTCGTACCCCAGCCCCATCGTGGTACCTACCGCCAAGCCCCCGAATTGCAGCTCGTCCAGTCGGCGTCGCTGGTCGGCCAGTCGCCGCGTCAGATCGGCGACGCTCCACCGCGGCCGACTGGCCAGCCTCGCGGCGGCGATCCGAACGGCGAGCGGCAGGAACCCGCACGCGACGACCACCTCGACGGCGGCCTCTGGCTCGGCCGTGACCCGGGCCTCCCCAACGATCGTGGTGAACAGCGCCAGAGCATCTCTGGGGGTCATTTCCTCCACGTCCCACACGGACGCACCAGCCACCCCGACCAACCGGGAACGACTGGTGACCAGGACCGCACTTCCTGAGACCCCGGGAATGAGCGGCCGCACCTGCTTGACGTCCCTGGCGTTGTCCAGCACGACGAGCATCCGCCGGTCGGCCAGCATCGAGCGGAAGAGCGCCGCACGCTGCTCGAGCGAGTCCGGAGCTTCCTGCACGCCCAACGCGTACAGGAAGTCACCCAGCACGGCCGCCGGATCGGCTGGATTCGTACCCGTGCCGCGCAGATCCGCGTAGAGCTGGCCATCCGGAAAGTCGGATCTGACGCTGTGGGCGACATGCACGGCCAGCGTGGTCTTTCCCACCCCACCGATCCCGCAGAGCACTTGCACCTGCACTGCCAGTCCGGACGCACCTCGCAACGCTTCACCCAAGTCGTCAACCATCACATCGTTCCCGGTGAAGTCCGCAACGTCCGCAGGAAGTTGTGCCGGGGGGCGCAGGGCCGACGAAGTCACCGGCCCCGTGGGGTGAGGGGCCTTTGCCGGCTCCAGGAGCGTCGGGTCGCCGGCCAGGACACGGGCATGCACGGCGGCCAGCCCGGCTCCCGGTTCAACACCGAGTTCATCGATCAGCAGCTTGCGGGTGTCGGTGTAGACACCCAGGGCCTCGGCCCGACGCCCGGCGCGGTACAGCGCGACCATCAGCAGCTCGCGCAGCCGCTCGCGCAGCGGGTGCTGGCTCACCAGCTGCGACAGCTCGGCGATGGCCTCGACACCGCCGCCCAGCTCCAGTTGGGACGTGAATCGGAGCTCGTACGCCGCGATCCGGCTCTCCCCCATCCTGTACCGCAGCATCTCGGCATGGGGACCGAACACGACCTCGAGCGCTTCACTGCCCCGCCACAGGTCGAGTGCCGCTTCCGCCGCCCGGACGGCGGCGGCGTGCTCCCCAGCCCGTTGGGCCGACCTCGCCTTGGTGAGCCGGTCCTCGAACACATGGAGATCGACGGACTCCTTCGGTAGGAGCAGGGCGTAACCGTCACTCACACTGACCAGACGAACGGCCGGCCGACGCACCTCCCGTGCGGGTTCCAGGACCGTCCGAAGCCGGGAGACGTAGGTGCGGGCCGCTGCGATGGCTTGTGGTGGCGGGCGGTCCCCCCAGACACCCTCAACGAGTTCCTGGGTGGACACCCGCTGACCGACCTGCGCTGCAAGTATGCCGAGTACGGCCCGCTGCTGCGGCGATCCAAGCGGGACTTCGATCTCCCCCAGCCAGGCCCGCACCGGCCCCAGCAGTGAGATCCGCGGCACGTCCGCGGCGGACGTACCGGACGCGGGCGCCTCGACGGGCTGGGCTGCCACGGCGGTCGAGCGTCCGATCGATTCGCCTGACGCCACCTCGACCGGCCCGACCGCCGCCCGCTCCGCCGGACGGCCCAGCCGCTCCTGCCGCAGCTCCCAGGCCTGAGCCACCTGGCCGGACCGTTCCAGGGCCTCTGCCAGTTGGTCCCGAAACCTTTTATGTCCAGGGAACTCGGCCACCAGCGCGCGGAGCCCGGGAAGCGCAGCAGTCGGCCGGTCCATCCGCAGGTCGGCGTCATTGCGCAGGGCCAGTGCCTCCAGGCGCAGCTCTTCCAGCCCGCTCCGTTCCGCCTCCAGCCTCCCGTGTGTCCGTACGCCGCTCAGTGCCGGTCCGCTCCAGCACTCCAGGGCCCGATCGAGTAGATCGGCCGCCTCCCCCGGCCGCCCGTCTGCGAGGGCCTCACGAGCGCGCGCGGTCAGTGCGCGGAATCGGATGGAGTCCACCGAGTCAGGAGCGATCTCAAGCGAGTAGCTCTCCAGCCCCACGTGTCGCTTGACGGCCAACGCCGAGTCCAAAACGCGTAGTTGAGCGCGCATTCGACTCACCAAGGAGTGCAGCTGCGCCCGGGCGCGCACCGAGGCGGACTCGCCCCAGATGTCGAGGACGAGCTGTTCAACGGCGACCGGCTGCCCAGGTGACAGCAACAGGGCAGCCAGCAGTGCCCGATATTTCGCACCCCCCGCGTTCAGGCTCGCCCCATCGGCCACCAGTGTCACCGGCCCCAGCAGTCGGGCTTCGATCGTCACCACTCCTCCGCCAACCTGCCCGAGAAGACCAGCTCACGCTGCCGTAGCAGCTTCTCCGGAACCCGCGCGTACTGCTGCTCCCAGCGCTTCAGCTCCTCGTCGA
This sequence comes from Kitasatospora sp. NPDC096140, assembly GCF_040303045.1. Classification (NCBI taxonomy): domain Bacteria; kingdom Bacillati; phylum Actinomycetota; class Actinomycetes; order Kitasatosporales; family Streptomycetaceae; genus Kitasatospora; species Kitasatospora sp. NPDC096140. The sequence continues at coordinate 8,083 of NZ_JBEOUW010000083.1, forward strand.
GCAGTTCCAGCGCCGGCCTGTGGGAACCCGCGAGGAACAGTGCTGTCGACAGCAGCACCACGATCCCGTCGCTGCCCGGGTGTTCCAGGTTGAGCCGCTGGAGATCAATGACGGCGTCGGCGAACGCCCCGGTCCTCATCCGGACCCGGGCAGCCCGGATCCGCACGTCCTGGCACAGGTCGACCAGTCCCCGACGGACCGCGCATACGTAGGGCGTGGGCTCCAGGTCCGCCAACGGTTCGCCCCGCCACCAGGACTGTGCCGCGATGCACATCTCCAGTGCGCCCTTGTAGTCGCGCTGGTCCTCCAGCTCCCGCCCCCTGTCGGCCCGCCGCTGGAAGACGAGGGCATCAACCGCCTCGGGGCCGACGTGCAGGGCGTAGCTCGCCTGTTCGCGCGAGTGGCCCGGATAGCCGGCCAACTCGAGTACCGGGACACCGACCGGAGTGCTCTCCCTGAGCCATCGACGCAGGTGATGAACGTGCACCTGGATCGCGTCGATCGCTGTGGCCGGTGCACCCGCTGGCCACAGCCGCTCCCGGATCACCGCGACCGGGACGGCCTGGGCGCGGGCGAGCAGCAGCAGGGCCAACAGGGCCCGGCGTTGCGGCGGCCCCAGGGCTATCGGCACGCCGTCCCGGCGGGCGGTCACCGGACCCAGCAGAAGGAATTGAAGATCTGTCGCCACCCTGGCACATTAACAGGACACTCAGAGATCGTTAAGTGCCTTTGGAGATAGGACGTTTCGCGGTTGTTTAGCTCTTGCCCGGATACTCGACTTAGACGTCGTGTGACTTGTCCAGTCCGTCGTCGCCACAGGTGAGGGCCCTCGGGGGTGGTAGCCCGAGGGACCCTTGCCTTCTTGTGCTTCCCCAGCCCTGTTGCGGGCATCGTGATGTGAGCTAGCGTCAGCCTCGTCGCACGGCCGAACGGGTCACCCCTCCTACCAAGGGGCTTCGGATCTCCACCGTCCTCCGTGTGCTGCGATATCAACCGGACTGGACACGTCGCACCAAAAAGGACAGAGCCACATGCAAGTTCAGATGTCTGCTGTGCTCACCGCCGGGGCCGTCGCCTTGGCCTTCTTCACCCTGGTGGGCTCCCTCGTGTGGATGCTCCGCAATGCGCGGCGCCCGGTGGCCATGCTGGCCGTGGTCGTCACGCTCCTCGGGACGCTGCCCACGATCCTGTACGTCTTCTCCATGATGGCCGCACCTAGGGGCGGCACCGGCTGACGTACGCGCGCTCAGCCCCGGCGCATCGCCTCTGTGGGCCCGCCGACCGCAACGGTCGACGGGCCCGCAGAGAGGCCCGCCGCACGAACCTCCTTGCCCAACCGCGGCCCGTCCAGCAGGCAATGCGCTCACCATCTCGTCCACCTGAGCCTGGATCATCGCCTCGGCCCACGACGCGTCCGGGCTGACCTGCGGCACTGGACGTCGGTGACAGCGAAGCCGACCTCCCCAAGCAGCGCGGTCAATTCGTCGAGCGTGCGCTCGCACCCACCGAGCACGACCCAGCATCTGCAGATCGGAGAGCTTCCCGGGATGGAGACCTGGGACGTCCGGGATCGCCTTGTCGATCAGGGCCAGCCGCGCGGCGCACCCCATCGCTTCGCACACCCGGCCCCGTCTATATCCCCTCCGCTGCCGTCGAGTCCGCACTCCCCCACCCGAGTCCTCCTCGCGCGCCCGGCCGAAGTCCCTCCCCTTGCACCTCGCCCGGTCGCAGGCGCCTGCCACCGTCACCGCACTGCGAGCTGTCCCGGCTGCCCCTACCTCGACCACCGGCAGCGCTCCTAGTGCGCAACCGGTACGACCGGCCGCCCGACATCGGCAACAGCGCGGCCCCATCCCTCAATCAGAAGGCTGGGGCCGCGGATAGGGATCAGGTACGCGGGCGGCCGCGGTTCTCCGCCTGGGTCAGGAGACCAAGGACGGCCCGCTCCTCCCAATGCGCGCGCCACCGGTCAGCCTGGCCGCGATCGACGAACAGCCCGCGGCCGTAGTCGGTCGAAGGGGTCAGCTCAATGGCCTCCCACCCGCCCTCGGCGGCGGCGAACCCATCAGCGATCTGGGCGAACGCCGGGCCCCGGAAGTGGCTTACGGCGGTGTCGCTGGTATCCAGCGGCACGCCGGAGAGGTCAGAGGTGAACGTCCCGGCGGCGAGACGCGACTCGAAGTAGGCGGTCTTCTTCTCCTCGATCTCCACCTGCATCACGTTGTGTACCTGGGAGCGGAGGCTCGGGGTCGTGAGGCAGGTCTTGTAAGAGAAATCGATCGTGCTGCCATCCGTCCGCACCACCTCGAACCCGGGGTATTTGCCCTTCTGCGGAGGGGCGATCCGGATACCAGCCACGCCTACGCCAATCTTCTCCTCGGCCTCGTGGTGCATGTCGAGAAGGTCCCGTACCAGGTCGAACTCCTCACCGGCCAACTCGATGCCGATCGGGTTCCCGTGCAGAATCTTGCGTACTGCGTCGCCGGCCGCCGTCTTCGTCGTGTACCGACGTCGCCCAATCCAAGTCACTGCCACCAGATCAACCTCCTGATCATCCGCACGCCACATCCAGGCGCCTCCACAACGATGGACCCGCCGAACGGCACGACGGAAGCGAATACCGCAGGTGTGATAAGGGAGTTCACGTACCCACGCCAACCGTCCGGATGTACCCCGGCCGACTCACCGCTCCTTCGACCGCATCCTGACAACGCCCACCTGCCTGTGACGGCCGGGCCTCCCCGCAGGTCAGGACCACCTCGACAGCCATATGACGGCCCTGGCCGACGATGTCGTCAGTTCCGCCTTTGCGGAGGTACCCCGAACTCCGCGGGCGAGTTCGTGAGCGGGATCGTTTCTGCTCTACCCACCTGCACGGAGGTGGCCCGCAGCAGATTGAGGCTGCCAACCGGGCTGGGATGTCCGCTCCGTCTGCACCCTGCCGGGGGCCTGGCACTGCCGCAGCAGGGTCCAGCCGGCTCGGTAATGCCGGTCAGGTGTTGGGCCGAAACGCTTTGGGTGAGGACGACGAGGGGATCGTCCTGGCAGTCGCCAACCGACCGATTCCTCGCCCCGTGACCTACCGGCCCGTCCACGCGACCGCTGCGTCCGCCCTCCTCCTACTGCCCTTGATCGGCCGTGTGCTCGTTGATGTTGGTGGTCTCGCCGGTGACGTTGCCGTTGATGATCACCTGACCGCCTGCTGTGGACGGGGCGCGGGTCCCGATGCCGCGGAGCGCGGCCACCGAGGCAAGACCCCACCAGAGGACGGCGAGTCCAGTCGCCACCTGGCGGGCCGGGCCCTCGGTGCCCCACCAGACCATGGCTGCTGTCGCCGCTCCCCACAGCACCCAGGTCAGCCGAGCCCCGAAGTTGCGGGTGGCACAGCCGATCAGGATGAGAACAGCGCCGGCGGCGAGCCAAACGACGCGGACGGCGGCGGCGGAGACGGGAAGGCCGTCAGTGTGGGCGGCCAGGTAGGCGCGCACCGGCAGGTCGGCCGCCTTCGCGAACGATGCGTAGGGCAGCTGAGGGTCGGCAACCGCGTCCAGCGGAATGAGCAGAACCAGGGCGATGAAGGCCATGAAGAGCGTGTAGAGGGCCCCGACGCCCAGCACTGCCTTGACCCACAGCGCGGTCTGCCTCCACCCACCGTCCAGGGCCTGGCCCAGTTCGGCCCGGCGTGCCGCCAACCACTCGGAGTCGGACCATTGCACGGACATCTCGCGAGCGCCCCGGAGCGTTCTCGGAGCCTGCAAGCGCGCGGCCCAGCGACCGATCCTCTCCTGCGCAATGGTCCGCAGCTCACGGTCGTTTCCTGCGGCGATGAACCCCGCACAGCAGACGATGGCGGGCAGGAGCAGCATCCACAGTGCGCCCGCCCACTTCCCGCCTGCCGTAACTGCCAGGAGCAGCGACAGAGCCGCCAGGAGGATACCGAGCAGTGCGCGGCCCAGGCACCGGGCCAGGTCCTGAGCGCTGAACCGAACTGGTTGTGCAAGGGGTTGTGCGAGGAGCCACGCGAGCAGTGGCTTTCCGACTCGCACGGTAGGTCCGGCGAGGTCGCCGCAGAGGATCAGGCCGATGACGGCGGTGAGGGTGAGCAGCGGCGGCCAGCCGGGTGGCGCGTCGTGGTGGATGGCCAGTTGGCGGCCAGCGGTGCCGACGATGATCGCGGTGCAGCCGAGGATCCGGGTCTGCAGGCGGGCGGCGGTGCGCCAGCGGGTGGCGGGGCTGGATGAGGTGCGGGCAGTGGTGGGAAGTCCCCACTCGTCTCGGGTGTGGTCGCGTCCGGCCTGGCCGTTGTCCAGGAACTGTTGGACGCTGTGGAGCATCCGGTCGACGTCCTGTTGGAACAGGGCCTCCTGCATGTTCGGGGGCAGGCCGGTGGCTCCGGTGTGGGGTCCCGGCACTGCGGCGGTCCCCTGGCGCAGCAGGGCGACCTGTTCCTCGAGTTCGTCGATTCGCAGTTGCAGGCGCTGAGCGAGTTCTCCGGCCTCGTCTCGGCTGGTCCGGGCTCGCGCGAGTTCGGCGTGGACGCCTTCGAGCTGGGCGTTGAGTTCCTCGAGCAGCGTGTCGACTTCCGGGTCGTGGCGGGCGGCGGTTTCGTCGATCTGGCGCTGGAGGTCGACGGTCAGCGCTCGGAGGGCGACCACCATCTGCTGCGCCTGGTACCGCTCGGTGATCAGCTCGTCGTTGCGGGCCTGCGCCTTGGTCAGTTCCTCCAGCGTGTGTGCGGCCTGGTCCTGCGCGGTGGCGGCCACCCGTGCGAGGGCTCCGGCTAGGGAGGTGTCGACGGTCTCGGCCGAGGGGGGCGTCGCCTGCTCGGGAACGGGAGCAGCGGTGGCTGCCTGGACGCGCCGGAGCAGCGCCTGGGCCCGGTCAAGGTTGCGTTGACGGACCAGCGGCTGCGAGAGGTAGGCCACGATCCGCTCGAGGGAAGCCCCTTCGGGTACCTGGGCGCCGCTGAAGTACGCACTGAGTTGGGTTCTACCGAAGCAGGCCGGCTTCTCCAGGTCGCGCAGGGTATAGGAGGTCCTGCCCAGCAGGTCACGCAGGAACAGGGCCAGGTCCCGGCCCTCTTCGGTCGTGGCCTGGATCTGTCCGAAGCCCCGTCCGCCCGGCCTTCTCGTCTCGCCCACTGCTCCCCCACCTCTCGCGGTGCGCCGACATGGCACCGCAAAGGATACGGATTGTCACATGCCGTGGCGCAGAGCACTCGTTTCGGGGCGGCTGGTTGTCCGCCGGTGTCCGGCCACGTCCGGCGGGGTCCGGCCATGTCCGCAGACAACCTGCGCAAACGACGGCGCGCCATGACGGACAACCCGCGCAGGGCAACGCTGGGTCTCAGCCCGCTCCCGCCTCCGAAGTGGAGTCCGCCCTTGCGTCGCCGTCCTTCCCTCCCTCTCGCCGCCCACCGCCGCCCAACCAGCGCTCCCCGACCCACGCACCTGCAACTCGCGCTGCCCCTCGCACTGGTGCCTACCGTGCCCCCCGGGCGCCCGGCGTGCGGGCGAACCCGCACCGACGGCATCCCCGCAGCCAAGGGATGCGAGCCGACTCGCCGGCCGGAGCGCAGCCGCTGCGGTGACGTCGCGCTCGACATCGAGGCCGGTCGGCTGGTCGATCTCGTCTTCTCCCCCGCCGTGGTGAGGTCGCTGCCCAGGGGGCTGGCCGCCAGGCGCTATCGCTGCCTCGCCTGCGGCCTCCCTCTAGAGCTGTGCGGCCCCCGCACCGATCCCGCCTACACCGCCCGCTTCCGCCACCTCGGCCGGTGCCCGGCACCCGCCGTGCACCGAGCCCGGGTACGAACCGCCGTCGAGGCACTGCGCACCCTCGACGGCGTCCTCCTCCCGGCCTTCGTACCGCTCCCCTCTGCCGTTCCGACGGCGACAGCGAGCAATCCGCGCGTACCCGCGCCTCGGCTTCCCGCGGCAGCCAGCCGAGTGCCGGCGGCCGCACCAGTTCCCGGGCCGCGTGCCCCGGTCCGGCCCAGCACGGTGCACCAGGGACACGATCAGCAGCCTGACCATGCCGGCGTTGAGTCGTCGGGCGGGATCCGCCGCGCAGTCCGGCGCTGGATTACCTACCTTCTGGGTTCCCGGCGCTGACGGACACACCCCGGACGTGCTCTGCCCGCTCCCCGTTCGGAGCGGGCAGAGCGCTGTGTGGTGCACGGATCCTGCCGAAACGATGCGCAGCGCAGCCGGGCGCCGCATCAGTGCTTCGGGCACGACGGCGCTGTGGGCAGGGGACGAGCTCCTGGGCACGTGCGCCGAGCCGCGGCCGAGCCTCAAGTCGATTCAGGCGGCTTGGCGGTACGCGAGGCGCGTCGCCTCGCTGCCCCGAGGTATGCGGTGAGCAAGCACCGCCGGTCGGCAGTGGTTCTCCGGTGCCGGCGTGACCGGGTTCGGCAGGCCGGCTCCTGGTTGTCACCGGGCTCAGTTGGCCGGTTGCCGGCTGATGCGATCGGCATGAGGTCGCCGACGTCAATGAGCCCGTCCCTCTGCTCACCGATCGGCGGTACTGCAGCGATGCCAGCTGTGAGGGGGACACGGGCGTGTTCGCGGACCTCGCGGTCGTCCTACGGCTCGATGGAGTGGGCCACCAGCTGCGCCATCAGGTCGAGCGCGGCCGGGGCGTGCGGGTGGCCGCGGGCGCGCTGGGCGACATCGGACGGGTGGCGCAGCTGGTGGCCGTGCCGTGCGGACGCGAGTGGGCACTCGAGCTACATGGTGTCGCCGAGCGCGAGGTCGGGTACCCCCACACCTGATCGATGGCTGCCTCGTCCAAGCCAGTCTGGACATGAACGACTGCCCTTGATCGACACCGACATCCCGCATTCAAGTTCAGTAGCCGATTCGGCGTACCTCGATGAAGTGCCCCGCGACGCCGGAAAGTGGGCCATCCTGGACAGGAGTTCGTCCCTCCAAGGAGTGCCCGTGACCAAGCAACTCACCGTTCACAACGCCACCATCCAAACGGCTGCCGTTGAGGTTAAGACGCTGACCATCAGCGGCAAACAGGTCACACTTGCGGTGTTTCGGCAGCTACAGGAGGAAGCCGTCCTTGACCCCACGGATGCCACCATTGCAGGGGAAGCATGGGGGCGAGTGAACTACCACCCGGACAAGTGCGGGGACGACAAGGAGCACATTCACGTTGTCTGGCAACGTGACGGAGAACTACGACGGGCCGCCGTCCGAGCACCAGCCTACGCTGACTACCCTCACCCCACGGCTGGACTCTACGCTGAAGCGCTCATCGCAGACGGGTTGCGGAGGCACTCATCAACGGAGCCGCGCGAGGATGGGCTTCGGGTGCTCAAGGCGTCTACCCCAGGCGGACTTGGCATTGCGTGGAGTACCCACCTCGGCGTCAGGTTCCGTGGCACCCTCCGCAAGGAGTTCCTCGATACCTACAGTCGCGGTTATAGCCATTGGTCTTCAGCACACGGGGGGACCAACACCGAAGAGGGTCTTTGGTCGCTGGTGAGAGATGCCGCAGGAGCGGGAGCAACTACCGAGAGCCTTGCCGACCAACTGCCGTCTCATGCTTATAACCAGTCATGGGAAACACTGAAGGCGCTGCCACAGCTGTTCGTCGCAGTATAACCCACGCAGTGCGCAGCCAGCCTTGATGGAAGCGCTTGCGATGTCCGCCCCACTCAGCGGAACTGCCCCGATCGAGCACCAACCGGGGCAGAATCCGCTCTTGTCCTCTCCAGCTGCGCGGAGGTGAGCCAGCGGATTTCAGCTCCGACGGTCGGTCACATGGTCTGCTCCGCCCGCGCGGAGACGGCCCATAGTGGCGGAGGTCGAACATCACGCGCGCGTCGTCCGCCCGGAGGTGACACGCTCGCACCCCCGTCGGATGGACGATGACTCAAATGCACTCCCCTTACGTGGAGATGGCTGAACGGAGTTGAAGGCGAGTAACACCAAGCCGTCCACTCGCGACACCGACGTTCTCGTCCGCCCGCCCACACAGAGGTTTCGGGTCCACAGCAAACCGGGACACCCGACCTACAGCGACCTGCCAGCGCGTTGCAGTTGCTCTACGCGTGCTTCGAGTTCGGCTGGTAGGTACCAGCCGTCGATGGTGGGTGTCATGTAGAGGCGGGCTTTGAGGCCGAGGAGAAGTTGGCGGCGCCTTTCCTGGTCGGCGTGGGTCCAGGCGTCGGCGAGGGTTTGGCCGGTCTCGACCTCGACCCAGGCGGAGGGGCGCTGTGGGAGGGCGGCGAGGCGGCGTCGTTCGTCGACGAGGATTTCGAGGGCTTCGGAGTACTCGTCGTCGCCGTCGGGGTAGTCGAACAGGTTGCGGCGCTTCTCCTCGCGCAGGTCGCGCATGGCCGCCGTGACGTGGTTGAGCTGCTCGGTGTGGTCCTCGCCGGGGATGAACCTGCGCACCGTCATCGCCAGCCCGGCCAAGCGCTCCACCAGGTCCGTGATCGCGGCTGTGACGCGCTCGCCCTTGATGGACTGGCCCTTGCAGGCGGGTTTGCCAGCCGTCTTCGCGCAGCGATAGTACTCGTAGATCTTTCCGTTCTTGGCGAGGTTCACCTGCCGGTAGAACCGGTCGCCGCAGCGGTCGCAGTGCGGCACACCCAGCCAGGGCGAAGCGCCGTTCGAGCGCTCCTTCGTGATGGACCGCTCGTCCATCGCAGCCTGGACCGCGGCCCACTCATCCTCCGTGAACAGAGGCTTGGCCATCCGGATCGGCAGGCCCTTGGCGTCGCGGGCGATCTTGCGCGCCTTCACGGAGCGGCCGGTCAGTTTCAGGCCCATCGTCGCCGGCGAGCGCAGGATCTTGCCCACGCTGGTCGGGTTCCAGTGGTTCGAGGGGGCAGTCTTGCGCTTGCTCGTATAGGTGTCGCCCTGGTTCTTGTACGCGTGGGTCGCGGGTGTGTCGAAGCCGGCGGCTTCCAGGGCCGTGGCGATCATCCACTGGCTCTGGCCTTCCAGGAGGAGCTTGCCCATGTAGCGGACGGCCTCGGAGGTGACCGGGTCCGGTTCGAGGGTGCGGCCGCCGCCGGGGCGGTCAACAATCCGGTAGCCGTACGGCGGCTGGCCGCCCGCCCAGCGGTCCGTCTTGCGCAGGTGCTTGTGGGCGGCGGTGACGCGGGCCTTGATCCGCTTGAGCTCCATCTCCGCGAAGATCGACGCGAGCATCAGGAACACCTTCGCCAGCTCGTTCCCGAACGACGACTCGCGGCCCTCCCGGTAGTCCAGGGTGATCCCGTCGTCGGTGAAGACCAGGACCTTGTGGTTCTCCTCCGC
>NZ_JBEOUW010000084.1:0-15208 GCF_040303045.1 Kitasatospora sp. NPDC096140
CTGTAAATCTGTCGCGCAAGCTACGCAGGTTCGAACCCTGCACCAGCCACAGGATAGAAAACAGCCCCTGATCTGCGGAAACGCAGATCAGGGGCTGTTTTGTTGTGCTCGAACGCCGGTCACGCCGGATGGGCGTTTTACGTGGTTTGTCTCACCTGGTTCCGCCTGGATCCCGGCGCTGACCAGCGCGTACGGACCAGCTACGGACCAGGATCCGGTGCCGGCGGCAATGTCCGGCGGTTCCGGTTGAGCCGCTTCGAGATCAGCTCGTTCGCGTACTCGACGGTGCCGTGCAGGCACTTCGCGTAGACCCGGAGCATGACGGCCACGCTGTGTCCCGCCCGCCGGGCGACCTCCGTCGGGTCGACCCCGGAGTTCAGCCCGAGCGAGATCCCCGCGTGCCGCAGGTCGTACGGCCGCTTGCCGAGCCTCGTGGCGCACTCGGCCGGCGACAGCACCTCGGCGCGAGCCCGCTGCCAGACGACCCCGTACCCGCTCTCCTGCACCATCCCGCCCCGGGACGTCCGGAACAGCCGGCCATCGGGTGCAGCGCCGAAGGCGGCGACGTGGTCCCGCAGGATCTCCACCAGCTCGGGCGGGATCGGGACGCGGCGGGTCGCCTTCTCGGCCCGGTGCTTCAGGCCGCGCTTGTCGTGCGACGTCCCGTCGTCCGTCCAGGACGAGCCGACCCGCGGCCGTGTCTCGTCCAGGACCACGTAGCCCCAGCCCTCGGCGGGCAGGTGGCAGCGGGCGAGCGTGAGGAACACGGCCTCGGCCGGCCGCAGCCAGCCGAAGTAGAGGCAGGCGAAGAAGGCCCGGAGGTGGGCGCCGCGCTTCCCCTGGCGTCCCACCGCCTCGATGAGCGCGGCGGCCTGGTCCTCGTTCACCACCAGGCCCGGGTCGACCTCCTCCTCGGACTCCGGCGGCTGCCACTGGACGGTCGGCAGGGGGTTGGCGGCCAGGTAACCCTCCTCCACGGCATAGCCGAAGAGGTGGCCGAGGATGCGGCGCTTGCGCAGGATGACCGAGGGGGCGGCCTTCTTGCCGTCGAGCCTCACCGCGAGGGCGTTCAGCAGGCGGCGCACCATCGGCGGCTCCTCGAAGGCGGAGACCAGTACCGACTGCTTCTGCACCCAGGCAAGGGCCTTGGCCCAGTCCGCCGGCGGCTCCTCCTCCCACGCGTTCACGTTGAACGCCCAGCTGTAGAGCGCCCGGCGGACGATCCGCTTGTCCGGCATGCCGGCCTTCGACTTCACCAGCTCGAACGTGACCGTGGCGAGGGCGTCGGCCCAGGTCGTGCGGGTCTTCGCCGGAGCCCCCTCCCACCGCGTCTCGACGTACCGCCGGCCGAGCTCGTACCAGGTGATCTGCTTCTCCTTGCGGAGCTCGGAGAGCGGCAGGCCGCGGTCGACGTCGAACGGCTGCCCGTCACGGAGAGCAGAGATCAGCTCGGACTTCCGGCCGTCGGCCGCGGTCTTGGTCAGGAAGGACTCGGAGAACTCCCGCCCCGCGACGGTCCAGCGGACCATCCAGGGCGCCCGCCGGTCCGGGCGGTGCCGGTGGTCCCAGAACTTGACCTTGTACGAGGTGGCCATCAGGCGGCGACCTCGCAGGCTGCGAGCCACGCGTTCAGGTCGGCCCGGTCGACCCGGACCTGGCCGTTGGGGAGCTTGATGAGGCGCGGGGCCTTGCCCCGGGCGCGCATGCGGTAGAAGGCGGCGCGGGACATGCCGAGTTCGGCGAGTACGACGGGGAGCTTGAGCAGTTCGCGCTTGGGCATGGCGAAGTCTCCTGCTGGGGTGTGGGTGAAGGTCGCGGAGCCGTGCGGGCCCTCTCGCCGGTGGACGCGGAGGGCGGAGAGCGTCAGGGGAGTCAGGAGAACTCGCTGACCTGCGGAGATGGCGCTTGCCGGAGCGTCAGGGGTTGTCAGGGCTGTCAGGGGATCTCGGATATCCCTGACAGCCCTGACGTTCCCTGACAGGCCGTCCGGCGGCGTTCGCGCTGGTCAGGGCTTTGTCCTGACTTCCCTGACGGTCACGTGATCTTTTCCGTGTCCGTGGGGGTGCCCGCGGCCGGGTGGACGCGGTAGGTGACGGCCTGCGGGCGGCCGCGCTGGCCGCCGGCGGGCGGCTGGTCGGAGCGGAGCCAGCCGTGCTGTTCGAGTAGCTGCAGGACGGGTTCGACGTCGGCGACCTTCTTGAACCGGCGGCTGCTGGCGACGGCGTCATGGGCCTTGATGTGGGTGCGGTGGGTGCCGTCCTTCTTCGGCCGCTGGAGCCACTGGAGCAGGACGTGGGCGTCCTCCGTGGCGGGGTCGGCGGCGATGAGGTCGAAGACGGCGAGGGTGTGCGCGGTGTAGTACTCGGCGATCTCGGCGGCGCGGTCGACGGTGGCGGCCTCGACGGGTGCCCGCCAGTCGCCGGCGACGTGGTCGGCGAGGTGGAGGAGCACCGCGATCCGGGCGATGTGGCCGACGAGCTTGCCGGCCCAGTCCTTGATGTGGGCGAGCGGCTCGTCCGGGCGGAGCTGGACCTCGAACTTCTCCTGGAGCTTCTCGACGGCGAGGTCGGCCGCCTTGGTCAGCTTCACGGTGACCGGCTCGTCCAGCGCGGTGAGGGCGCGAAGCAGCGCCGACAGGCGGACGTCGTAGGTGGTGGCGACCGGCTCCGGGATGGGCGTGGTGCGGATCTTGCGGTAGCCGAGGTTGGACGGCGGGAGCGAGTACAGGAAGCGCGCGAGCAGGCCGCGGTCCCGCGCCCCGGGGGCGGCACCGAGCTCCTGGAGGACGGCGGGCTGCGGGGTGACGCCGATGGTGAGCGCGGGCTTGTCCACGGTGGGCTGCTCGCGGGTGATCCGGTCGGCCTGGAGCCGCTCGCCCTTGTGGGCCTGAAGGAAGACGCCGAGGTTGGGCTTGCTGCTGTAGCGGCCGACGATGCTGTCGAACAGGTCGCCCTCGGGCGAGAGCGCGGCCAGGCAGCGGTGGACGCCGAGTTGGTGGGTGACGGTCTCGGGGGTGATGTCCCCGGACAGGGTCAGCCGTGGGCTCGGCGGCACGACGATCTCGTCGGAGAGCATCCGGGCGGCGGAGATCTCGGCCACCAGGTGCGCGCGGTCGAGGTCGGGGTTCTTGCGGGCCTTGGCCATGAGCGCCTCGACCTCGGCCAGTGCGGCGTCCTTGGCGGTCTCGGCCTCGATGATCCGGGCCCGGGCCTCGGCCCGCAGCTCGTCCTCGACCCGGTAGACGGGGCCGGTCAGCAGCGCGAAGACGTCGGACTTGCGGCTGGCCGGCGGCATCGCGCAGACCAGGTAGAGGTTGGACTGCTCGCGCCAGCCGGGCCGGATCTCCACGTTCACCCGCCCGCCGGCGGCGGTGGCCAGCGCGGCCAGGGACATGGTGGCGGCCATGTCGGCCGGGGTCTGGGTGAACTCCGCCACGGCCTCCACGTACGCGCTGACCCACCCGGGCAGGGCGCGCACGGGGAACGTGGGCAGGGCGCCGTGGGAGCCGAGCGGGACGGGGTCGAGCCAGGTCTCGCCGGAGGCGAGGTCCGCGAGGGCGGCGAGCGCGGCGGTGCGGACGTCGTCGAGGTCGGCCTGGTCGTCGCCGGCCATGTGGGCGAGGCGGCTGGTCGCGGTGTTGATGCGGCGCCGCTCGGCGGCCACGCGCACGACCTCGGCGTAGTAGTCGCCGTTGGCGGCGGTGGGCGTAGCCGCGATGCAGGTGTGCAGGTAGCCGGGCCCGCCGACGCGGACCAGGTCTCCCTGGGCTCGCAGGACGCCGGCCAGCAGTACCGGGTCGACCGGCCGCTCGCCGTCGGCCATGCGGGTGATGGCGCGCCAGATCGTCTCGTGCGCGGGGTGGTAGAAGGCGCTCGGGGCGCCGAGCTGGGTGGCGAGCGCGGGGATCTGGGCGGGGTCGAGCAGGGCGGCGCCGATGACGGCCTGCTCTGCGGCCTTGACCTCGGCGGGCTCGGGCCGGAACGGGATCACGTTCGGGGCGTACTCGTTCACCGCTCGTCCTCCGTGGGGAGCTGGTGGCGGTCGAGCCAGGCGAACGCGGAGGTGGTCTGAGCGCGGTTGTAGACCTCGATGGCGGCCTCGGGCACGCTGCCGGGGTAGACCCGGGGGCCGACGAGGCTGGCGTACAGGCGAATGCCGTGGTGCACACAGGCCTTGGCCGCGTCGCCGTAGCGGTCGACGACGGTCACGGCGTCACGCGGGCCCTCGCAGGGGCTGGCGTCTTCGAGGTGGGCGGCTTCGCAGCGGGGCTGCGGCGAGGTGGTGTTTCCGGGCATGCTGGAGTCCTCTGGTCTCTGAGAGGGGATCGGATCGCCCCGCACCAGCCGCGTCTCTGCCAAGAATCCGACGGTTGGTGCGGGGCTTCGTGCTGAAGGTGGGGCGAAACGGAAGCGGCGGCCGGGCACTGCCTGGCCGCCGCTTCGACGTGATGGGAGAGATGTTCGGTTAGGGCCCCTGGTGGGCTGAGGTGGTCGCACCGGCGCTGGCGAGCAGGGAATCCAGCGGTTGGGGAGTGGGCAGGGCGGGCCGGGGCGGTGAGTGCGGGGAGGTGGATGGGTCCAGGTGGAAGGACCAGGCGACGAGCACGGCGAGGACGACAGCAACGAGGATCAGCGCCTGGGACGGGCCGAACCGAAGCGGTGGGCTGGCCGGAGCGGGCGTTGGCTGGAGGTCCCGAAGGCGCTCGCGGTCAGGCCGCCGGCCGTGGTGCACGGTGGCGATGTGCGCGCGACGCTCGGCCGATGCCTCGGCCTCACTGGAATGCTCGCTGACGGTGCGACAGACCCCGCACCAGTACTCGTACGGCATCTGCCGAGCATGGCAGAGCTCTCATCGGCCACGGGCCGGAATGGGTCTTCCTCGGGACAGCGACGGGGCCTGGGACGGGGTTGGATCAGCTCAGGGCGAGGGGGTCGGTGTGCATCCGGCGGTCGGCGCAGTCCTCGGCCCAGCACTGGTGGGTCCAGCAGGTGCGGCGGTCGTCGGGGTGCATCCCCGCGTCTTCCCGGCGGTCGTCCTCTTCGATGGCGGCGGCGAGCGCGGTGTCCATGATCGTCTTCCTCTTCTGAAGATGTCGGTCGGAGGGCGGTAGGGCGGTAGGTAGGCGGGCGGTAGGGGGCCGGTAGGCGCGGGCTGACCTGCGGTTCCTACCGGCCTACCGGCGTCCTGAGAGGAGTGCCGGTCGGGGCGGGGGAGAGGGGTCAGCCGGTCTTCTGGAGGACCGCCGGGACGGTGCCCGGATCGCTCTCGGGGAGGCCCTCCAGGAGCACCGCCTGGCGGTTGCGCTGGCGCCCGTCGAAGGTGAGCTTCTTGCCCTTCACGAGGTGGGCGCCGAGGGCCTCCAAGTGGGCCCACAGGTCGGCCTGTTCCCAGCCTCCGAACCACCCTCGGTGCTGACCCTCCGTGAGGAGGTCAGGGAGGTGTGCGGCGGTGCCCTGGTCGGACTGCGCGGCCACGTGCCGGATTAGGGCGTACAGGTCGGCGTCGGCCGGGGCGTCCTGGACCTCGTCCTCCTGGTCGTCGACGTCGTCCGGCTCGGCCTCGGCGGAGGCCTCCGCCGAGGCCCCGGAGCGGGACTTGGCCGTCCTCGCGGCCTTCCCCTCGGCGGCTTCCTCCCGAGCCTTCGCGTCAGCCTCGGCGAGTTCGACGGCGGCCTTGGTGTTGCCGAGCACGACAGCCACGACCACCCACAGGACGAGCACGACGGTGATGGTGGTCGGCGCGTACCGGGCGACGGGCCGGGCCAGGACGGGGGAGAAGAACACCGCCAGGCCGAGTGCTCCCCCAATCTGCTGCTTGGTCACCTTGAGTCGGGCGGCGTGCGGCCGGACGGCGCGGATGATCAGCCGGTTGCCGAGGCCGAGGGCGGTGAGGGAGATGCCGCCGAGGTAGGGGTGCCTGGGCTTCTCCGCCCTGAGTGCTGTGAGCGCGGCGGCGCGCTCCCGGGGGTCCTCGATCTGGCGGGCTTCGGCACGGCGCTCGTTCCACGCGGTCACGGCCTCGGAGTGCTCGGCGAGGGCGTCATCGAGGTCGCTGTGTATCACGCGCCCACCAGGCCCTTGATGACGGAGCCGATCACGGTGAGCGGGAGCGCCCAGATCCCGCCGGCGGCGGCATAGACGGACGGCACGGTCGCGCCGAGCACCGAGTCCTTGATGGGGGCGGGCTTGGTGCCGAACAGGAACAGGGTCAGGATCGCGGCCACCGCGCCGGCGCCGACGTTGCCGAAGGCGGCGCTCTGGGAGGTGAAGGCGTGGGTGAGGGCCTCGCCGACCTGGCCCGGCGCGCTGAACGCCTGCCCGGCCCCGGCGGCGAAGATGCCGAAGCAGATCATCAGCCAGGCGGTGTGCTCGTCCTTGTGCTTCTTCGCCAGCTTCCCCTGCTTCTCGGCCTTGCGGCTGCCGAGGATGATCCACACGGCGATGGCCAGGCAGAGACCGCCGGAGCCGAACGAGCCGAGCAACTGGGTGTCCATGGTGTCGATCTCCTGCGGTCAGTGGTGGGAGGAGGAGAGGAGGGTGATCAACGGGGCCAGGCCGAGGGTGCCGACCAGGGCGGAGGCGAACGGCACCCGCAGGAGGATCAAGATGGTGAGGCCGGGGAAGCCGCGGACCTCGGAGACCCGGACGTGGCCCCAGCCGCGCATGCGCAGGTCGATGAGCCAGGCGCCGCCCGCCGCGAGCGCGGCGACCGACAGGGGCACGTGGGCGGCCAGCTGGACGGCGCCCATCTGGTAGCCGAGCACGGCGGAGGTGGTGGTGAGGATGCACCAGCGGCGGAACCGGCGGGCACGCTCGGACTGGGGCTGACGCCACAGCACGGAGGCCCGGCGCTCCTGGACGAGCTGCTCGGCGCGGTGGCGGTCCTCGCGCTCGTCGGTGGTCTCCCCGTGCTGCCGGTAGGCCTCCTCGCGGTCCCTGCGGGCGCGTTCGGCCTGTTCCTCGGGCGTCTGGCTGATCAGCAGGCGCAGGCTCTCGGCCACGGTCCGCAGGTCGTACCGCTCCGGGTCGGCCTCGGGCTGGTCCTGGTCGCCGTCCTCGACAGCCTGGTCCTCGACGTCGTCGGCGGGTTCGGCCGGTTCGGTCTTGCGGAGGTCGACGGGCGTGGGCTCGGCCGCAGGGCGACGGGGGTTCCACGGCCCGCTCTTGCGCCACCACTCGACAGCCGACTCAGGCTCGGGTGCGGCGTCGGGCATGCCGACGGTGGGCGGGGCGGTCGGGGGCGGGGGGATCGTCATCGGTTCTCCTCCCGGCGGAGGAGCCACACGGCGATGCCGGCGCCGACCGCGAGGATCGGGTAGAGCAGGCTCAGGAGCCAGTCCATGGTCAGTTCTCCAGGTAGGGGCCCGGCCGGGAGGCCGGGCCCGGGGGAGTGTCAGGAGGAGCGCCACCAGGCGCGGACGGGGTTGGCCTCCAGGGCCGTGGTGCGGCGGGTCTTGGAGTCCATGGCGGCGTGGCCCGCGCGGTCGGCGGCGCGCACGGCCTTCGCCCGGCGCTGCTGGCCGGACTGCGGGGGCTGGCCGACGGGCTGGGCGGGCTGCTTCTTGCCGAAGCCGAGCATCAGGCGCCCTCCCCGATCCGTCCGACCAGCACGAACGGCTCGCCGTCCAGCTCACAGATCGCGTGGAACTCGGCGGCGTATCGGCCGTCGACGGAGGCGTCGGTGACCGTCAGGCGGTGGCACCAGTCCTCGCGGGGCAGGCCGGCGACCTCATCGATCGTCAGCGGCTCGGCGAGGCGGTAGGCGATGCCGCCGTGGTCGAGGCGGGCGATGCCGAGCCCGGGCACGTCGCGGATGGTGTTCACCGGGCACCGCCCGTCTTGCCGAGCTGGACGGTCAGCACGCGGTCGGCGCCGGCGGCGGCGCGGGCCTTGTCCTCGGGGGTGATCGGGGGGACGGGCGGTGCAATCATGGTCAGGGCCATGACAGTGATCTCCTTGCTGAGAATCAGCGGAGCAGAACAGGGGAGCTTTCAGGCGGCGAGGCCGGTCCTGTCGGCGCAGGTCAGGCAGGTGCCGAGGTGCGCGGGGAGCGCCAAGCGGGCGTGCCGCCGTGGCGGGTGCCGTCGGGGTCCTAGTGGCGGGGGCGGGCTCACCGCTCGTCGTCTGCGGTGTGCGGGTAGAAGCCGTACAGCTCGACCTGGGTGCCGCCGTGGGTGCCGGTGGCGATCAGCCACTCGCTCGTGCCGTACTGCTTCTGCTCGACGGTGGCGTGGTCGAGACCGAGGGCGGCCCGCCACTGCTCGAACTTGTCGAGGCCGTCGTGCAGGGCGAGGTACAGCCCCCACGTCCACTCGTAGGTGCCCGGCACCGTCATCAGCTTCACGTGGATGTCCAGGGTGGGCAGGTCCGGGTGGGCGGTGAGGATGGCGAGCAGGGCGCCGACGGCGTTGACCTGGTCGGCGGCGGTGGCGTGGGTCTCGACGGTGGTCACGATGCCTGCTCCTCAGAAGGTCGGTCGGCGGGAGCCTCACTGCCGGCGGGCACGGCGTGCAGGGCGGGGCGCTCGGCGGCGCACAGTTCCTGGTAGCGCTTGGCGATCCATCCGGCGGACCAGCCGGTCAGCTCGACCGCCCGGCGCTGCGGGACGCCGAACTTCACGGCGGTCTGGACGATCACTCGGGCCTGGTCCTCGGGCAGGCGCTCGGCCACGGCGGGCGCGGAGAGGAGTTCCTGCCGGAGCTGGTCAGCGTCCTGAGCGGCGGCTCGCTCACGCTCGCGCTCACGACGCTCACGGTCGCTCACCTCGCGCTCACGGCGCTCGCGGTCGGACCGCTCGGCATCCTGCCGACGCTGCCGCTCGTCGCGCTCGGCGGCCTCCCGGCGAGCCTGCTCGTCCCGTTCTTCGCGGGCCATGCGCTCCTCGTGCTCACGCTGCCTGTCGGCCATGTGCTCCTCGTGCTCACGGCGCTCACGCTCGGCCTCCCGGGCCCGGTCGTACTCGGCCAGCCGGTCCGCTCGCTCCTGCTTCCGGCGCTCCTCGGCGCGGCGTTCGCGCTCGGCCCGCTCATCGCGCTCACGGGCCGCTCGTGCGGCCAGTGCGGCGGCGATCGCCCGACGGTAGGCCAGCGACGTCTCCGCCGTGACGATCAGCAGCAGCGGCGCCACCGAATGGACGGCCACCCCGACCCTGTCGTGATCCAGCGCGCTCTGACCCACGTTGAGCAGCACCGTCATCACGCCGGTCATCCAGCGCAGCACGACCGGCCACCGGCCGCCGTCGCCGTCCAGGCGGGCGAGCGTGCTGTCCATGCGGACCACGATCACCACCGCCGCGTCCACGACCAGCGGCAGGATCGGCGCCGTCCACTGCCACCCCGTGGGGGTGTGTCCGGACATCAGCGGGGTCACCGTGAGCATGCTGTAGAGGACCGCGCCCAGCGTGATCGTCCACGTCCCCACGGCCAACGCCCGCTCCGCCGAGCGAATCTGATCCAGGCTCGTCGGTACCTTCATCGCGACCACCGCCCGGCGCCCCATGAGCGCGTCGTGAGCGAGCGGTGAGCGGCCGTGAGCACCGTGAGCGTGCGGTCGGCCATCACGCGGCCGCCTGCCTGCTACCAGCAGTGCGGCGGACGATCGCGGAGCGCCGCAGCGGAACCGGCGCCATGCTCAACAGCCGCTTGGCGTAGGCGGCCAGCGCCCAGTCCTCCCGGCGCAGGTCCGCCAGGATGTCGGCCGCGGCGTCCATCCGGGCCTCGCGCTCGACCTCGCTCTCACCGGGCACCCCGGTGAACAGCCGGCTGAACTCCGAGTCCATGACGAGACCGAGCGCCAGCTCGGCGAACTCCTCCTGCGTCAGGGCCGTCTGGCCTGAAACAATCGACCTCACGGGTCTACCTCGCTTCTCGTAGGGGAGGGGCCCAGGGCCGCCGCGCGCCCGGCCAAGGAATGCGCGGCGGCCCGATCCACGGGCCCGAGGAGACAGCGGCCGGCGCGGGATGCGCGGCGTGCTGCACGTGGACGGGGAGGGAGTTGCACCCTCGCCCCCGCAGGGGCCCACTTCGGGCCGTCCGCCTGGTCTGCCTCCGCCTCTCCCCAGACACCTCCCTTCGCGGGGTTCTCGGCGGGACCTATGGAGTTGTGAAGGAACGAGCGCTGCCTTCGGGGGGCTGTCACCCCACCCCTCCGGGCGCATTTGTCCAGCTCAGAGCAGCCCAAAGAACGCCCCTCTGTGTCACCCCTGTCTCACTTGGTGCGACACGCACAACATAGACAACCTGCTTAGGCAGGTCAAGAGAGTTGGGTTTCTCGCCCCTCTTGGGCACCTGCCCTAGCATGGGGAGATGGCCCTAGACCCGGACGACTCCCGCCCCCCGTATCAGCAGGTCGGCAGCTCTCTGCGGGCCTCGATCCTCACGAAGAAGCCCGGCTTCGAGACCGGCGACAAGCTGCCTTCCGGCCCCGAGCTGGCGAAGCACTTCGGCGTGGCGCGGGGCACGGTGGACAAGGCACTCGACCTGCTCCGCACCGAGGGGCTGATCGTGACCCGGCAGGGGAGTGGCTCATTCGTCCGGGAGCGGACCTCTCGACCAGTCGGGCTGCGGCCCCACCTGGAGGCGGCCTTTGAGCAGCAGCAGGTGACCCTCGACTTCGCCGGGTTCTCCAGCGAGACGCTGCACAACGCGCTGGAGGAGCCGCTCGACAAGGTCCGCTCCGGCCGGCTGGCGCCGGAGTCCATCACGGTCCGCCTGCTGCTGCCGGACACCACGGCCCCGATGGCCGTGCCGGTCCTGGTCGACGGGCTCCAGGACGAAGCCGCCCTTCGGCAGCGGGCCCGCAACATCGCCCTGACGAACGCCGGCGGCATCGCGCACTCGGTGGAGATGCTGGCTGAGCTGGGCCTCGTCCAGAAGGCGAGCGTCCAGGTCAAGGTTCACCGGGCGTCCAGCCTGTTCAAGCTGTACATCCTGAACCGGTCGGAGGCTTTCTTCGGCTTCTACCCGCTCCGCGAGCGCACCGTGACGATCGACGACACCGCCCACACCTTCTACGACGTCACCGGCAAGGACACCACCCTGTTCCACCATGCCGCGGGCCCGGACGACGCCTCGCTCGGATCGCAGTACGTCCAGCAGGCCCAGATGTGGTTCGACAGCGTGTGGAGCACGATCGCGTACGAGCGGCAGCCATGACCGCCACCCCTCAGCAACTCGTCGACGTGCTGCGGCCGGTGAAGCACGTTCTCCTCGACTTCGACGGCCCGGTCTGCTCGGTGTTCGCCGGCCTTCCTGCGTCGGAGGTAGCGCGCCGACTCCGTGAGGGCTTGCTCGCCTCCGGCGAGCAGGCCCCGGCCGGAGCGGAGGAGGAGACCGACCCGCTCGCCCTGCTCCGACTGATCTCGGACGCCCGGCCCGATCTCACGGAGAGCACGGACGCTGCGCTGGCCGCGCTGGAGACCGAAGCCGTTCGGGCCGCCCGCCCGACCCCTGGGGGAGAATCGGTTCTGCGCGCCTGCGCCCGCTCCGGTCGGCTGGTCTCCGTGGTTAGCAACAATGCGGGCACGGCCATCGAGGCCTACCTCGCCGAGTACGGCCTCAGAGGCTACGTGGCCGGCGTCTTCGGACGCGCCCCGGGTGACCCCTCCTCTATGAAGCCGAACCCGCGCCTCCTGCTCGAAGCGATGGAAGCCGCGGGCACCGTACCGGGGCACTGCATCTTCATCGGTGATGCGGCCCGTGACGTTGATGCGGGGACCGCGGCCAGCGTCTCCACGATCGGCTACGCCAACAAGCCAGGCAAGGACGCCAAGTTGGTAGTCGCTGGCGCCGTAGCGATCGTGGACTCGATGCAGCTCATCGCGGATGCCCTGACCTAACGTTGACGCTCGTGGTGCTCGGGGTCTGAACGCCGAGGCACGAGCGACATGGCGGCGACACGTCCGCCGGCGTTGTCCCCCGATAAATCACCTGTCAGCTCGGGCCCGCCGGGTCGCATGCTGAATGCCGTCCTGCTGGATCACGGGCACGCACTCGGCTAGGCAGTCAGCAGCCGGACTGCTCCCTCGGGGCGCGGAGCGCCCTACATGTATGGCTTCTGCTGAGCCGCGATCACTCCAGCGCAGCTCCTGACGGGTGAGTCGATCTCGCGATTCTCCGGACATGCTGCACGTGCGGTGACAGAATTGATGAATCGGCCGATCTGGGCACGAGGGGAGAGTAGTGAGCCAGCGGGAGCTAGTTTCCTATTTCAAGCAGGCCACCATGGAAATGCAGCTCGAATACGAGCGAATCCGCGCACGTTCCATGGAAGATCCAGGAACGGCCGGGGATGAAGGTGAAGAGAACTGGGCATCGCTCTTAAGGAAATGGCTTCCAGGGGATTTGCAAATCGCCACGAAGGGGCGAGTTCTTTGCGGCGACGGAGAAGCGACTGACCAAGTCGATATCGTAGCCCTTTCTCCCCGGTATCCACATGGAATGCTGACTAAGAAGATGCACCTCGCTTCGGAGGTGATGGCCATCTTTGAGTGCAAGTCAACTCTGAAGGCGCAGCATATCGAGAAGACGATCGAAAGCGCCAGTCGTGCAAAAGAAGCTATTTATAGTGCACATGGGAAGGAAGTAACTTACGGACTGGTGGCTCATTCTCACTCATGGAAATCTGGCAAGCTTGAAGTGGTGGACGCAATCTCGGACATGCTTGCAGAGGGTGATAGAGCTCATGTTGGCCACCCAAATAACTCGCTCGACTTTTTGTGCATTGCAGATCTGGGATCATGGGTTCTTCGCACGGAGTCGGATGAGGATGTCTATGGTCCGGGAGTCGTTAGTTACTATTCGGGTCCGTCGTTTACTGGATTTGACGGGGAAAGTGTCGACACATCCCCCACTGGAAGGATGATCGCATATACGCTTCGACGCCTTTCTCATTCGGATAGAAGATATCGCGGACTGGCCGGGTATTTTGGGATGGCGGGTCTTGAAGGAATAGGGTCTTTCAAAACAAGCAATCTTCGGACGTGGAAGAATTTCGAAAGCAAGCGTCGGCATGTCGATCTCTTCTATTGAGATAGCTGCCGTCCTGTGCAGAGATTTGCGGGTGAAGAGCATGTGGGACTGGATGGCGTTCGGTAGTAGATGCCAGCCGAGCTGGGGCGGGTCCAGGGGGGCGAGCGCCGAGGTCAAGATGCATCGGGCGTCCAGCCTCTTCAACTTGCGTATCCTGAACGGGTCGGATGTGTTCTTTGGCTTTTACCGCTTCACTAACGGACCGCGGCGATCGATGACACGGTCCACGCCTTTTGTGGCGCGACCGGCAAGGGCACTGCTCCGTTCCACCATGCCGCCGGTGTGGAGATCATCGTAGGCTCCATGGAATTAGCTGCAGCAGCCTTGTTTGCACTTGAAATTTAATGGTGACTACCTGAGGATTCGGTCGTGAGTCGGCGGGAAATTCCCGGTAAGTATGTATGGCTTCCATCGGTTTCTCGGGCTGCATACGGTAGGCTGCAGCAGCGCTACGGAGATCGCCTGTCTGAGTTTCGTCAGCGATATCTATTTGTCGACCTGGCGCTCATGCTAGGAATGGCGGCATGGGCCCCCAAAGGCATGAGGCGGACGCGGCAGGATATCCTGGACGGGCTCTCATTGATTAGCGAGATGAAGGTCCTTCTCGAATTTAACGAAGAGGATTTTCTGGTAGAAGCCAGGCGGCGCGGGATCACGTATAGAGAAATAGCTAGCGCAATGGGGCTAGGTACCCGCCAGGCAGCCGAGCAGCGTCACCTTCGCCTGGCGGGTGGAAAAAGCGAGAAAGAGGCCGAGCATCTGAATCGGCGCCGACTTGAACGTTTCGGAAATGGCCGAAACGTTAGGGGTCACAGAGAGAACCACAACATGAACTGGGTTCTCGCGCAGCGATGGGCGGAATTCAACGAGGACTCCTCTAGGCTTGAGGGTCCAGAATGAAGCCCTGGTGAAACAGAATTCCCGGACTACCGTTTGCGGGCGATTAGAATGCTCGCCATCGCCGTGACGACCTCCCCGCTCACCACCTGAGATGCGAGAATCAGGAGGCCGATCTCCAGGTAGAAGCTCCCCTGCGCGTGCCTCGAAACTCGCGCAGTTGTGGTCGAAACGAAACGCCTAACCGTACCCATTTTGCCCTCCCGGTTGCAGTTGGTGAGTTCAGCTTCTCGCTCCAATTGGTTACCGACCGCCGGGTCGGAAAACATATCCGGGGTTATAGCGGGCCTGAGCTTTGCGTTTGCGCAGGTCAGAGTCGGTTCAGCGTCGATGTGCCTCTCGGCATGCGTCAACGGAAAATGACACACGGCAGCCGGTGCTCGGGAGTCACACGGGCGGTGTGCTCAATGTGGCCTGCCCTTATGTACCTCGGCCGGAGTGGAAGGTGGCCGGTTCGACCCGTCCCTGGTAGCAGCGAGGGATCCCCGTTCGCTGAGGACTTCCCCTGTTGCGGCGTGCGTGGTGTCGGTAGGTTCCGGGTGGTGATTACTCAGATCGTCACGCTGGTGGGCGTCCTGCTGGGTGCGCTCACCTCGTTCGTGGCCACCGGGTGGGCGGAGCGGATCAAGCACCGCCGGCTGATGGCCGCGCGGTGGGACGAGCGGAAGCTCGACACCTACGTGCAGTACGCGACCTGCGTGAAAGAGATCGAGGCGGTTGCCAAGCGAGCCAGGCAGGCCGAGGCGGGGTCGACGGCGCGGGCGGAGTTCCTCGCGACGATGGAGCGCGCGGAGATCCAGCGGTCGGCGCTCTTCGAGACGCTCGTTCTGCTCGCGAGTCCGGCTGCGGTGGAGGCGGCGAAGGCGGTCAACGCCGTGCTGTGGGAGAGCGAGATCGCCGCCCGCGAGCACACCGCGGTGCCGAACGGTCCCGGCCTGGTTGAGTTGCTCAACGCCTACCACGCGCAAGCCAGGCTCGACCTCGGCGTCGGCGGCGCGGCCGGCGGGGCGTGAGCTGAAACACAGAAGGGCCGCGTCGGGCAGCGGAGGTCGCTGCCCGACGCGGCCCCTTTGGGTGCTCGCGAAGGTGGGGTGGCAGGGGACCGTCGGGACCATGATCCGGACCAGGGGTGGACCAGATCCGGTCCGCGATCAAGAGTTGCCTGCTCAGAGCGCCCCTGGTCAGCGGCCTGTAAATCTGTCGCGCAAGCTACGCAGGTTCGAACCCTGCACCAGCCACAGGATAGAAAACAGCCCCTGATCTGCGGAAACGCAGATCAGGGGC
>NZ_JBEOUW010000085.1:0-5269 GCF_040303045.1 Kitasatospora sp. NPDC096140
CACCTCCCTCAACCGCCCGAGAGCCCCGTTCGTCATGCCCAGGCGCCGACAGCACCGCCGTCACCCGATCGGTGACCGCTCTGAAAAGGCTCAGTGACCGGGCTACCGGAAAATCGTTGGCCCACAAAACAGCGCTGCGGTCGAGGAGTCCAACGACTACAGCACGGTTGGAATTCGGGGCCTCGGCCTGGACCACTGGCCAGCGGGAGGCCTACGCCAACGACCTCGGCGACAGCCGGTCCCTGGTGGCTGTCTCCGCGCGCAGCAACCGAGCGAAGGCGGACAAGGACATCTCGGAGTGGCTGCCGCCGCTCGTCTCCTACCGCTGCACGTACCTGACGGACTGGACGGCGGTGAAGACCCGCTGGCGCCTGTCCGTGGATGACCGGGAGCGGGAGGCGATGGAGCACCTGGCGGGCGGCTGCCCGGAGGAGACGCTGACGGTGACCCTGGCCCGCTGACCGGCACACCCCGGGATGCGGGGGCCCGCGGTCCGCGGCCTGCACCCCAGGGGAGCGGTTCGTCGGCCGGCGCTGCCACGTCCGCGCACGAGCTCGATGCCTGAGGAGCCGCGTGGTTCTCCGGGACAGGTGACCCCGGAGCGAGTCTCACCGAGGTTTGACCGGCAACGGCTTGTCTCATCGGAGTTTGACCTCCAGGTTCAGAGGCGGCCCTCTATGCGGGCGTTGGAGTTCTCGTCGCCGGCGCTGTCCTCGCGGCCAAGAATTCCCGCGCCCGGTTCGGGCGTGCTGTGAAAAGATCCGGCTCGTCCTGGCGAGAGGCGGAGTGCATGGGGATCGACTACTGCTACGAGATCGTCGTTCCTCCCCGAAACGTTGCCCGAGCACTGACCGCGCTCGCTTCGCTGGCGCCGAGGACGCGTCCACTGCCGCCGATCACGGTGACCCTGCCCGGGGGTGATCGGGTGGTCCTTCCGTTCACCTCGAACTTCAGGAGAGAGCCGGTCAACTGCTCGGACGGCAGCACACTCCACCTCGACACCGCGATCATGTGCGGCGTCGACGACGACGCGATGCGCGAGTTCTCCAAGACCTGCCGCGGGGAACGCGACGAGGGCGGGAGGCTGGCGGTCGGATACATCTACCTCACGGTCCAGTTCACGTCCTGGTGGCACCCCGACTACGCTTCGCTGCGCTTCACTGCGGCCACGACGGGAATGAGTCTGGCGTTCGAGCGGTCCGCGAGCATCCGGGAGGTGTTCAGCGGACTCACCGCCGCGAGCGGCGGGGTGTGCTGCCTTCTCGACACCGAGACCGCCGCCTGGCAGATCTGCTGGCTGAACGGTGAACCGATCCATGAGACGGTCCCCGGCCCGCGTTTCCCCGGCCACCACGATCTGGCGGCTACCTGGCCGGCCCGGGACCGGCTGCGGGAAGGGACTCCGGGCCGGACGGACTGGATGCGGACGATCTCGGAGCCGGTGCCCACGCCACCGCTCGACAGCCGTGCAGGCAACTCGACGCAGCAACCGACACCGAACACTCAACCCACCGGCTGAAGCGTTCGGCCGCCAGGAGTCGGCCGAACTTCGCTCAGACACCGTCAAACTTCCTTGAGCCGGGCCAGTCACCTGTGTCGGGACCGCCGCCGACCGGTTCGCCGGGCTGGGACGGGGCTGTCCCAGCCCGTGTCTCAGGGGTCCGTTCCGGGCGTTTTGTCGGGACGGTCCTTGGGCTGTCCCACCCTGTTTCGCCAGGTGGAAGTGCTTCGCGGGGGCGCTAGGACAGGGCTGGGACATCGGGGCGGCTACCGGCCGGTCGGGGCGTCCTCGATGGCGGTGAGCAGGCGGGCGTGGACGGCGCCGGCAGCCTCGCGAGTGGCCGGGTCCGGGTCGTCCAGCTGCGGGGCGATCAGCGCGGCGGCCCCGGCGAGGACCGGTACCGGGACGGTTGCCGATCGCAGGTGCAGAAGCTGGGCGGCCGCGCGCTCGCCGAGCGTGGCCTTGGCGCGGGCGTCGGGGATCAGGGCGCTGCGCCAGGCGCCGGATGAAGGAGTCGGCCGGTTCTCCGGGAGGTGGCCGGACCTGGATGGGAAGCCGGTGCAGCTGCGGTTCCGGGGCCGCAGTCACCCGCCGACCGCCGTGTTCAGCGGAGAAGTCGCGGTCTCTGCGGCATGGTCCAACAGGATCGCGTCGATCGCTTCCTTCATCACGCGTTCCGTGCCGCTGAGGATGGCGTCGATCGCGGCCCCACGAATCGCGTGAGACAGCGCTCCGATCATGCCGTCCGTCCGGTTGTGCAGGTAGCGATCGAGCTTGACCAAGCTGCCAGACGGGTGATCGTGCAGCAGCAGGGTATTCAAGCGGAGCGTATGCAGCGTACGGAGGACGCGGTGTTCGAGCGGTGCGGTGAGTTCCGCGGAACGGGCCGGACGGACCGGTGGGACGTGCTGCTGCTGATCTCCCGGGTCCTGGAGCGGGCCAGGCATGCGGAGGAGGCCGTCGAGGTCCTGCGCGCCGAGAGGGCCTCGGGCCGACGCCTTCCCGGGTACCGTCCGGCGAAGTGTCGGCGGTATCGTGGCGGGGCCCGAGGAGGGGACAGAGGTGACGGCAGCAGCAACCGGCGGACCGAGCGGACCGTTCGACCTGGCGGACCGCGCCTCGGCGATCGCCCGCCGGCTGGAGCGACTGATGGTGCGGGAGGAGGCGAAGTCCGGGCGCCCTCCGTCGTACCGGGAGCTCGCCGACCGGATCAACCGCCTGGCCGGCCGGGACGTCATCTCCCGGGACACCATCCGCAACCTCCACCTCGGCCTGAACCAGAAGGGCCAGGCCTCCAACCCCACTGTGGACACACTCGACTGGCTGGGCCGGGGTTTCGGTATCAGCGCCGGAGCCGGTTACTTCCTGGACGACGCCAAGGCCGAAGTCATCGACGAGCAACTCGACCAGTTGCAGCGCATCGGCGAGTTGCGGCAGGCCCTCGGCAACGACGGGGTGGTCAGCCTCGTCCAACGCGCCTCGGCGCTCTCGGACGGCAGTCTGCGGGTGCTCCTCAGCCTCGCCGACAACCTCCGGAAGCTCGAACAGGACGCGGACGAGCGGGGAGCGAGTCCGGCCGACGGGAGCTGAGGTGTCCAGCCTTCCCCGGGGCCTGCTCCGACCTGCCCCGCCCGCCCCGCCCGTTCCGTCCCATTCGCCCCGTCCCGAGGAACAGCCCCGATTCATGGCGTTTCCCCGCGGCCTGCGCCGCCGCTGTGCGCGGCGACTGGCCGGCCTCAGCCTGCCCGACCCCTTCACGGTCGAGGGCTTCCGTGCCGCACTGGAGCGCGAGCGCGGGCGGCCCATCGTCCTTGAGCCGATGCCCGCACTCGGCCCTGATCTGCCCTGTGGTCTGTGGATAGCGCTGCCCAGCGTCGACGTCGTCTACTACGAGGACCGCACGAGTGCGGCGCACCAGGATCTGATCAAGCTCCATGAACTCGGCCACGTCCTGTGCGGTCACACCGGGACGTTCGAGCTGTCCCGACTGGCCGCGCTGTTCCCCGACCTGACTCCGGAGGTCATCGCCCAGGTGCTGGGCGCGGGACGGACCAGCTACCACACGGCCGAGGAGCAGGAGGCGGAGATGATCGCCCTTCTGCTGGCCGACCTGCTCGACCCGTCCGGCCCGGCCGCCCACCACGGCTCCCGTTCCGGCTCGGGCACGGACCGCCTGGCGGAGAGCCTGCTGTACCCGATACGCCCGCCCCGTTGGAGGAAGACCTGATGCGCCCGCTGTTCACCTGGCTGATGCCCGTGCTCGTCTGGGGCGTCGCGCTCTGGCGGACACCCTCGGCCTTCACCAGCCGGGCCAACCGCGCGCTCTGGGGCACCGTCACAGCGATCGCCGTCGGGCTCACCGTCCGGCCCGAGGGCGTCGCGACCGCGCTGGCGGACGTCACCGGTATCCGGGACTGCACACTGCTGATCAAGCACCTCGCCGGCGTCACGGCAGCCTACTTCGTACTGGAGTACGTGCAGGCCGTGCGTCACCGGCCGGAACGGCCCAGGGCCGCGCGCGCTCGGCTGCTGGTCACCGTTGCCGCCGGCGTCGCCCTGACGGTGTTGTTCCTCTTCGCCCTCCCACACGACTACGACGGCGCCTTCGGCATCGACGCCCACTACGGCGACCCCGGAGTCGACCTCTACCTGGGGGTGTTCAACTCCGTCTTCGCGGTGGCCGCCGCGCGGGCGACCGCCCTCTTCTGGTCCAACCGTGCGAGCGTCCAGCCGGGGCTGCTGCGCATCGGCGTCACCTGCCTGGCCTGCGCGAGCGCCACCGGTCTCGTCTACACGCTCTACCGCTTCTACTTCGTCCTCAGCAGCGGCAACGCGACGGAACTCGACGCGGACGGAAAGCCGGTACCGCTGACCGACCCGGTGTGCGAGCTGCTGCCCGCCGTGATGATCATTCTGTTCGTCCTCGGCGTCGCCGTGCCACCCGCCCGCACCCTGGTGAACTACCTGCGCGACCAGTACGCGCTCTGGCGGCTCCACCCGCTGTGGACCGACGTCGCGGCCGCCGTCCCGCAGGTGGTGCTCGGCACCCCGAACAGTCGGCTGCGCGACCTGCTGACCCTGGGCGATCGCTCGGTCGACCTCGCGCACCGGGCCTTCGCCATCCGGGACGCGGTCCTCGTCCTCCGGGAGGACACCCCGGCGACGCCGTCTGCGGCCGGACGCTCCGCGGACGGCCCTCCTGCGGATGTCCCCGCCGCGTGCGACGACCCGGCCCGCACCGAGGCGCGCTGGCTGCGCGCGGCGGTCCGGCACCGGGCGTGCAACCTGCCCGCCCCCGCGCTGCCGGCTTCCCTCGACACCGCCGCCGGCGGCCGCACCCCCCGCGAGGAGATCGCCCGGGTGCTTGCCGTCGCGGCCGCCTACCAGGAGATCGACGCCTGCGAGCCGGCGTAGCCGCACGCCGAAACCCGGCCGCCGAACGTGTCAGGGATCGGCGGCCGGGCGCTGCGGCGGTGGCCGGCGGGCGGCCTGGACGCCGCCGGAGACGGTCTTGTGTCAGGAGGTGATGGTGGTGGGGCCGCCGATGAACTTGGTCCAGCCGGGGCCCTTGGGGTCGACGGACCAGAGGGTGTTGTTGGTGTCGCGGGCGTAGGTGATGAGGTGGTTGTCGGCGGGGTTGACGATCGTGTAGGGGTTGCCGGCGAGGGCGGTGCCGGAGAGGGTGGCGTCGAACTTGATCCAGCCGGGGCCCTTGGGGTCGACGGACCAGAGGCGGTTGTCGGGTCCGTTGACGTAGGTGATGAGGTG
>NZ_JBEOUW010000085.1:5360-13465 GCF_040303045.1 Kitasatospora sp. NPDC096140
ACGACGGTGGTGGGGTCGCCGGCGGCGTAGGCGCCGAAGTCGACCCATCCCGGGCCTTGGGGGTCGACGGACCAGAGGTGGTTGGCGGTGTCGCGGATGTAGGTGACGAGGTGGCCGGTGGCCGGGTCGACGACGGTGTTGGGGACCGCGTTGGGTGCCATGACCGTGCCGGAGAGGGTGGCGTCGAACTTGATCCAGCCGGGGCCCTTGGGGTCGACGGACCAGAGGCGGTTGTCGGGTCCGTTGACGTAGGTGATGAGGTGGTTGGTGGTCGGGTCGACGACGGTGGTGGGGTCGCCGGCGGCGTAGGCGCCGAAGTCGACCCATCCCGGGCCCTGGGGGTCGACGGACCACAGGTGGTTGTTGGAGTCCCGCACATACGTGACCAGGTGACCGGTGGCCGGATCCACCGCCGTGCTCGGCCGCCCGGTCGGCCCCTTCGGCTGCGGAGCAGGCGTCGACGCATCGTCGACGATGTTCCTGTAGCGGTACGCGGTGTAGCTGCTCATCGGGTGCGACGACAGGTAGGAAGCGTTCAGGTCGCCGTCCGTGTTGAAGTTGGTCGGCCTGGAGCGGCTGCTCTCCTGGTAGTAGTTGAAGGTCCCGGCGTTCCTGTCGCGCCAGCCCGCGAAGAGGACCACGTGGTCGCTGCTGTTGAGGATGTCTCCCGGCTGAAGGTCGGACCTGTTGATGGCCGTGGAGTACGAAGGGAGTCCGCCGGTGGTCGGGCTCTCCTTCAGTTCCCAGGCCATGGAGACGAATCCGGAGCAGTCCTGGCGGTAGCGACCGCCGGTCTGCGAGTCGGACCACCAGCTGTACGGCGCGGTGAGCCCGTTGACGCTGTAGGGGACGCGCTGGTCCACCCAGGCCTGGGCGCGGACCAGCGCCTGGCTGCGAGTGACCTGGCCGCCCGGATTCGCGTTGTTGCCCAGCGAGCCCGTCGAGGACGCGGCCATGGAGGTGGACAGGACGCTGTCGGCGTGTGCGGGCGCCGAGGCCAGCACCGTGGAGGCGGCACAGGCGGCGACGATCGCGCCGATCGTGCGCGCGGACGACTTCCTGAGGGACATGAGGACTCTTCCTTCGGTTCGGTGAGGTCGGACGTCGAAGCTCGGATCAGTGCTGGGCCCCGAGCGCGGCGAGAGCTGCGAGTACCGACGGGTCGGTGCCGGTGTCGTGGGCCGGGGCGGGACGCTCCTTCAGTTCGTCGAACTGGAAGAGCGTCAGGACACCGCCCTGCTGGAGGGCGTAGAAGTGGTTGGTCTGCTGCTCCGGGGCCGACATGCCGCCGACCCCGGTCCACTGCCGGGACCAGGACGTGCCATTGGCCGTCGAGGCGGTACGGATCACGGTCGCGTCCTGGGGCGCGGCCTGGCGGGCCTGGAGTTGCCGGGAGGATTCCTGGCAGGCATCCATGTCGGCGAGGAGGTGCTGGTAGGCGGTGTGGGCGGCCTCAGGGGTGGGGAACGAGAACAGCTGCTGCCCGGCGGGGTTCCGGGCCGTGCTGAGGTAGCCCTGCTGCTGCCAGGTGACGGCGCCGGAGATGCCTGCGCACTCGTTGAGGGTGATCCTGCGGCTGTGCACGTCCTGGCTGCTCAGCGGCCCGTCGGGCTTCCACCCGAACTTCGGGGCGATGGGCAGTTGTGCCAGTCCGGCCGGCTGGACGGCTGCGGTGAGGGCGGTGCCGGCCGGTGCTGACGGTGCGGTGTCCGGCGCCTTCGGGACGGCCGGCGTTCCGGTGGTCGGCGTGGCGGAGGCCGGAGCGAGGGGCGTGGGCGATCCGGTGGGCCCGGTCGCGTCGGCGGGGGCCGTCGGCGGCAGCACCGGTGTGGAGGCCGTATCAACTCCCGCTGTGGGCTGCGGCGTTGCTGTGAGGGGTGGCAGGGTGCCGGGCGTGCTCGCTCCGGACGCGACGGCTGCGGGTGCGTCGGTCCCGGCCGTCGCGCAGCCGGTCACCACAGCCGCGGCGCAGAGGGCGAGGACCGCCGAGGCAGCGGTGAAGGTCGAACGGTGGGTACGGCCGGGCATGGGATCTCCCCGTGGGATGAGAAGGGCAGGAAGGATGGGCGAAGGGCCGTGTGGCGAATCGAATCGCCTAGCAAGGCAGGGTGAGGCAGCCGAGGACGGCGGGCGCCGTATGGGGCGTGAGGGATCGGCGGCGGCCGGGGTCAGCCACGGTTGATGGCGAAGCCGTGCGAGGAGAGCTGTCCGCGCACCCGGTCGAGCAGTGTCTGAACCTGGGTCACTGCGGCCGTCTCGGAGGCGGACCGGACGAAGAAGTAGAGCTTCAGCCCTTGTTCGACGTGCTTGGTGGTGAGGTGCTCAAGGCCCTCGGCGGGCCTGGCGTGGGCCCAGATGACGTCCTCGACGACAGGGCCCGACGGCCCCGTCGGAGGGGATCCGCTCGATGGTGTCAGGAGGACCGTGATGACCCGCATGCGGGTCAGTTCCACCCGATGACCTGCGAGGAAATGGCTGTGTCGGTCCGAGAGCCCGCACTGGTCGCAGCGGACGCGGTCTGCGCGGCGGCGGGCTGCATCAGGGCGGCGAGGCCGGTGGTCGCGATCGAGGCAGCGGTGTGGAACATGGTGATCCCCCGAGACATCGGACGGTGTTGGGGACGGTGTGGCCCTGGGCGGCGCCAGGGCCGGGGAGTTGTCCTCCCCGTCGTCCCGGCGATCACCATCTTGGGGGCCCGGGCCGTTCGCGGGGAACGGTTCCGAGCTGTCACCAATAGGCCGGGCCGCTTGGTGACACGATGACAGTGATGGCGATTATGATCGACATGCAGGACTTGCGGACGACGACGCTGGAGCTGGGGGATGAGCAGTGCTCAAGGCGTTCGGACTGGATACCCGCACGGAGGCCGTCTACCGGGGGATGCTGGACGGAACCTCCGGCGGCGTCGCCGAACTCGCGATACGGGTTGGGACTACCGAGTCAGAAGTGAGGGAGGCGCTTGACCGGCTGGTGGAGCTCGGCCTGCTGACCCCGTCCCGGGAAGTCGCCGGCGGGCTCCGCGCCGTCAGCCTGGAGGCGGGACTGGCGAACCTGTTGCGCCGGCAGGAAGAGGAGATCGCCAGGCGTCACCACGCCCTCGCGGTCGGCAAGGCGGCCGCGGCACGCGCCCTCGCCGAGTACGCGACCCTGCGCCCCGACACCGAACAGGACAGTAACGAACGCCTCGTCGGTCTGGACGCCATCCAGGCCCGTCTGGAGGTCCTCACCCAGGGCCTCCGGGAGGAATGCCTGTCGATCATTCCGGGGGGCGCCCAGTCCGAGGCGAGTCTGGAGGCCTCCCGTCCGCTGGACGAGCAGGCCTTGAACCGGCAGGTGCGGATGCGCGCCGTCTATCAGGACAGCGTCCGTAACGACCCCGCGACGGTCGCGTACGCCCAGTGGACCACCGAGCGTGGCGGCGAGGTTCGCACCAGCTCCGTCCTCCCGGCCCGCCTCCTCGTCTTCGACCGGAGCACAGCCATCGTCCCGATCGACCCGGACAACTCCCGCCTGGGCGCGGTCTGTACCACCTCGCCGGGCATCGTGGCCGCTCTCATCGCCCTGTTCGAGCAGACCTGGGAAGCGGCCGTCCCGCTCGGCACCACCCGCGGTCAGGCGCCGGAGGACGGGGTCAGCCCGGGGGAACAGGAACTGCTGAGACTGCTGGCCTCCGGGATGACGGACGAGGCTGCCAGCAAGCGCCTCGGTGTGTCGATGCGGACGGTCCGACGACAGATGGCGACCCTGATGGAACGCCTGCAGGCGACCAGCCGCTTCGAGGCAGGACTCAAGGCAGCCTGGCGCGGCTGGCTCTGAATCGGCCCACCCCTGCCGGCCGAAACCGGGCTCCGATCGTTCGGTGAGCGACCACCTCAAACGCCCGAGTCCCCGTGCCCTGCCGCGCCGCGGTCTTCGCCCTGTCCGGCGCCCGCTCGTCCCGGCCGGCCGCGCCGCCGTTCTCGGGCCGTAGGCCCTCAGTGCCGTTGTATTGCTGTCAGTCACGGCGAAGGCCGGCAGGGACGGTGGCTGCTCACTGACGTGCGGGCTGGTGGTTGTTCAGCTGTCCGGGTCGCAGACGGCGACGAGGTCTTGCCGGACAACGAAGCCCGGAACACCCCTGAGCCTGCCCACCGACGCCATCGCCGACCGGCTCCAGGAACTCGCCTCCGCCACCCGTTGACCCACTGACCTGCCCCGCCCGCCCATGCGGGCGGGCCCCACCGAACGGAGAAGCCCGTGAACACCGCCTACGACCCTGCCGCCCTCGCCCCGGCCACCTCCGCCACCGGATACCTCCTCAGCATCACCACGCTGGCGCTCACCGCCCCCAACCCCACCTGCCGAAGCCCGAACCCTCCTTGCCCTGGTGCTCAACCGCCGATTCTGACCCGTTGGTGTCGCGCGGCCCACCCGCGGCACGGCTCGCACCAGGTGGGCGGCTGGTCAGCTGTCCGCGGGTATCAGCAGGTCCGGAGTGAGGTCTGCCCGCCGAGGTAGGTGCGTGAGGGGCGCACCTCCGCGCTTCGTCTCAGCCAGCCCAGCCCTCGGCATTCGAGTACGACTCGAAGGAGTAGCGCGTGTCTCGGCCCCACTCCTCACCGGTGATACGTGGACGGGGATCCGGTGCGTGTCGAGGCCCGCTGGCTGCGTGTCGCGCTGAGGAACCGGACCGGCGGCCTGCCCGCCCCGGTGGCGCCGCAGATCCCGGCCGACACCGGTGGCCGGACGCCTCGCGAGGAGGTCGCCCGGGCGCTCGCCGTCGCCGCTGCCTACCGGAGCATCGACGCGGACCCGGCGGACGACCGGCCCCGGCAGCACCCGAGCGCCGGGGGAGAGCCGGCCGCGGTGGGGTGAGGCCCTGTCACAGCCAGCCTCGGTGGGCGGCCTTCAGCCCGGCCTCGAACCTGCTGGTCGCCTGGAGACGCTCCATCAGCGCCGCCATCTGGCGGCGCACGGTGCGCATGGAGACGCCCAGGCGCTTGCCGGCGGCTTCGTCGGTCATGCCGGAGGCCAGCAGCCTCAGTAGCTCCCGCTCACCCTCGCTGATGCCGTCCTGGGGTGCGTGGCCTCGACTCGCGCCCAGGGGGACGGCCGAGTCCCAGGTCTGCTCGAACAGGGCGACGAGCGTGGCCACGATCCCGGTGGAGGTGGTGCACAGGGCGCCCAGCCGGGAGCTGTCCGGGTCGATCGGGACGAGGGCCGTGGTCCGGTCGAAGATCAGGACACGGGCGGGCAGGACCGGGCTGGTACGGACCTCTCCGCCGCGCTCGGTGGTCCACTGCGCGTAGGCGAGCGTGGCGGGGTCGTTGCGGACGCTCTCCTGGTAGACGGCGCGCATCCGCACACCCCGGCTCAGCGCCAGCTCGTCCAGCGGGCGCGACGCCTCCAGGCTCGCCTCGGACTGGGCTCCGCCCGGGATGATGGACAGGCACTCCGAGCTGAGCCCCCGGGTGAGGATCTCCAGGCGGGCCTGTATCGCGTCGAGGCCCAGAAGACGCTCGTTGCCGTCCCTCTCGGTGTCGGGGCGCAGCGAGGAGTACGCGGCGATGGCCCGTGCCGCGGCTGCCTTCCCGGCCGCCAGTTCGTGCTGGCGCCGGGCCAGCTCCTCCTCCTGGCGGTGCAGCAGATGCGCCAGCCCTACTTCCGGACTGACGGCGCGCAGGCCCCCGACGGACTCCCGCGACGGGGTCAGCAGGCCCAGGTCGACGAGCCGGTCGAGTGCCTCTCGTACCTGCGACTGCGCCGCTCCCACCCGTGTGGCGAGCTCGGCGACGCCGCCGCAGGCCCCGTCGAGCATCTCCCGGTAGACGCCTTCCGTATGTCTGTCCAGCCCCAAGACATCCAGCACTGCCTGGCTCCCCCACTCGCGCTCTACGCCGGCGAACACGCCACGATGACGATCATAATCGCCACATGTGAGCTGGTGTCACCATCCGGCCCGTCCCATTGGTGACACCCCGAACCTGTTCCCCCGGGCCCGCCCGGCCAGCAGGATGGTGATCACCGGGGCAGACGGGAGCACAGCTCCCCAGACCGCGGGACGACACGGGCCGTACCGGCCCGACCACCTGAGGGGACAACCATGCTCCGCATCGCTTTGACCATCGCCGCCGCCGCCGTCGCCGCCGCTCTCCCGCTCGCCGCCGCTCTCCCGCTCGCCGCCGCGCCGACCGCCTCCGCCGCGACCGCGGCCGGCACGGCCCCGCTCACGACGTCCGCCCAGGTCATCGGTTGGGACTAGCCATCATGCTGGTCGTCCTTGCCCACCTGGGCACCATGACCGCCTCCACCCCGCCGGACTCGGCCGGCCCGCTCGTCGAAGACCTGATCTGGGCCCACGCCAGACCGTCCGAAGGTATCGAACACCTCACCGTCCGTCCCGCTGCACACGGCCTGGACCTCTACTTCTTCATCCGGTCCGACCCCGGCCGAACCGCGCAGGACCGGGTGAAAGCCCTACTGGAGCGGCTCCACAGGTCGTTCTCCCACCACGGCTTCGCGTTGGACCACCACTGATCCTCGCGGCGAGCCCTGCTGCCCTGTCGCCGCCCGCGAAACGATCGTAGTCGCCGGAGCCGGAGCCGGAGCCGGAGCCGGAGCCGGAGCCGGAGCCGGAGCCGGAGCCGGATCCGGGGAGCCGGGGAGCCGGGAAGCCGGCTCGGAAGTCGGATCCGCCGGTCCGGCACAGCCCGACCGCAACCGTGCCATGCCGACGCCGGCAACCACACCTTCCTGTGACACCTGACCCGCCGACAGACCTGATTGCGCGTCCGACACTCCAGGCTCTTCCACCGGTCGGCCGTCCGGCCTGCGCCCACCCGACCGCCAGGGGTTCCCGGCATGCCAATTCCACCCTCCGAACCCGTCACGAGGACCCCTCTGTCATGCCTCCTTCCCGCAACCCGAGAGCCGTCCGCGTCGCCCCGGCCGGTGCCGCCGCTCCGGCAGCCGCCACCACCGCGCTGTCATCGGCTCCGCCCACGGAAGCGCAGTCTCCACCCTCATCCCCGGCCGCCGGCGCCGCCCACACCCGGACACAAACGAGAGGAAGCCAACCAGGCATGTCCACCCGCCGACAGTCCCGTCGCACCGCCCGCGCCACCACTGCCCTCGCCATCGGAACAGCCCTCCTTGCGGCTCTTCCCCACAGCCTCGCTCACGCGGCCTCCGTGAGCACCTGGGACAAGGTCGCCCAGTGCGAAAGCGGCGGCAACTGGTCGATCAACACCGGCAACAGCTTGTACGGCGGCCTGCAGATCACCATGCAGAACTGGCGGTACTACGGCGGCACCGCCTACGCCGCCCGCCCCGACCTCGCCACCAAGCAGCAGCAGATCCTGACAGCCGAGAAGATCCTCGCCGACCAAGGCGCCGGCGCCTGGAGCTGCGCACCCGGCACAGGCCTCAGCACCGACCACGCCGACCCGTACCCCTCGACGCCATCGACCTTCGCCGGCGGTGGGCTCTCGGCCGCGGCGACCGGAAACACCGTTCGCCTGCAGCTGATCGGCTCGAACGGCTCGCAGTACACCAACGACGGCAACTACACGACCGGCACCTGGTCGGCCTGGACCCGCATGGACAACGCCACCCTCCAATCCATCAGCGCCGTGGCCATCGGCAACGTCAACCACGTCTTCGCCGTCGCCGCGGACGGTGGCGTCTACACCCGCGACGCCGACTACAACACCGGCACCTGGTCCAGCTGGATCCCCGTCCCCGGCGGAGCCGGCGGCGCCAAGGCCGTCACCGCCGCCGCCACCGGCAACACCGTGCATCTGGGGATCATCGGCTCCGACGGCTCCCTGTGGAGCAACGACGGCAACTACACGACCGGCACCTGGTCGGCCTGGACCAAGGTGGACAGCTCGAATCTGAAGTCCATCAGCGCCGTGGCCATCGGCAACGTCAACCACGTCTTCGCCGTGGCCGCGGACGGTGGCGTCTACACCCGCGACGCCGACTACGACACGGGCACCTGGTCCAGCTGGATCCCCGTCCCCGGCGGGGCCGGCGGCGCCAAGGCCGTCACCGCCGCCGCCACCGGCAACACCGTGCATCTGGGGATCATCGGCTCCGACGGCTCCCTGTGGAGCAACGACGGC
>NZ_JBEOUW010000085.1:13561-15145 GCF_040303045.1 Kitasatospora sp. NPDC096140
GTAACCGGCACCTGGTCGGCCTGGACCAAGGTGGACAGCTCGAATCTGAAGTCCATCAGCGCCGTGGCCATCGGCAACGTCAACCACGTCTTCGCCGTCGCCGCGGACGGCGGCGTCTACACCCGCGACGCCGACTACAACACCGGCACCTGGTCCACCTGGATCCCCGTCCCCGGCGGAGCCCGCGCCTGACACAGCATCACCTCCAGGCGAGCCCGGCCCACATGACATCCGCCGCCTCCCCGCACCCACAACCCGCCCCGCAACCTGCCCAACCGCCTCACCGACCGCGCCCTGCGCCCCGCGCTGCGCCCGCGCCGCCGTCCGGCAGACAGCCATCGCCCGCCGCAGCCCAGGCCGGCGACATCGTCCGCCGCAGCCCAGGCCGGCGACATCGTCCGCCACTCGGGGCACCCATCGTCGATCCACCACCACAAGGAGTTCCGCCATGCGTTCCACCGCCTCAAAGCTCACCCAGCTCGCCCTGACCGCAGCCCTCACCCTCTCCGGGACCGTGGCCATGACCGCCGTCACGCTCTCCACCGCGACCACCGCCCAGGCCGCCTCCTCGGTGGGCGGCCAGATCACCCGCTCGGAGATCCTCCAGCGGGCCCAGTACTGGTACGGCAAGGCGATCACCTACGACCAGGGCGGCTACTACGCGGACTCCAGCGGCCGCATGTACCGCACCGACTGCGGCGGCTACGTCGACATGGCCTGGCACCTCGCCGACGGCCCCAACACCCTGGGGCTCTCCAACCCCGCCTACACCACCCAGATCCAGCGCAGCGACCTCAAGCCCGGCGACATCCTCGACAGCAAGTACGACCACGTGATCCTGTTCGAGAAGTGGGACGACGCGGCCCACACCACCTTCTCCTACTACTCCTTCGGCTCGACGCCGGTGAAGCACCGCACGGGCATCTCGATCAACGCGGCGTACTTCGACAGCCACCCGAACGGCGACTACCAGGCCTACCGCTACAACAAGGTCGTCGACGACGTCCCGACCGGCTCCTGGGACGTGAACGCGGCGATCACGGCGTCCGCGACCGGTACCACCGCGCGTCTCAACCTGATCGGCTCGGACGGCGCCCTCTACAACACCGACGGCAACTACGGCGGCGGCTGGACCAACCAGTGGGCGCGGCTGGACGGCAGCGCGCTGAAGGCGGTCACCAGCGTGACGGTCAACAACGTGGTGCACGTCTTCGCGCTCGGCGCGGGCGGCCAGGTCTTCGGCAAGGACGCCGACTACACCACCGGTACCTGGTCGAACTGGACCGAGGTCCCCGGGGGTGCCGCCGGAGCGACCTCGCTCGCCGCCGCGGTCACCGGGACGACCGTCCACCTGCAGATCGTCGGTTCGGACGGCGCACTGTACGGGACGGAGGGTGATTACGCGGCCTCCGGGAGCGGTTGGACCGGCAGCTGGGGCCGCCTGGACGGCAGCGGCCTGAAGGCGCTGACCAGCGTGGCGGACGGCAACAAGGTGCACGTCTTCGCGCTCGGCGCGAGCGGCCAGGTCTTCGCCAAGGACGCCGACTACACCACCGGTACCTGGTCGAACTGGACCGAGGTCCC
>NZ_JBEOUW010000086.1:0-13179 GCF_040303045.1 Kitasatospora sp. NPDC096140
TCGGTCAGGCCCCCACCCTGCGCATACCGCACACCATTGGCATACCGCAGGGATCACTACCTGTCACCACCGACAACAGAACGAAAACCTCAGTAGGTGGTGTCGTAGGGCTGCCATGGGATGGGTTGTCGGCATGTTGGGCAGGTTCCGGTCCAGGTGGCGATGAGGTGTTGGAGGAGGTCCAGGGCCTGGTTGAAGGTCAGGCCCTGGCCAGGGCTTTTGGGAGGGCGCGCTGTTCGGTGAGGAACAGGTGGGCGGCGCTGACGAGGGTGACGTGGCGGTGCCAGCCGATGTAGGAACGGCCCTCGAAGTGGTCCAGGCCCAGGCGGGTCTTCAGCTCGCGGTAGTCGTGTTCGATCCGCCAGCCGTGGCTCTATCGAGCAGTAGCGACGTCGCTTGTCGATGGGTTTGGGAGGCGCCCGGATCCACGGATGGGTGATATCGACGAGTTTGGGAGGCACCAGAGTTCTTGCCAGGGCAGCATCGGGATGCTCCTGGTGAAAGGTACTGGTCATGCCGCGGATGTCGAAGGTCGAGCTGTACGCGGCGATCCGGCGTGACCACCGTGGCGGCATGTCGATGCGGGAGCTTGAGCGCAAGCACGGCGTGACATGGCGGACGGTGCGGAAGGCGCTGGACTCGTCCTGGCCGGAGCCACGCAAGAAGCTGCCGCCGCGGGCGACCGGACTGGACCGCTACAAGCCGGTGATCGACGAGATCCTGCAGGCGGACCTGGACGCGCCGCGCAAACAGCGCCACACGATCACGCGAATCTTCCGCCGGCTGGTCGAGGAACACGGCGCCGACGTCTCCTACGGGATGGTCCGCTACTACGTCGCGGCCCGGAAGCCCGAGATCCTGGCCGAGTCGGGCAAGGCCCCGCTGGAGGCGTTCGTCCCCCAGACCCACCAGCCCGGTCACGAGGCGGAGGTCGACTTCGGCGACGTCACGATCCGCCTCGCCGGCGAGCTGGTGACCTGCTACCTGTTCTCCTTCCGCCTGTCGTATTCCGGCAAGGCCGTTCACCGTGTCTTCGCCTCCTGCGGCCAGGAGGCGTTCTTCGAAGGCCACGTCCACGCGCTGCGGACGCTGGGTGGGGTCCCACGGAGCAAGGTTCGCTACGACAACCTCAAGGCCGCCGTCGCCCGCGTGCTCGGGCTGAGCCGGGCGAGGGTGGAAGCGGACCGGTGGATCGCGTTCAAATCGCACTACAGCATCGAGAGCTTCTACTGCCGCCCGGGCATCGAGGGCGCCCATGAGAAGGGCGGCGTCGAGGGTCAGATCGGCTACTTCCGCCGCAACCACTTCGTCCCGGTCCCCGAGGTCTCCTCGCTCGCCGAGCTGAACGAGATGGTCGAGCAATGGGACCGGCAGGACGACGCCCGCAGAATCGGCTCCAGGTCCAGGACCATC
Organism: Kitasatospora sp. NPDC096140; assembly: GCF_040303045.1. Taxonomy (NCBI): domain Bacteria; kingdom Bacillati; phylum Actinomycetota; class Actinomycetes; order Kitasatosporales; family Streptomycetaceae; genus Kitasatospora; species Kitasatospora sp. NPDC096140. The sequence goes on from NZ_JBEOUW010000086.1 coordinate 1,414, forward strand.
GCCGAGGACTTCGCGCTCGAACGACCACTGCTGATGCCATTGCCGGAGGAGCCGTTCGAGACCGGCCGGCTGTTCACTCCCCGGGTCGACCGCTACGGCCAGATCCCGGTCCGCACGAACCGCTACTCGGTCCCCATCCGGCTGATCGGCAAGCGCGTGCGGGTCATCCTTCACGCCTCTCACCTGGTGGTTTACGACCAGAACGTGGAAGTGGCCCGGCACGAGAGGCTGATCGCCAAGGGAGCCGTCCGCCTGGACCTGGACCACTACCTGGAGGTCCTGGTCCGCAAACCGGGCGCCTTCCCCGGCTCGACCGCTCTCGAACAGGCCCGCTCGGCCGGCAAGTTCACCCCGGTGCACGACGCCTGGTGGACCCAAGCGATGAAGATCCGCGGTGAGCGGGACGGCACCCGCGCGCTCATCGAGGTGCTGCTGCTCGGACGCCACATGCAGCACGAGCACGTCGTCGCGGGCCTGGCCGCAGCGCTGCGGGCCGGGGCCATGACCGCGGATGCGGTCGCGCTGGAGGCACGCAAGGCCGCCCAGGCCGAGACCGAGCCCGCACCGGACGCCCGGAAGCTCGGCCAGCCCTCGGCAACGGTGACGTCCCTGCACGAGTGGCGCCTCGCGCATCTTCCCCCGGACACCAGGCCGCTGCCCTCGGTGTCTCACTACGACCAGTTGCTCCGACGCCGCCGCACCAGCGGCAGCGATCACCGTGAGGGAGAAGCGCAGTGACCATGCCCCGACAGCGAGGCTTGACCGAGCAGGCCGCCGACGCCGCGATCGACTCCGCCTGCCGCCTGCTGCGGCTGCCGTCGATCCGCAACGAGTTCTCCGACATCGCCGACCGGGCGATCAAGGACCAGATGACCTACCGCGGCTTCCTCGCCGAACTGCTGATGGCCGAATGCGACGACCGGGCCCGCCGCAGGTCGGAGAGGCGGATCAAGGCAGCCGGCTTCCCCCGGGAGAAGTCCCTGCGGTCCTTCGACTTCGACGCCAACCCGAACATCGACCCGGCCACCATCCACACCCTCGCCAGCTGCGAGTGGATCAAGAAGAGCCAGCCGCTCTGCCTGATCGGCGACTCCGGCACTGGCAAGTCCCACATGCTCATCGCGCTGGGCACCGAGGCCGCGATGAAGGGCTACCGCGTCCGCTACACGCTCGCGACGAAGCTGGTGAACGAGCTGGTCGAGGCCGCGGACGAGAAGCAGCTGAACAAGACCATCGCCCGCTACGGTCGCGTCGATCTCCTCTGCATCGACGAACTCGGCTACATGGAACTCGACCGCCACGGCGCCGAGCTTCTCTTCCAGGTCCTGACCGAACGCGAGGAGAAGAACAGCGTCGCAATCGCCTCGAATGAGTCGTTCGGCGGCTGGACGAAGACGTTCACGGATCCGCGGCTGTGTGCGGCCATCGTCGACCGGCTGACGTTCAACGGCACCATCATCGAGACCGGCACCGACTCCTACCGCCTCGCGAGCGCACGAGCACGTGCTGAGGAGCCCGTCAAGGCTGGCTGTCCCCTGCCGCTACCTGCCTCGACGGCCAGCCGCCCCGGCGGGCGGCTGGCCGTCCCGTGTCGGCGCGCGAGTCAACGTGCACCCCCGAGTACAGCTGATGTGCACAGCGTCGTGCGGATTGACGATGAGACGGGCGGAGACAGGTGCAACGCTTCAGCCGACCGCGATCCGATCACAGGGCTCGGCGAGACCCATGAGAACGGCCCGGCTGGGCACCGTGATGTTCCGTCCCCAGCGCCCTGGCCTGGAGTGTGTGCCGCATCCGCTTCTGCCTGCCGACGCGAATAGGGACACCTGTCGCCAGGCGGTACTGCACGGATCCGTCCGCAAGGTCAAACGTCGGGGTGTGTCAGAGCCGTATCGTGGTGAACAAGGTGGTCCCGTGTACCGCGTCCACTTCCTTCCGATCGGTCTCGGTGAACCCGACCTTGGCCAGCACTCTGCGAGAAGCGGTGTTCCAGTCCCAGACGGTGGCCCACAGACGTTCGCACCCAGACGATCGCGCCCATTCCAGAACCGCCAACGAGGCCTCGGTCGCGTATCCCTGACGCCAAATTCGGCGTAGCAGCTCGAATGCCAGTTCCGGTTCCCCTACCGCTCCTCGCCCGCTGTCGACCAGCCCGCAATAGCCGATGACGTCACGAGACGCCTTCCGTTCGACCGCCAGCAACCCGGTCGACCACACCTTGTTGGTGCGGATCGAGTCCTCGAGCTCCGCGACCGTGGGGTGTCCGTCCGCGTCGATTCGGCGGTGCGGCGGCACCCGTGGATCACGTTCAGTCCACAGTTCACGCTGGACGACAGCCTCGTCTACCCGCCAAGGTCTGAGCAGCAGCCGACTCGTCTCGAGTAGAACCTCGCTGCCCGGCGCGCCAACAGTCATGACAGCAACCATCTCACGGGCGAACGAGCTGTCGTGCCACGGGGCATGGCGCCGATCGCAGACGCTCGATATGCGGGACAACCGAGATCCATCCCTGAGCGTCGCCTTGCACCTGTGCACGTTCGGTTGTACCCGGTGGGACACGCTGACCTGTTGCGCCGACATCCCGCTTCGCGGACACGGCAGTGCCGTCATTTCTCCTCGACATCTCCGAGCTCGTTGATCACTAACTTCCTCCGGAAGCCGTCGACAAACGCTGTCCCCAGACATCAACGAAGCCACCCACCGGGCGGTGCAACCCGTCTCCACCTACGTGTGACGTGATCCCAGGGTCACGTCACACGTACGTGAAGCAGGCCGCCTCCCGAAGGAGACGGCCTGCCTGTGCCCGCAGCCCCGTCAAGTACGAAGCCTGTCGGTCAGCAAACGTTCATGGTCGGTGAATACACTCGGTACACAGCTCCAGGGACGCCGATATACGCCTGGGCCTGGACGTAGCAGCCGATCCGCCAGTTGGTAGACTTCCCCCAGATTTTGCCTTCGCCGTAGTATCCGGGCGCCGGATACGAATGGTCGTTGTAGTGGCCGTCTCCGCTGTTAAGCCACATGTCAGTTGAATCATTCAGGATGGTTCCCCCGCCAGTGATCTGAATGAAGGGCTGTGACCATCCCGGACTGCCACCAAAGTGAAGACACACCGCGACCCTCGCCCCAGTGGTGAGCGGCACAGAATCGCCGCAGATATAGGTGTCGGCGGCGTGGGCCGGAAGAGCAGTAGCAGTCATGGTGACAACCGAGGCGAAGGTGAGCGCAACAGCTCCCGCCAGACGCTCCATTGCACGCTTCATTGCGAGTTTTCCTCTCAGGTGGCGACTTCCCCGACGATGAAGCCAGGATGAGCGCGAGTCCTTGATCAGCAAATGCCATGGGAGCTCTTGGCTTGAAGACGCGGCTGTATGCCCGGAACCGGGTAGGCAGCCACTGGAGGTATTAGGCATAACAGACGGTATGTACGACCCCACAATGTCAGTGCTCGGGGTCGTGGACGTCCCCTACCCGCGCGCGGGGGTCAGCCGGGTGTTGCGGGAGTAGGCCGAGTTGCACACCGCTCCGCCCCGTGCCAGCGGTGTCATCCAGTGCGCGAACGGGCAGCGCGACGAATGGCCGCCTCCTCCCGCACGCGCGGGGGTCATCCGGCAATCGAACCTCATGCAGACATGGAGAGTCCCTCCGTCCTGGTCAGGCAGCACCGCGGGCGGGGGTCGACTGTGGCTGGCGGGCGGTGTGCAGCGGAACGGCGACAGCGAGCGCGGCGTGGTGGCGAGCGGGTGCGAGCGGCCTCTCTCAGGTTCTCCGCGGCTTCCACCGCAGTTGAGGCTGCAGGCCTCTCTGATGCGATGTCGGTGAGGAGGCGGATCAGTTCGGCGCGCTGTTCAGCGGTGTCCGGAGGACGCCGGCGTACTCGGTGGGATCGGTGGTCGCGGGGGACGCCGGACCATCGGCGACGCGGGTTCGGCTGCTGGATACGCCGGTCAGCGCGCCCTGGCGCTTGAGCTCGGCGATGACGCCGAACGGTGGCGGAGGTGGTGCCGTACACGCGGGCCAGCTCCCGAACCGGCGGCACGGCGTCTCCGGGGCGCAGCCGGCCCTCCCGGATGTCGGCGAGCAGCGCGTCGGTGAGCCGCTTGGAGCGGCCGCGGAGCGGGCCTTCGGCAGGGGAGCGGGGCCTGGCGGCCCCTTGGCGGGTGGCCTGAGGGGTGTCGCCTGCGGCGCCACCGCGGGCGAGGGGTGCGCCGCTGAATGCGGGGGAGGGTGGTGGTAGACCTCGCACGCGACGAAGCGCTTGAGGCATCTGAAGATGCCCTTCGTCTTGTGTCCTTCGAAGGTGCGACGTAGTCGCGGGTGCGCGGGTCGTGGCGCATGCGGACCAGCACGATTGTGTGCAGCACGCGGTTGGCCTGGCGGTCTCCGCCGCGGTTGAGTCGGTGGCGGTCGGTGCACCCGGAATGCTGGCTCAGAATCTACTCAAGCCCCCGCATCACCATAGCTGTTCACGCTCTCATTGGCGGCATGACTCCCCGCAGCCCTGCGCCTACACGAACGTATCTCCGCGGTCGCGAGACTCTCCGCGGACTTATCCGCTTGTTGATCGAAGACTGGTGGTATTCGGCTCTGCCGAGAGTTAGACGCGCACGTAGGCATCTTCCGTCGCTGGTTGTGACGGGGGGCGTTCTCTTTGCTGCCGCAGCCACGTGGCACTGGGGCGGCACCTTGTGGCGGATGATGGTGCCCATGGCCCGACCGGGCTGGGACAGCTCGCCCGCCGACTTGCGGGCTCAGGCTGAAGGCCAGTTCCGGCTCTTCGTAGTACAGGCCACCGCTGCGATCGGTGGAGTGATCGCACTGGCCTACACCTCACGCAACTACCGTCTCTCCAGGCGTGGCCAGATGACAGACCGGCTGGTCAAGGCTCTGGAACGGCTGGGATCAAGCGAGGAGTATGTGCGCCTGGGCGGCGTGCTGGCATTGGAGCAGGTCGCTCAGGACGCGCCGGACCAGGCTCACCACATCGTCCAGATCCTCCACGCGTTCGTTCGCCGCCATGCTCCGCGAGCGGCCGCTCCGGCAACTGGCGGCGCCTCGGAGCCAGAGGAAACCTCCGCTGAGGCGGGTGCCCCGCTTCCTGTGGAGCCGCCAGCATCGGACGTTCAGGCCGCACTGACCTTGATGACCCAGCCTTCTCTTGCTCGCCGACCGCGTCAAATTTCGGTGGACATGGAGAACGAGGTGCCTGGTGCGGCTGACCTGCGAGGACTCGACCTTCGGGGAGTCAACCTTGAAGGCGCATGGCTCAAGGGCGCCAACCTCGACGGGGCAGACCTCACCGCCGCTCGGTTGACCTCTGCCAATCTGTCCCTGGCATCGATCGACTACGCCCAACTCCACGGCGCCTCGTTCGACAAGGCCAATCTCACACGAGCCGGTCTGTCGTTTTCCGACCTCACGCTCGCCAGCTTCGACGGTGCCGACTGCACCGACGCCTTCTTCTTGAGGGCCAACCTCTTCGGTACCAGCGGTCCGTGCCATCCTTGCGGGGGCGGCCTTCGAGGAGGCCAACCTGGAGAAGGCTCACCTCGACGGCACCGACTTGACGAGGTGCCTGAGGCTGACAGTCGAGCAGCTCGTTGCAGCGAACATGACGCGATCCACACGATTCCCTTCGGACATCGCTGAAGATCCTCGGATTCGCGCGGCTGTCGAAGGGTTCCACGCCGAGAGAGAGTCCCGCTGGGGGCGCACCTCGAAGCCGGAAGGATCGACCTGATAGCGCTGCGGCTCGAATCGAGGACGGCCGGGCGCGGCAACCGGCAGACTCTGATCAGACGGAGGAGGACAGGGTGGGGCGAACCAAGGCCAACAAGCCGCGCTTCCGGATCACGCAGCCGAGGCCCGGCCAGGGTGCGGATGTCTACAGGCTGCTGTCCACAATGACGGATGACGAGCAGCCTTCCGGCTGGCAGGGCCTGACCGACATGATCAACAGTGGCGCGGTCGACGCCTTCACGGCCGCCACCGGCTTGCGCTACCTGGTCGCGGAGAAGAACGGCACGGTGATCGGCGCCGCAGACATGGAGCCTCAGGTCTCCTGGGCTCTGTCCATGGCTGCCTCGCAACCTGGCACCTTCACCATGGCCATGGTGAAGGCTCTGGCGGACCTGGTCCCCGTCCTGGACAAGTGCGCGGTGGACCCTCGGCACCGCCGGCAGGGTGTGGGCACCGCCCTGGTCAAGGCCATGCGGGATCAGGCACGCGAAAACCACGTCGCCCTGCTGTACTCCCTGGTGGCGAATACCGCTTGGGGGCTGGCCACCGGCGGACGGTTGGTGACCTCCGAGCGGCTGGCGATGATCGTTGACACGCCGTCGGGGCAGGGACGCTTCGAAATGATCATCCCGGTCGATCGGCAGGTCTTCGTCCACCCAGTGGCACCGGGAATCACCATCACCCAGTCCCCTCAGGAGTTCCTCGTCCAGGGCGTAGCCATCCGCCGGTGGCCAGAGGTCACACCGGCATTCCAGCACTTCGTCGAGGCCGCCGCGATGATGCCGCCGGGCTGAGGCGCTCTCCTCCCCCGCGCGCCACCGTGCTGCATGCCCACGTCGCCAGCCTGGACATCGCCCACTACATGGCCGGCCAGCCGCTGCCCCAACTGTCCACGACACTGTGGCTCGACGACGAGGAGACCGTCCGCAACCGCCAGCGCTCCCTCGTCGCCGCACGCCAGCAGTACCTCGGCACCCGGCGCTGAAGCCGAGAAGGCCGGCCCGCACCGGGCCGGCCTCCGTACCGATCGCGAACCGCCTGCTACGTGGCGGTATACGGGTTGACGATCGTGTGGTGCCGTTGGGCAGTCTCAAGAACCTGCTGCGGAAACCGGGGCCCGGCGATGAAGGCTATCCAATGTGACATAGGTCACAAAACTATCGCGGGAATCCTTGCCGGTTCGGTGCGCTGCCAGGCCCGGGAGTAGAGCTTCGTTACTACTCGCAAGGAGCACGTTCGGATGACCGCCCACCCTGCCGTACCCCCTCCGTCCGCCTTGGTGTTCGGGCCAGCTCAGCAGGAGCGCTCCGAGAAACCGGCCACTCCTCTCTTCCCCCGCGGCCACGGCCCCGCGCAGCCAGCGTTGTCCGACCGCTTCTTGGGTGTCCTGCAGAGGATCATCCTGAACAGTCCAACTCGGGTAATCCCGGCACCTCCAACGCCGCAGCATCAACCGTTGTGGCGCGACCTCGAACGGTCTGGGCAGCAGACACGCTGCGACCCCTACCTCACCGCCGGTCGGTGCAAAAAGCTAAGGCGACGTTGCGCGATAGCCGGGCCCCTCTGGCCCACCAAGACATATTCGGTCCAGATACCGCCGCTACGAGACCTGATGAAGCTCGCGCTGCACGCGGCCGTGGACGCTCGGGCCGCAGCAGTCGAGGGCAGGCACCAGGCGGTCGACGAGTTCTCGCGGACCTGGCTGCGGATTCGGAAAGCCGAAGAGTGGCGCGAGGCGGTCTCTACAGCACTCATGGGGAACTGGCTGCACTCCGTCGGCATCCGTCGTCCTGAGTGCCCTCCGTGGGGCTGGCCCCTCGAGCTCCTTAGTCCCGAATCCATGATCAGTTGCGTTGAAGACTGGGGCGTCGTTCCCATGTTCATGGACGGGGCCGGGGACACGATCGTCGTGACGGTGTTGGACAAGGAGAGCCGCATGGTCCACCAGGAGCTCCAGCCGCTGTGGCAACGCAAAGTGAACGGCGGTCGGCTCCATCTCCTGGACAGGCCGGTGAGCGACGGGCTGGCGCTACGTGACCTGATCACTGACCGATGCGGACCGGAAGAAATCCTGCTGGGGCAGGAGCCCGACGACCCCCGCGTGACCGCGGTGCTCGAGAGGCTGACCCCGGCCGAGCGTGCGGTCGTCAAGGCGTGGGCGTATATGGGTGCGACCACATGGGAGGAAGCCGCACAGATAGCAGGCGCGGATGACCCGGCTGCTTTCGGCGAGCGGGTGCGGCGCAAGCTGCGGCGTTTGGGTAATACCTGCAACACCAGGGCGCTGCAGGAGCACTCTGTTCAGGGTGAGGCCGGTCTGTGGGTGCCCCGGCGGCCGAGGAGGCAGCTGTGACACTCTCCGGCAGCCCGATGGAGCTGCTCCACTCCGTTCCTGTACCGGTCGTGGCCGTTGTGGTTCTGGTGCAGGCCATCGGCTGGGGATCCTTCCTCCTGTGCCGCGGCCGGGCACTGCTGCTTCCCCAGGACTCCGCTGACCGCCGCGAGGTGGCCATTCGCAGACTCGAACTTGACCATGAGCGATGGAAGACGCGCCACCACCCACGTACCGACATGCTGCGCTCACTCACAGTCGACGTGGCTACAGACGCGATCGACGGTTCCGATGATGCCGACGACGAGGAGGGAGTCCAGGGGAACCTGTAGCGCAGGTAGGCCTGCGGGACTGGTGGGCTCGCATGTTGAGGTATGGCGTATTCCGCGGCCTGGGGGTATGCCGGGCCCAGGCCAGCCAGGGGTTGTGCTGTCGCGCGTCATGCTGCTCGGGCAGCCATCGGATGAAGTCGCGCCGGATCTGGAACAGCGCGGGCTGACACCACGTGGTGCGGGGAAGTGGAGCCGGTGGCGGGGCCGGCCACGGCGACCGCCGGTGGCCCTTGCAGGCTTGGCGATGCCCCCGTCGAACCTCAACTCGTCCATGCCGTGCCCGTCCTCGCTGTTCCGACTGTGCAGCGATTCTGGCGCGAGCCGGCGGTCGGCGTGAGGGGATTTCGGGCGGCCGGTCTGTCTACGGGCCCCGGCCGCCCGAGGGCTTCACCGTGCGCCGCCCGGGCCGTGGGGGTGTACGTGCCGGGCAGTATGGAGCAGGCGCAGCCGCACGCCCTGGTCGGGGCGCTCGGCCGGTTCAACGAGCGGCGGCCGGTCGGGGCAACGGGACGTCAGCCGACTGCTGTGGGACGGGTTCGCAGGTCGGCGTGAACCGTCTTGCCGTAGGGCTCGGGAGTGGCGCCCCAGTGGCCGCCGGTGAGGTGGTGGACCAAGGCCATGCCGCGGCCGGACTCGGCGGCAGGACCTGCGTCGATCAGGCACGGCAGGAGGCGGGAGCCGTCGCGGACGCTGATCCGCACGCACCGGTCGGTGATGCGCTCGACGGTGACGGTCATCGTCAGGCGGCAGCCGGTCTTCGCGGCGTTGCCGACCAGCTCGCTGACGATGAGTTCGCCGCCTTCGACCAGGTCGTCCAGCTCCCATCCCCGGAGGGTGGTGCGCAGCAGGCGGCGGGCCGAGCCGGCGGACTGCGGTTCGTAGGGCAGCAGCGCTCTTGCGCGGTCGGCGGCTTCGGGGTGCGGCGGCGTCTGGACGGCGGCGGTCATTGGGCACCTCGTTCCTGCCGCTTCCGGCGCTGCCGTGATTCGGCCGCTGCCGGTGGGCGGGTTATGGGGTGCGCGGCCACGGGGGTTCTCCGCTCTCTCGTCGGCGGCGGCTGCGCGGACCCGACGGGGGGCGGGCCCGCGCAGCGGCCCCAGCTCGCCCGGGCGGGTCCGGGTGTCCGGGCCGTCACGGCGGGCGACGGATCGACGGTAGGGAGTGCGCGGCCGGGCTCTCAACGAGGTTGCGCCATCTTGCGCGAAGTCACCCGAACGAGGAGATCGCCGTGGTGATCAGCTGACGTGCCGCGGGTCCGTGGACGGCCATGGACGCCAGGTCGGTGAAGGTGCGGACGTAGTCGGCGATCTCGCGGGGCTGGGTGATCCGCAGGTAGCCGGAGGTCAGCTCGACGGCCACCTCGGCCTCGTCGAACATGTAGAAGTCCTCGACCGGCAGGTGCGGCCGGGCGGGCCCGGTCGGGATGACGCCGACGCTGACGAACGGGCTGGAGGAGACGGCGAGCAGGTGGCCGAGCTGGGCCGCCATCGTCTCCGGGTCGCACACCGCGGCGCGCAGCACCCACTCCTCGATGAGCAGGCCGAAGCGGTGCCGGCCGGAGAACAGCATCCGCTGGCGTTCCAGGCGGGCCTCGACCGCGTCGTCGACGTCGTCGACCTCGACGCGGGCGCGCTGGATCGAGCGCAGCACGGCGGTGGTGTATTCGGGGCTCTGGACCATGCCGGGCATGACGCGGCTGGCGTAGACGCGGAAGTGGTGGGTGCGGCGGTAGAGGGCGGCGACGGACTCCTGGGCGACGCGCAGCCCGGTGCGCTCCATGCGGCGCCACTCGGTGTACATGGAGTCGACGGCGCGGGCGGCGGCGATGAGGTCGGGGACCTGGTCGCCGGCGGCGCAGGCGGTGCACCAGGCGCGCAGGTCGTTCTCGGAGGGGGCGGACTTGCCGCTCTGGATCCGGGAGGTCTTCGCCGGGTGCCACCCGCAGCGGGCGGACAGCTCGTCGCCGGTCAGGCCGGCGTCCTTGCGCAGGGCGACCAGGCGGGCGGCGAGCGCCTTGCGGGCCTCGATGACGCTGGACGACGGGGACGACGACATGGTGCTGGCTGCCCGGCGGGTGGTCGGAGTGGGGTGGTCAGACGGTGTACTGCGCGTGCGGGACGGCTCGGTCCCACACCGCTTCGAAGGCGGTGGTCACCATCTTCACGACGGTGGGGTCCTCGGTGGTCTCGTGGCCGGCCCACTCCCCGTCGCCGGTGAACCAGTGGAAGAGGACCAGGCGCTCGTCGACCAGCCACAGGTCGTTGCCCGGCAGCGCGAGGTCGGAGGCCTTCGAGCGGGGCAGCCAGCGGACCTGCTCGCCGAGCGCGGCGTTGTGCCGCTCGGTGATCGCGTGCTCCCACCGGATGTAGTCGGTGACCGGCTCCGAGACGATCCGGGCGCGGCGCATCACCACCCCGCGGCCGACGGTCTCGCGCACCAGGGCCGCCCAGGCGGTGTACTCCCCTGGCAGGTCGTAGGCCTCGGGACGGCCCACCGGCAGGCCGGCGCGCCAGTCGGCGAAGACGGGGTCGTCCATGTAGGAGTCGCGCATCTCCAGGTGGCAGGCGGAGCGCTCAGCGCTCCTCAGCAGGGCGCCAAAGTCCGGCACGCTCGGCTTCATCGCACACCTTTCGCAGGAACGGGATCATCCGGACCGGGATCCGCACGACGCCCTCGTGGTCCGGGACGCCGGTGGCATGGCCCTCCACCCACTCGGTCTCGCTGATCACACGGTACATCTCCATGTCGGGCAGCCAGCCCTGGATGACGATCTCCGCCTTCTCGTCCTCCAACCACACGGTCGGAGACCCGCCGTTCGGAGTGTCCGGATCGATGCCCCTGAACCGTAGTGCCATGACCGCTCCTTGTGCCAAGCCGGTTGCGGACCCTTGCGCCTCCACCGTTTCGCTCCGCTGACAGGACGTCAAGTGTGCGCGGGCGCAGCCGGGCGCACGCGCTGCCCGACGGCCCGAGACGGTCGGCTGTCCCCGGGGCCTCGGTTGAGTCAGGTCGCGCGGATCTTGCCGGTGACCGAACCGAACCTGTGCCGAACCGGAAAAACGCAACCGGACACGGGGTTCTGGGGCCTGAACCGACCCCCGTACCGAACCCCGGCCTGGCGGGGCCGACACTGAGGGCTGGTGGTCACCAGGCCACCAGGCCGTCGGCCGGACCGCCAGCCCGCTCAGCGCGCCGTACGGGCGGCTCATCCCGGCGGGAATGTGTGTGCGCCCGGCCCCTGGAGGGGCCGGGCGGTGTGTGCGGGGACGATCGGGTCAGGACGTGGCGACCGCGCCGCCGGGGATCTCGGCCCAGGTGCTCCACCGGCCGACGTTGTAGTCGGCGTCGATGGTGTAGACGTGG
>NZ_JBEOUW010000087.1:0-12619 GCF_040303045.1 Kitasatospora sp. NPDC096140
CGCGGGCGGCGCTTCTCCAGCAGGACGTTCGGGTCTGCGGCCGGGCCGCCCGTGACGGTGAGGGTGGCGGTGGGCCGGGTGCGGCGGCGGCGACCGCCACGCCCCCGCCGCCCCCGCCGCCGCCCCCGTCCGCGCCCCGCGCCGCCGTCGGGCCGCCGAGCGGAACAGCTACGCTGCCGCTGCGCTGCAGCGCTCGCTGGACCGCCGGGACAACGGCGGTGTCACCGGCCACCACTGAGCCGAGCCACGGGTGGCGTTCATCGGGCTACTGGGCCGGACGGGTTGACGGTCCGTCACCCCGTAGAGTGCAACATCGGTCCGTCCGGGGGAAGTTGCTCGCCCGGCCCGGCGCGATCATCCTAATTTGGGGCCCCCGGAAGGGTGATCGACGGCCGCGCGGGCGGGCGTCAGCGGCACGGAGTGCGGATCAGTCCCCCTGCCGGGGGAGAGGGCCCAGTGCGTCTGCCACCCGTCCGCCGACCCGTCGCCCGGATCGGCCTCACCCTGGCCCTGCTGGCCGGGAGCGCCGTCCTCGCCGCCACCCCGGCGGCAGGCGGCCAACCCACCGCAGGACCACCCACCGCAGGACCGCCGACCGCAGGACCGCCGACCGCAGGACCGCCGGCCGCAGGATCCCCGGCGGCCGGTCGAACGGCCTCCGTGCTGCTCGAACTCACCACCGAAGCGGCCGGCCCCGCCTGGCGGCGCGCCGCCGACGGGGCCCGACGGGAGCAGCGCTCCCCGGAGGCCGTCCGGCGGGAGGCCGCGCAGGCCGGTGCCGCCCAGCGGGCCCGGGCCGGGGACGCGCTGTCGCAGCTCGCCGGGGCCGTCCACCGGACGGCTCCGGCCGCCCGCGAGCTCTACCGCACCCACACCCTGCTCACCGGGCTCGCGGTCAGCGCCCCCGCCGACCGGTTGCCCGCGCTGCGGGCGCTGCCCGGCGTCCGGGCCGTCCACCCGATCGTCAACAAGCGGCGCGACAACGCCTACTCCGTCCCGCTGACCGGCGCTCCGCAGGTGTGGTCCGGTGGCGCGGCGCCGGCCGGCACCACCGGCGCGGGCGTGCGGATCGGGATCGTCGACAGCGGCATCGACTACACCCACGCCGACTTCGGCGGGCCCGGCACCGAGGAGGCCTTCCGTTCGGTCGAGCGCGGCAAGCCCGCGCCGGCCGCGCTGTTCCCCAACGCCAAGGTGGTCGGCGGCAAGGACCTGGTCGGCGACGACTACGACCCCGACCCGGCCTCCCCGCGGTACCAACCCGTGCCGCACCCCGGGGACAACCCGATCGACTGCGTGCGCAACGGGCACGGCACCCACGTCGCCGGCACCGCCGCCGGGTACGGCGTCACCGCCGACGGCCGGCCGTACACCGGTCCCTACGGCCCCGGGCTGGACCCGGCCTCGTTCCGGATCGGCCCCGGCGCCGCCCCCGGCGCCCAGCTGTACGCCATCCGGGTGTTCGGCTGCGACGGCTCCACCGACCGCCTCGCCCAGGCCCTCGACGTGGCCGCCGACCCGAACGGGGACGGCGACCTCGGCGACCGGCTGGACGTCGTCAACCTCTCGCTCGGCAGCAGCTTCGGCAGCGCCGACGACACCGACGCGCTGGCCGTCGACCGGCTCGCCGCGCTGGGCACCGTCGTGGTCGCGGCCGCCGGCAACGAGGGCGACGTGTACGGCATCGGCGGCAGCCCCGGCACCGCCGCCCGGGCGATCACCGTCGCCGCCTCCGTCCACGGGCACGCCGACGTGGACGGCGTCACCGTGCTCGCCCCCGCCGCGCTGGCCGGGGTCGTCCCGGCACACTGGAGCGAACGCTACGAGGGGTGGGCCACCGCCGACGTCGGCGGTGAACTCGCCCTGCCCGCCGACCAGTCGGACGGCTGCGCCGCCTTCGACGAGGCCGACCGGCAGCGGCTGGCCGGGAAGGTCGCCCTGCTGGCCTGGACGACCAGGGACGCCGACCGGGCCTGCAACTCCGGCCCGCGCGCCGACCACGTCGCCGACGCGGGCGCGATCGGCGCGCTGTACGCCGCCGACTCCGACCACCTCGCGGAGATCGCGGGCGACGACCGCGTCCCCGTCGCCCTGCTGGCCCGCGCCGACGGGGAGCGCCTGCGCCGGGCCGTGGCCGCCGGGCCGGTGCGGGTCCGGCTCGCCGCCCCCGGCAACCGTCTGCACGGCTCCGTGGCGCAGAACCAGCCTGCCCGGGTCGACACCCTCACCGACTTCACCTCCCGCGGCATCGGCGTGCCCGGGGTGGTGAAGCCCGACCTCGCCGCCCCCGGCGAGACCATCTGGTCCGCCCTGGTCGGCAGCGGCACCGGCGGCCAGCGCGAGAACGGCACCTCGATGGCCACCCCGCACGTCGCCGGGCTCGCCGCGCTGGTCCGCGCCGCCCACCCGGACTGGCCGGTCGAGCAGATCAAGGCCGCGCTGATGAACACCACCGCGGACACCTACGTCGGCGACGACCACAGCGGGCCGGTCTACGGGCCCGAGCGCACCGGCGCCGGGCGGGTCCGGGTCGACCAGGCGGTCCGCACCCCCGTCGTCGCCTACGCGGCGGGGCAGGGCGCCGAGGAGGGCGGCGTCGGGGTCTCGTTCGGGCCGGTCGAGGTCGGCGGGCCGACGGCGCTCGTGCGGGAGATCGAGGTCCGCAACCACGGTGACTCGCCGTTGAGTTACCGCACCGGCTACGCGGCGGCCACCGAACTGCCCGGCGCCTCCTTCACGGTGGCCCCGGAGCGGGTCGACGTGCCGGCGGGCGGCACGGCGCGGGTACGGGTCAGGCTGTCCGTCCCCGGGGAGTTGGGCCGCGCGCCCGACCCGACCATCGACACCGTGCAGGGCGGCAAGGCGCGCAGCTACCGGGGCGAGCTCTCGGGGCGGGTGCTGCTGACGCCGGTCGCGGGCGGCGCGCTGCCGCAGCTGCGGGTCCCGGTGTTCGCCGCGCCGCGGCCGGCCTCCGACCTCACGGTGACGGCCGCCGTCCGCACCGTGCGCGACCGCACCCTCGTCACGCTCGGCGGCAGCGCCGCGCCCGGGGCGACGCCCGGACTGGTCACCGCCCTCGCCCTCGGCGGCGAAGGAGCCCGCTGGGCCGACTGCCCGCCCGGCAGCGGCACCGCCGTCGGGCCGGGCGCGGGCATCCGGCCCGACGGTGCGGGGGAGGGGGCGGACCCCGGGCAGGACGTCTGCGTCGAGCACCCCGGCGAACGGTCCGTGAACCTGCGGGCGGCCGGCGCCGCCGTCGACTCCGAACTGCTGTACGTCGGCGCGCAGGTGTGGGCCCCGGCAGCCACCCCGGTCGGGCTGTACGGGGTGCGGGTCGCGCTGGACACCGACGGGGACGGCAGCACCGACGTCATCCTCAAGGCCGACCGGCAGCGCGGCAGCGACGTCCTGGTCTCCCGCGCCCTCGACGCCCGTACCGGCGCCGAGCTCGACGTCCAGCCGCTGAACGCCCGCTGGGGCGACACCGACACCGCGCTGCTGGACAGCGACGTCGTGGTCCTGCCCGTCCGGCTGAGCGCCCTGCCCGGTGTCGGCCCCGGCCGCAGCACCGTCCACTACGGCGTCTGGACCGGCGTCGCCGGCCCCGGCACACCGGATCCGGCCGAGGCCTACGCCGCCATCGGCCTGCGCGGCACCCGGCCGGCCGTCCCGGTGGACGTCCTGCAGCCGGCCCTCGACGCCCGGGTCGGCCTCACCGGGCCTCCGGCGGTCATGGCCCCGGTCGGCCCCGGCGCCGTCCTCGCGGTGCACCGCACGGCGGGCTCCAAGCTCCTGCTGCTGCAGCACCTCAACCCGGGCGAGCGGCGGGCCCAGGTGCTGACCCTGCCCTGAGCCGCGGCAGCCGATTGACGGGGCGGCCCGCCGACACCGGTCGGCGGGCCGCCCCTGCGCGTTGCGGTCGCCGTGCGCGTTGCGGGCGTCCTACGCGTTCCCGGCGTCCGTGGCGTCCGTGGTGTTCTTGGCGTCCCCGGCGGCGCGCCGCTCGCGGCGCGGGGTGCGGGTGGGGCGGCGGGAGAGGCGGGCGAAGACGGCCACCAGGCCGAGGGCGGCGACGGTGGCGGAGCCGACGGTGAGGCCCTCCGTGAGCCCCGGCGGGCGGAACGAACAGGCGATCCGGGAGGCGCCGGGGCCGAGGGGCACGCCGATCATGCCCAGCACCGGGGTGGGGGCGGAGGCGCGGCCGCCGTCGACGGCGCAGGTCCAGCCCTCGGTGGCGGGGACGGCGAGCAGCGCGGTGCCGGTGGAGCCGACCGGGAGGGTGGCCGCGAGCGTGTGCCCACCGGCGTCGACGCGGGTGGCGCCGCCGGCGGTGAGGCGGGCGACGGCGGCCTCCAGGGCGCCGGTCCGCAGACAGCCGATCGGGCGGGCCGGGACCTGGCTGACGGTGTCGGAGCGCAGTGTCACCCGGACCACCCCGTCCGCCGGGACGGTCCCCAGCCGGTGGATCGGCACGGCGGTGGTCGGCTGCTCGCCGTCGCTGCGGTAGGCGGCGCCCAGGGCGCTGACCGTGCCCCGGTACCAGACGCCGTGGAAGAACGCCGTCGACCCGGGCGTGCAGGCGGCGGTGAGGACGGTGCCCTCCTCGCCGGGCGGCACCGACCAGCCGCTGGTCCCGTGCAGGGTGGGCGCCGGGCCGCCGGCCGGGACGGGCAGCGGGGCGTCGTACACCTGGCTGCCGAGCAGCGACTCCTGCCGGGACCAGACCGAGGAGGTGTCCGGGCGGGCACCCGGGGGCAGCACGGTGACCAGCGGCGGCGCGGCGGCCCGGACGGGCGTGAAGCCGTACGGCGGCGGACCGTCGTCCAGGTGGGCGCGGACGGCGAACAGTGCCTGCCCGACCGGGTCGGTGACGCTCTCGGTCTGCCGCCCGCCGGCGGTCCAGCCCGCGCCGAGGTCGTGCAGCAGCAGGGCCGCGACGGTCGGCAGGTACCCGCTGAAGTAGCCGCCGCCCTGGCCGCCCAGCAGCAGCGGGTCGTTGGTGGTGAAGGCGTGCGGGCCGGGGTCGCTGCGGCCGCGCGGCCAGTCCTCGGCCGCGCGGACCGCCGCGTGTCCGGCCCGCACGGCCGCCGGCCGGATACTGCCGGAGGGGGCCGCGCCGAGCGCCGCGTACCCGGACCAGACGGCATTGCCGAACACCGCGCCGCCGATCACCCAGGTGGCGACGGTGTTCGCCCGGCGGTCCGGGTGGCGGCGGTCCAGGACCCACAGCGCGGCGAGCAGGACGGTGCCGCCGACGGCCAGCAGCACCCAGGTGGCGGTGCGCACCGAGTGCAGGCCCGCCGCGACCGAGGCGATCACCGCGACCACGGCCGCGCCGCCCAGCAGGGTGAGCCGGTCCGGCCGGTGCGCCAGCGACACCCAACCGGCCAGCACCAGCAGCCCGCTGAGCACGAAGGCGACCCGGTACGGCCCACCGGCCGGGATCGCCAGGCCGTGCCACACCAGGACGGTCGGCGTCCAGACGAAGCCGAGCACCACCAGCACCAGCGCCGCGCACCAGGCCGCCCGCTCCCGCGGCCGCACCCTCCGGTTGAAGGGCAGCCCGCACACCAGCAGCAGCCCGAACAGCCCGATCGCCACGTCCGGCAGCCCCCGCCCGCCGTGGGTGGCGGGCAGCAACTGGGCGAGGTGGCCGCCCAGGCCGGACGGGCCGAGCGGCTCCACCGGGGACTCGGGCTGGGCGCGCTGCGCCGCCTGCACCGCGACGAACAGCACCGGGGAGGCGAGCAGCACCCCGGTCGTGGCCATGGTGACCGCCCGGCCGGTGGCCCGGACCCGTTGGCGCAACGGCCGTGACGTGGCGAACAGGCGGACGGCGAACAGGAGTCCGGCCGCCAGGGTGGCCAGCGCGGCGGTGTACAGGTTGCCCGCCCAGGCCAGCGCGACGCAGAGCGTGCCGGCCACCCAGCGCCGCTCGCGCAGGCACCAGTCGGCGGCGAGGCCGAGCAGCGGCAGCGAGACCAGGCCCCAGAGCCACATCGGCGCGGCCCCGCCGACGTCCAGCACCCAGGCGCACAGCCCGTACCCGACGGCGGCGAACGCCCGCAGCCAGTGCGGGCCCGGATGGAGGCGGCCGAGCAGGCGGGCCATCAGGGCGGTGCCGAGGCCGATGGTGGCGAGGGTGACCAGCAGGACGGCGAGCTCGCCCCGGTCGCGAGGGAGAAACGCGGTGAACCAGGAGAACGGGTTCATCAGGTAGGCGAAGAAGTCCGCCAGGAACGGGACGCCGTACCCGCTGTTCCAGTTGAACAGCACGTCCCCGGTGGCCTCCCCGTGCAGCAGGTCCCACAGGTGGGCGTGGTACGGCACCGCGACCTCCTCCGCCCCGGCCGGCCACCGCCCGCGCAGCCCCAGTGCCAGCGCGTACCCGCCCATCGCCAGGGCGGCCGCACCCCCGCTGACCAGCACCTCCCGCCGCCGCTCGCCCTGCACCCACGCGCCCCGTTCTGCCAGTGACCCCGGACCTCGCCACCCTAAGCGCGCCCCCAGCGCGAGCCACGACGTACGCGCTCCGTCGAAGGAGTGATGAAGTGGCACCGGCTCTGCCGGCCTGTGAAGGTGTCGCCGTGGCAGCAGACATCGACCCGGTGCCGCCACTCCTGTGCGTCCGGATGGTGGACGCCAGGTGTCAGCCCCTGGGACGGCGGAGTAGGGTCCGAGCATGTCTCGCACCATTCGTCTCGCAGTTGTCCCGGGTGACGGCATCGGTCAGGAAGTGGTGGCCGAAGGCCTCAAGGTCCTGGGTGCCGTGCTTCCCGCCGATGTGAAGCTGGAGACCACCGAGTACGACCTCGGGGCCCGGCGCTACCACCGGACGGGGGAGACGCTGCCGGACGACGTGCTGGCGGAGCTGAAGTCGCACGACGCGATCCTGCTGGGTGCCATCGGCGACCCGAGTGTGCCGTCGGGCGTGCTGGAGCGCGGGCTGCTGCTCAAGCTGCGGTTCGCCTTCGACCACCACATCAACCTGCGTCCGGGTCGCCTCTTCCCCGGGGTGCGGTCCCCGCTGGCCGGCGAGCCCGACATCGACTTCGTGGTCGTCCGCGAGGGCACCGAGGGCCCGTACGTCGGCAACGGCGGCACGCTGCGCACCGGGACGCCGCAGGAGGTGGCCACCGAGGTCAGCCTGAACACGGCGTACGGCATCGAGCGCGTGGTGCGCGACGCCTACCGCCGGGCGCAGGCGCGGCCGCGCAAGAAGCTCACCCTGGTGCACAAGAACAACGTGCTGGTGCACGCCGGGCACCTGTGGACGCGGATCTTCGCCGAGGTCGGCAAGGAGTTCCCCGAGGTCACCACCGACTACCTGCACGTCGACGCGGCGACGATCTTCTTCGTCACCCAGCCCGAGCGCTTCGACGTGATCGTCACCGACAACCTGTTCGGCGACATCCTGACCGACCTCGCGGCCGCCGTCACCGGCGGGATCGGCCTGGCGGCGAGCGGCAACATCAACCCGAGCGGTGAGTTCCCGTCCATGTTCGAGCCGGTGCACGGCTCGGCGCCGGACATCGCCGGCCAGGGCAAGGCCGACCCGACCGCCACCGTGCTGTCGGTCGCCATGCTGCTGGAGCACCTCGGCTTCGCCGCCGAGGCCACTGCGGTCGAGGCCGCCGTCGCGGCGGACCTGGCCGAGCGCTCCGGTACCCGCAGCACCTCCCAGGTCGGCGACGCGCTCGCCGGTCGAGTATCGGGCGGCTGACGAGCCGGACCGACAAAAGGTTTCCGGCCAGGTGGGCCGGACCGCATAACCGCAGCTCGCGGCTCTGATAGGAGCCGGTGGCTGTTCGGCACGGCCCTCTGGATGCGAGTATCGACAGTGGGCCGTGCCGTTGTGCGCTCGTTCCGGCGTTCGATCGCCGAAACGTCCCTGCAGCGGTGGCGGCCCGGACCAACCCCACGGTGAAGGAAACAGCCATGAGCACGCCCACCCAGGCGCCCATCACGTTCGACCTCAAGCCCTCCGCCCACCCGCTGCCCGCAGCGGAGCGCGAGGCCCGGCTGACCAACCCCGGCTTCGGCCGCGTCTTCACCGACCACATGGTCACCATCCGCTGGACCGAGGGCGTGGGCTGGCACGACGCCCAGCTGGCGCCGTACGCGCCGCTGGAGATCGACCCGGCGAACATGACCCTGCACTACGGCCAGGCGATCTTCGAGGGCCTGAAGGCCTACCGCCAGGCCGACGGCTCCATCGCGACCTTCCGCCCGGAGGCCAACGCCGCCCGCTTCCAGGCCTCGGCCCGCCGCCTGGCCATGCCGGAGCTGCCGGTCGAGACCTTCGTCGAGGCCGTGGAGCTGCTGGTCCAGCAGGAGCAGGAGTGGGTCCCGAACGAGCCGGAGCAGAGCCTCTACCTGCGTCCGTTCATGTTCGCCACCGAGGTCGGCCTGGGTGTCCGCCCGGCCAACTCCTACCTCTTCATGATCATCGCCTCGCCGGCCGGCGCCTACTTCCAGGGCGGCATCAAGCCGGTCTCGGTCTGGCTGTCCAAGGAGTACGTCCGGGCCGCGCCCGGGGGCACCGGCGCCGCCAAGTGCGCGGGCAACTACGCCGCCTCGCTGGTCGCCCAGGCCCAGGCCGCCGAGAAGGGCTGCGACCAGGTCGTCTGGCTCGACGCCGCCGAGCACCGGTGGGTCGAGGAGATGGGCGGCATGAACCTGTACTTCGTCTTCGGCGAGGGCGAGGACGCGAAGATCGTCACCCCGGAGCTGTCCGGCGCGCTGCTGCCCGGCATCACCCGCGACTCGCTGCTCCAGCTCGCCTCCGACCTCGGCTACGCCGTCGAGGAGCGGAAGATCTCCACCGACGAGTGGCAGCGGGCCAACGCCGACGGCACCCTCACCGAGGTCTTCGCCTGCGGCACCGCCGCCGTCATCACCCCGGTCGGATCGGTGAAGTCCGCCGCCGCCGACTGGACCGTGGGCACCGGCGAGCCCGGCCCGATCACCATGGAGCTGCGCAAGGCGCTGCTGTCGATCCAGGGCGGCCAGACCCCCGACACCCACAACTGGCTGCACAAGATCGTCTGATCCGCGGGCGCCCGCATCGGCACCCGCATCCGCATCCGCACCCGTACCGGCTCCGGCCCGCCACGTTCCGCATCGCGAGACGGGCGGGCCGGATCCCGGGGGCTGTGCCAGACTGCCGACGTGTCCTCGCTTTCGCCGATTATTGGCAGCAGGCGCGCCGGTCCGCAGTGACCGCTCCCGCAGGACCCGATGCGGAGCGACCACGAGCGTCCAGACCCGCGCGCAGACCTCTCGCACCCGCGAGGGGTCTTTTGCTTTTGGGGCGAGGCCCCGACGAGCAGCCACCCGGACCGGCCGAGAGCCCCCACGAAGGGCTCGGGGACACCGGGGCCGCGCGCGAGATCCTGGACAGTGGAGCCGGGACCAGAAGACCGGCCGGAGCAGTACGAACCTCCCCGAACGGAGAACCAGGGGTCATGACCGAGGTCAGCCGTACCGACGACAGTTTCCACGTGTTCGACACCACGCTGCGCGACGGCGCCCAGCGTGAGGGCATCAACCTGACGGTGGCGGACAAGCTGGCCATCGCCCGGCACCTGGACGAGTTCGGGGTCGGCTTCATCGAGGGCGGCTGGCCCGGGGCCAACCCGCGCGACACCGAGTTCTTCGCCCGCGCCGCCGCCGAGCTGGAGCTGCGGAACGCGCAGCTGGTCGCCTTCGGCGCCACCCGCAGGGCCGGCGGCCGGGCCGCGGACGACCCGCAGCTGGCCGCGCTGGTCAACTCCGGCGCCCCGGTGATCACCCTGGTCGCCAAGTCGCACGACCGGCACGTGGAGCTGGCGCTGCGCACCACCCTGGACGAGAACCTGGAGATGATCCGGGACAGCGTCGAGTTCCTGCGCGCCCGGGGCCGCCGGGTGTTCATCGACTGCGAGCACTTCTTCGACGGCTACCGGGCGAACCGGGAGTACGCCCTCGCCGTGGTCCGCACCGCGCACGAGGCCGGGGCGGACGTGGTGGTGCTGTGCGACACCAACGGCGGGATGCTGCCCGCCGGCGTCCGGGACACCGTCGCCGACGTCCTGGCCCGGACGGGCGCCCGGCTCGGGATCCACGCCCAGGACGACACCGGCTGCGCGGTGGCCAACACCCTGGCCGCGGTGGACGCCGGGGCGACCCACGTCCAGTGCACCGCCAACGGCTACGGCGAGCGGGTCGGCAACGCCAACCTGTTCCCGGTGGTCGGCGCGCTGGAGATCAAGTACGACCGCCGGGTGCTGCCCGAGGGACGGCTGGCCGAGATGACCCGGATCTCGCACGCGATCGCCGAACTGGTCAACCTGACCCCCTCCACCCACCAGCCGTACGTCGGCTACTCGGCCTTCGCCCACAAGGCGGGCCTGCACGCCTCCGCGATCAAGGTCGACCCGGACCTGTACCAGCACATCGACCCCGAGCGGGTCGGCAACACCATGCGGATGCTGGTCTCCGACATGGCCGGCCGGGCCTCCGTCGAACTCAAGGGCAAGGAACTCGGCTACGACCTGTCCACCGACCGGGAC
The DNA here is from genome assembly GCF_040303045.1 of Kitasatospora sp. NPDC096140. Lineage (NCBI taxonomy): Bacteria > Bacillati > Actinomycetota > Actinomycetes > Kitasatosporales > Streptomycetaceae > Kitasatospora > Kitasatospora sp. NPDC096140. The sequence goes on from NZ_JBEOUW010000087.1 coordinate 10,554, forward strand.
CTGGCCGGCCGGGTGGTCGCCAAGGTGAAGGAGCAGGAGAACCTGGGCTACACCTACGAGTCGGCCGACGCCTCCTTCGAGCTGCTGCTGCGCGACGAGGTGCGCGGCAGCCGGGACCGCTTCTACACCCTGGAGTCCTGGCGGACCATCAGCGAGCAGGGCCCGAACGGGATCTCCGGCAACGAGGCGACCGTCAAGCTCTGGGCGAAGGGCGAGCGCCGGATCGCCGTCGGCGAGGGCAACGGCCCGGTCAACGCGCTGGACCAGGCGCTGCGCACCGCGCTGGAGGGCATCTACCCGCCGCTGGCCACCTTCGAGCTGGTGGACTACAAGGTCCGCATCCTGGAGGGGCAGCACGGCACCGGGTCCAAGACCCGGGTGCTGATCGAGTCCACCGACGGCACGTCCACCTGGTCCACCGTCGGCGTCGCCGACAACGTGGTCGCCGCCTCCTGGCTGGCGCTGGAGGACGCGTACACCTACGGTCTGGTCCGCGCCGGCCTGGAGCCCACCGAGTAGCCGGCCCGCGACGTGCCAGTGGCCCGCCGGACTCCGCGTGGAGTCCGGCGGGCCACCCGTGCCTGGGTCACCGCAGTCGGGCGAGCAGGGCGTGTTCGACGAGGGTGATGAGGGCGCTCTTGGCGCTGTCGCGGCGGCGGGCGTCGAGGGTGATGACGGGGGTGTCGGCGCCGAGTTGGAGTGCTTCGCGGACTTCGTCGGGGGTGTGGGGCTGGTGTCCGTCGAAGCCGTTGAGGGCGACGACGAAGGGGAGTCCGCTGTTCTCGAAGTAGTCGAGGGCGGGGAAGCAGTCGGCGAGGCGGCGGGTGTCGACGAGGACGACGGCTCCGATGGCGCCGCGGACGAGGTCGTCCCACATGAACCAGAAGCGGTCCTGTCCGGGGGTGCCGAACAGGTAGAGGATGAGGTCCTCGTCGAGGGTGATGCGGCCGAAGTCCATGGCGACGGTGGTGGTCGTCTTGCCGGAGACGTGGCTGATGTCGTCGATGCCGGCGGAGGCCGAGGTCATGACGGCTTCGGTGCGCAGGGGGTTGATCTCGGAGACGGCGCCGACGAGCGTGGTCTTGCCGACACCGAAGCCGCCCGCGACGACGATCTTCGCGGAGGTGGTGGCGCGGGTGGGGGCGGCCGCGTTAGAGCTTGCGAAGTCCACTGAGGACCCTTTCGAGCAGCGTGACGTCGGGCTGGTTTCCGGATTCGCCGCCGGAAGCGGGCTGGTGGATGGCGACCAGGCCGGCCTCGGCCAGGTCGGCCACGAGGATGCGGGCCACTCCCAGGGGAAGGGAGAGCAGCGCCGAGACCTCAGCGACGGATTTGACCTCCGTGCACAGCGTGCAGATCCGCTGGTGCTCGGGGAGCAGGGTGGCCAGGCGCTGCGGATCGACGTCGGCGGAGACCAGGGCCTCCAGCGCGAGTTCGTAGCGCGGCCGGGTGCGACCGCCGGTCATCGCGAACGGACGGATCAGCGGGCCGGCGTCGGGCTCGTCCTCGAACTCCTCCACGTGCCCGGGCTCCTGGGCCGGCCGGTAACCGGGCGCCGGGTCGGGCACCGGTGCCGGGTTCGGGTAGCCGGGCGCGGGGGCACCGTAGGAGGGCTGCTGCTGGGCGTACTGCTCGTACTGGGCGTACTGGCCGTACTGCTCTTCGGGCCGGGCGTACGGCTGCTGGGGCTGACCGTACTGGTGCCGGCCGTACTCCTGACCGTGGCCGACGCCGGGAGATCCGAAGGCGTCATGGCCTGTGCCAGGGTACGGAAGACCGTACTGGCCGCTGCGGTCGTCGGGCGGTGTCACGGTTCCTCTCCTCACAGGGTGCGGCGGTGCGGTTCGGGCTTCGGAGCGAGTCCGGAGCCGGTGGTGCGAAGGCCGTACAACGTCCGAACCCGAGCCCGCCGAAGCGGGCCCGGGAAGGACGCGGAGGTACTTCGAATACCTGGACGGTATCCGACGAACCGTCAGTGCAGGAGACTGCCCTGGAGTTCCGCGCGAAGTGCGGGGGTGAGGACGGCGCCGGCGCGGTCGACGAGCAGGGCCATCTCGTAGCCGACG
>NZ_JBEOUW010000088.1:0-12526 GCF_040303045.1 Kitasatospora sp. NPDC096140
CACATGGCGGTGATCTTCGCGGACAGGGCAACGCAAAGATCACCACCAGTGGATCACGCCATGAAGTTGATCAATTACCCAACACTTTCTCAGGCAGCAGTCGGCCGGGGCCGAAGACGTGGCGGATTCTCGGGCAAAGCTGCTGCAGGCATGGATCGCTACCGAACCTCTGCTGTCGCAGGCAGAACTCGACGAACTGCGCCCGACAATCCTGGCGAAGATCTTCGGCAACCAGGAGGGCCGCGTAACACTCAGCCGTAACAGCGACGGCGCCCGAGGCGGAGGCTACTGACATGTCTGTTGTATGCACACTGTGGGTGGATAGGGACTTCCAAGGGATTTCGAAAACCTCGGACTCCGGAAATTTCAGGTATTACGGGAACAGGTGGGGAGCCACGAACGACGTGTTCTCCTCCATGCGGGCCTGGGGGCAGGGAGATCGCGGTAACGCCTGGGCATTCGAGAACATCAACTTCGACGGCCGGTTCGCCGCGCTCAACGTGGAGAACGGGTCGAGTTCATGGTGGTCGTACTTCGGTAGCGCTTTCAACGACGTCGTCTCCAGCTCACTCATCATCGCGAGGGCGCCGAACGACATCGTGATTCCGCTGGGGCAGCAGGTGGGCTCTGCCTTCACCTCCATGTTCGATGCACAGACGGCAGGTACCCGGCTCTCGAGGGTGGGCGGACCGCGAGTCTACGGAACGTTCTTCCCAGATTACGATCCGTCGAGAGTCTTCATGACGATCGACCAGAACCTGACCGTGTCCGTCCCCGCATGGCCGGACTATTCAGCCAACGTCAGGTATGACACCGAGTTCTACCTTGCCGGCGCCAAGCTGCACGGATATGCCCGCTGGTCGCATGTCTGGGTCGAAGGCGGGATATTCTCCAAATCGGTGTTCAATGCAATCGCTCCCGGACTTCACGGAGCGAAAAGCAGCCTCACGTCCGCAATCGAGTCCCAGCTGGCTATGTTCTCCTCGCGGAACTTCTCTGACGTCTACCTCCTGCCGGGGCCGCCTCCCGACATGAGCCAGTTCGGCTTCTTTGCCAAGTACGACGACGACGTCTGCCTGGCACTGGTTCCCGCCTGATAACTGTCGACAGCGGACGAGAATCGCTCTCATCGATGGCGAGGAGAGCGGAAAGGGTACGAAAATGTCGAATTACGTAAACCACGACACCGGTGGCAGGCTTCTGAACTGCATCCCGTCCAGGGACACCGAACGCGACTGGACACTGCAGCATGCCCGCGCGGCCGGCCTTGCCGCGAGTCTCGACACGGCGCTTCCCGAGGAGATCGACCTTCGGGAGCCCTGGTGGAACATCGCAGACCAGGGGGTCACAGGTTCGTGCGTCGGCTGGGCAACCGCGGACTCCATGTTGCGCTGGCACTTCACCAAGGCCAACCGCCTGCCCAAGGACGACCGACTCTCGGCCCGCTACGTGTGGATGGCATCCAAAGAAACGGACGAATTCACCACGCAGCCGACGACATTCATCGAGGAAGACGGCACAAGCCTTAAGGCAGCTCTCACCATTGCGCGCGAGTTCGGCGTCGTGCGGGAAGAGGAGCTCCCGTTCAAGCCGCCCCCGCTCAACTACCCCGGCGACAGCCAGACGTTCTATGCCCTCGCAGCACAGATGCGCATCGCCGCCTACTTCAATCTCGGCCGCGACCTCGACGAATGGCGGCAGTGGCTCGGCACCGGCGGAGGACCGGTCCTCGTCCGCCTCAGCGTCGACAGCACCTGGGACGAAGCCCAGGCGACGCACGGCGAGCTGAACCACTACAAACAGGAGACCGCACGCGGAGGTCACGCTGTCTCTCTCGTCGGCTACACCCGGGAACGGCGCTTCATCGTACGGAACAGCTGGGGGAAGGACTGGGGCGACAACGGTTACGCCTACGCCTCGGAGGAGTACGCCCAGCAGGCATTCGCCGAGGCCTACGGGGCCTCACTCGCCTGAGGTGAATCCGGCCCGGGGCAAGGCGAGTTCGATGATCGCCAAGGACATCCCATCACTCACTCCCCCGAAGGAGGAGTCACATGTATGCGCACTGGGGCACATTTACCAAGGAAGCAAGCCTCACGGACAGCCTTACCTACGCTAGGGAAGCGATGCAGAATTCTGGCTTCCAAATCTGGGACAATGCCAGCGACGGCGACTACCAAGTGATTGGAGGGAACGATAACGTCATCGCTACGGTGGTCAGCGTTCCACAATCGGGCAACCTGTGGATGACGGTGAGCGCATACTCAATCGACTCCGGGCTTGCCGAGCGCACCAGGAACGACGTACGGGAATATATCGTCAGACAGCAGAGGATCGACTACAACCCGTGAGACGCCGTCCAGCCAGCGCCGCGGTCGACGAAATTGCAGACTGGTGCTCGTTCAGAGCCTCGGCAAAGTGAAGAATCGTCCGCTTGGTCACGGTCCGCGGCGGGTAAGCGGCCCGGACGCGTGAAGCAGGCACGGGCTTCCAAAATCATGGAGTTCTCGACGCCCCGTGATCCCACTGGAAGACCGTGCCTGCCGCTGCATCATCCCTGATCCCGCCTGTCCCTGACCAGCTCCACGACCAGCCGCCGACCAGGCCGGGCGAGTGCCCTGGCCTGCTGGAACGGCTGGCCGAGGTGCCTGATCCCCGCGATCCCCCTGGGGTGCGCCATGCCTTGACGTACGTGCTCGCGCTGGCCGCCACCGCCGTGCTGGCCGGAGCGGCCTCGCTTCTGGCGATCAGCGAGTGGGCCGCCGACGCTCCACCTAATACTCCAGCTGTAGATCGGGATCTGGTGTCATGTGATGAGCGCGGCCCCGGCCAAGGTGACGGGACCTGGGTGCCCGTAGGCTGCTGCAACAAGCCACGCAACTGGGCCAGCGCGAACTGTGCTGGGCGACCCGCAGACCAAGCTGTTCGTCACCATGCTCGCCGGGGTCCTGGAGTTCCAGCGCGACATGATCTCGGTCCTCACGTATGGCGCGAGGGCCCTGTCTGATCTGGTACCTGGAGGACCAGCGCGGCGACGTCGAGGGGATCGACGACGGCCCCTGTGGAACATGCGGTGATGGCGTCGTCGAGCATCCACGTCTCCCCGTCCTCGTCCGGCGCCTCCTGTTGCTTGAGCAGGCGCAGGGCCGGTAGCAACTCCGGTGCGGCGAGCTCGAACGCGGCCTCGATGAGGATGTGGGCGGGGTCGTCGCCCTCCAGGGCCGCGATCAGTGCTGCGAGCATGCGCCGGTCGCCGCGGCGGGCCAGGCCGAGGAACGCCTCGCCGGCCGTGTCCGGGTCGGGGTCGGCCACCCGCTCCAGCAGGGCGTGCCGGATCAGCTCGTTGTCTCCCGCCGATTCCAGTCCCATGCCGAAGGTCGCCCAGTCGCGGACGAAGTCCGACCGGTCTTCGCTGAGCCGGATCAGCGCGGTGACGGCTTCCGGGCAGGCGGGGTCGCCGGCGACCGACGGCAGGGTGAAGGCCACCGCCTGGCGCACGTCCTCGTCGTGGTGCTCCGTCTGCCCCAGCACCGCGGCTAGGCCTCGCGGGTCGGCGAGGTGGTGCAAGGCCGCGACCGCTGACTGGACCACGCCGGGCCGCCAGTCGGCGCAGGCCGCGACGGCGATCGGCAGCGTCTCCTCCAGGAACGGGCGCCCGGCGCCGTAACCGAGCTGGCCCAGGACGTTCAGGCCGACCACCCGCTCGCGCAGGTCGTCGGAACGAGCCGTCACGCACGCGGCCTCGAACGCGGACCGGTCCGCACGGCGGTGGAAGTCGCTGACGACCTGCCAGTAGTCCTGCCCGTCCGGGTCCAGGAGCGCCGCAGCGCGCAGGGCTTCGAGATCGTCCTCGCCATCGGCCATGCCCACCAGGATAGGGAGGCCTCCCACGAGCCGCTCGGATTATCGTGCCCCGCCGTCCGCCCAGTCCCCCGACTCGATCCACGCCCACCGGCTTCCGCCCCATGGCCCCGCATCATGGCGGACAACAGCAGGTCAACAGGGACAAACGATCAAAGATCACCCGTCTTTGGGGCTCCTGACACCGCCGGCCTGGTCGAGCGGGTCCCCGTCGACGATCGCCGGGGCGCCAGACTACCGAGCGGCCTCTGACACCCCGCCGTCGCCGGCGGGCAGCTTCGGGCAGAGGGGGCCGAGTGGGCCGCAGGCCTTTCCGCGGGCGCGGGTGTCGGTGACGAAGGCGGCATGGATCCGGCCGACGTCGAGCAGGTGCTCCCGTCCGCGCCGCACCGCCGGCCTGTCCGAGCCGGTCACCGGGCGGTGGAGGTGGGGCGGGCGCAGGGCCTCGGGGAAGGTGGCGGGCGCGGCGGGGCCGGCCCCGCCGCTTCCTGGCGCACTGTCGGGCAAGGAGTGCGGTCCGGCCTCCACGAGGCACGGAGATCCGCCCCGTCCGGGCTGGTCCGGGCGGGGTCTGTGCCCACACCCGATTGAACCGTTCACGACAGTTGATTCGTTCGTGTCAGTAGGACGCGCCGGGGGTAGCGCGGTCTTCAGGCACCTGCTCCCGGACCTGCGTCACCATCCGGTGGAGTGTCCGCCGGTAGACGATTGGAGAAGGTGTTGGAAGCGGTCCGGAAGCTTTCGGTCGGCGCTGCGGCGGTTGCCCTCGGTCTCGGCTTGTTAGGACCCGCCAGTGGAGCAGCGTATGCGAGCGGTGTCGGTCATCAGCGTGGTTGATGTCGGGCTCTCATCGTTCGACCCTGCGGATTCGGTGTGTCGTTCGGTAGAGGGTCAGAGTGGGCAGCCGGTGTGCGGGTCGGCGTCCCCGGTGACGGCGGCTCGCGTGTCGCGGGCGGCGATGAGTCCTGCGTCGGTCCCGTTGGGGATGTGGGAGTTTGTCAGCGCGACCGGTCCTCTGCCTCCCATGACCGCGACTTTCACGCCGAGCTGTCACGGGACCTGCACTGCCTCGTCCACGTTCCCCACCGGCAGGTCCATCAAGGTCGGTGACGTGATCACCTGGACCAGCACCTTCACCGACAGCACGACGACCCAGCACCTCGACGAGATCGACTACCACGCCACCATCAGCGTCGTCGGGGGCGGAACCTGGACCTCACCGGACTGGAACAGCCCGTCCTACCGCTGTGACGATCAAGTCGGTTCCTACGCCGGCTGCGTCTCCTACTACGGGCAGCCGTCCTTGAACACCATGGCTCTTCTGCCCGCGATCGCGGCCAACATCCGTACCGTGCAGACCAACGGAAGCCTCCACTACGGCCTGGTCGGCGTCGGCCGGCCACTCACCCGGGACACGAGCGCGCAGAGGGCCGACCGCCGGGCCGCATGCCCGCCCCCGGGTCCTCAGCCGGCCGGCACCACCTGCGACGAATACCCGTTCGCCACCACGAGGGAAGGCGCGGCCAACCCCAACAGCTCACCGCCGAACTCGGGCTCCGTCTGGGCACCGGAAGCGGAGCAGAATTCTCAGGCCGGATACATCTCCAGCTTCGTGCAGAACGAGCGCGTCCTCGAAGGTGACCAGTACTGGGTGGCGGTGTGACCGGGCTCCGGACAGTCCAGGTCGACATCCGCAACCACCAGTACTGGATCCAGGACGAGGCTCCTGACATCGACCCGTCGATGTACAGGAACTTCAACGGCCTCGTCTCGACCCGAGGCGGCAGCCACGCGATCATCATGACCGGAACCGCCCACGGGACCATCGCCGTCGGCTTCCAGTCCTTCGAGGCCGAACCCGCCCTCGATCTCGACCCGTGGGACGACGTCGTCGAAGTCAGCATGCGCTTTCGCAGCCCACGCGGCGGCCTCATGCAACCCGACGGAACCCACGACGCCCTCTACCACCTGGACCGGATCTCCGCCGGTGGCCCCGGCGACTACCGGGTCCGCATCCACGCACGCGGACGCGACCGCGCAGCCGCACTGCCGGAGTTCACGGAGCCGATCGTCGAAGAACACCTGGTCCAGAGCTGGCCGGCCCCCACGGCCGACGAGATCCGGCACAAGCTCACCGACGCCACCGGACAGAACATCAGGGCCCGCTGAAGGACGTGCGACGGGACGTCTCCCTCCTGCTCACCGCAAGTCCAGGCGGAGCCGGGGGCGCGGCCGAGGAGACTGACTGGCCGACACCGGCCAGTCAGTCTCCTCAGCCACGGCCCCGGCCGCCTCGTTCTACCTGCCGGCTTCCCGCTGCCTGCCGGTTCCTTTCGCACGCTGCGGGGGCCGGGGGAGCAGGTCCTGCAGGACTTCTTGCCCTGTCCCGTGGTCCGGCTGGCGCGCTGCCCGTTGGCGCCCGGATCTGCCCCCTCGATCCGGAGGCCTCCCTCGCCGAGCCGGCCCTGCAGCAAGCCGCCGCCCGCCGCAGCCACACAGTCCTCGCCCAGACGGAATCCCCCTTCCCCGGCGGCCATCCCGGCCGCCCTATCAGCGCCGACGGCCCCCTCCACGCACTGCTCCTGTTCTCTGAACTGGTTCCTCTTCTCGCGGTGAGCTGAGGGCTGTCCCGTATAAGCGAGTGAGCCGGGGCACGGAGTAGGCCTCGGTCGGTGAGTTCCAGGGACTCGACCTCGGCATGCAGCTCGGGGCGCACGAACCTCACCTCGGTACCGGGCGGCGGCCCCAGGCCCTTGCCGTCGACGGTGAACGGCGACACCGGGATCGCAAGGCGGCGCAGTGTGGCCGTGAGGGCGCGTCGCTCCGCTCCCCGACCGTCGTGCTCGCTGGGCGCGCCCGCATACACGCCTCGACCCGATGGGCGAGCAGCGGGATCAGCCGGCCGCGGGGCGGGTGCTACGGCGTGGGTTCGGCGCTGGTGTGGCGGGTGATGGTGTGGCCGATCTCGAAGTCCTCGGCGGACATGCGGGTGTCGTTGATCTCCAGGACGGTGCCGGCCGGGCTGGTGGTGGTGCGCACGATGCGTAGCAGGGGGACGCCCCTGGGCAGGGCGAGGCGTTCGGCTTCGCGGGGGGTGGGCATCCGGGCTGAGGTGCTTTCCTGCCACTGGAGGGGGCCGTGGCCCATGGACTCCAGCAGGTCGTAGATGCCGCCGGGGCCGGTGTCGCGTTCGGCGAGGCGGGTGCCGCGGGCGAGCGGGGCGGGCAGGTAGCTGGTCGCCAGCTGTGTGGGCCGGCGGGTGTCGGGGTTGCCCATGACGCGGTCGCGGACGAGGACTTCGTCGCCGGGTCGGACATCGAGGAGTGGGGCGATGTCGCGCGGGGCAGGTCCCCAGCCGATGTCCGGGGTCTCCAGTGCGATCCAGGGCTGGGCGGTGGGGTCGAAGTAGTAGCCGCGGTCGTCGCGGTAGACCTGGCGGCTTCGGTTGAGGCGGCGCCGGGAGGGGATGGGGCGCACCACGGTGCCGCGGCGGCGGACGGCCTCGACGAGGCCTTCGTTCTCCAGTTCGGCGACGGCCTCGCGGGCGGTCTGCTTGGCGATGCCGTATTGCTGGGCGATCTCCTCCAGCTTCGGCAGCACCGCGCCCTCGGGGTAGTCCCCCCGTTCGATGGCGGCGCGCAGTTCGGCGGCGATCTGTCGGTAGGCAGGGGCTGTCATCTGGTTCCTCCTTGGCTGGCAGGCGTCACAGCAGGACCATATAGGACTAGGACTATTGACGGCCTGTCAGGGTGGGGTGAGCATAGTCCTAGTCCTATCGCAGTTCCTGCGGTGGGTGCACATTCCTTGTTCCCCTGCCGGCGCAACCGGCTTCCCCGTCATGCCCGCATGCCGGGCGGGGTGCCGGTCCGCCCGCCTGGGACCCGATGGAGGGAAGGGTGCCGTGGACACCACCCCTGACTACTTCCGCAATCCGCCGCCGCGCCGGATTGGGGCGCTGGGCTGGCTGGAGCGGCCGGACGGGCGTCTGGCCGTCATCCGCCGGGCCTACTGGGGTGCGATCTCCCAGTGGGGGCTGCCCGGCGGGTCGGCTCCGCCGAACACTCACCCGCGCTCGGCGCTGACGCTCGTGGTCGCGGCGAAGCTGGGCCTGCGGGTCACCGCGGGCCGCAAGCTCGCCAGCGACTACGCGCCTGCCAAGCCCGGCCAGTACGAGGGCGCCAACGAGACCTACCACGCTCTGCTGCCCGCTGGCGTCGAGGCTCAGATCGCGGCCGACTGCGGTTACGCCGAGCTGCGCTGGGTCAGCGTCGAGCAGGCTCTGGAGCTCGCCGTCGACCACGAGCGCACCCGCATCGAGCAGTGCGCGCACGCGCTGGCCGACGGCTTCTACCGGGAGCTGTACCTCGGGCTCCCGTTCCCGCACCCCACCACTTCGTGAACCTGGAGGGTTCCATGTTCTTCCCGCACCCCGTCATCGAGCAGCTGACCCCCGCGCAGGTGGAGGTCTGGGAGAAGTACTTCGCCGGCGACCGGCACGAGCGGCCGCGCAGCGTCGAGGAGGGCATCTGGCGCCGCACCCAGGAGCCCGCCAACGCCGAGCAGTCCGGCTGGTCGAAGGACGCCCACGGCCGGCGCCGCGTCGTCCATTACAACCTGCGCTACGGGCTGAACTACGTGTTCCCCGAGCCGCGACTGACGCTGGACAACCTGTACCTGATGGTCTCCCACCTCGCCCCGGCCGGCGAGATCGCCGACTACCGCTGCGACCTGGAGATGTGGCTGGCCGAGGGGCGCTGGCGCCAGCTGCCGCAGGGCGGTTGGCAGAAGGGCGACCTGGTGCTGCGGCTCGCTGAGTTCGACGAGCACCCGCAGGACCTGCGCGCCGGCCGCCCCAGCCCGGACGGCTTCCGTTCACTGGAGGTGGTGTTCACCAGTGACGGCCACGAGCTGCACCGTACGGTCCGCAACCTGCCGTGGGACGTGCTGGCCGGCGGTATGCGGGGCAAGGAGCAGCGCGGCAACCCGACGATCGCCCCGGACCTGGCGGGTCTGCTGGAGACGGGGCCGTTCATGGTCGAGGTCGGCTGCGGCACCAGCATCGAGGCCGGCATCCCGCCGCTGCATTTCCTGCACGAGGTGTATCGGGTCACCCGGCGCCGCAGCAACGAGTTCACCCGGTCCCATGCCTTCACCCTCTCGCCCGCGGCCGACTCGCTGGTGCGGGAGATGGTGCTCGGAGCCGACCTCAAGGCCCCCGACCTGGTGGCGATGTTCCGCGCCTGCTTCCTGGCCGAGCCGACCTACGCCCACCGCGCCCTCAAGGCGCTCTCCGACGCCGGGCTGCTGGTCGGGCCGGTGCTGACCCACAACTTCGACGTCCTGTCCGCCCGCGCAGGCCTGCCCGAGCTGTTCCTGCGCCGCTACGACCAGAAGATCCCACCGGTGACGTTCGACCCGCGGGCGAAGGCGCTGCTGGTCATCGGCCTGCACGCCGACCGGCGCGCGGTCCAGGCGCGCGCCCGCGAGCGCGGCATGCGCGTCTTCTACGTCGACCCGGAGGGGCTGGAGGAGAACGGCGTCTTCAAGGAGTACCCGATCGAGGGTGCCCGGGACGAGGACGTGATCGTGCGCCAGGGCGCCATCGAGGCGCTGGGGCGGCTGTGCGAGCTGGCCGGCATCACCGTTCCGAACGCGGTCAGTGACGACCTGCTCACCCGATAGCGTTCCGGGGTGCGGCCAGGAAGCCCGGGTCGCACCCCCAAGTGCCCACCTACTCAAGGACTTTGATGATCATGCGTGTTTCCGTGATCGGCTGCGGCCACCTCGGAGCGTCCCACGCCGCCGCGATGGCCGAGCTCGGCCACGAGGTGATCGGCGTCGAGATCGACCCCGACAAGTGCGCCGTCCTCAACACCGGCAAGTCCTGGTTCTACGAGGCCGGCCTGGACGAACTGCTCGCTCGCCACGTCCCGACTGGCCGACTGCGCTTTACCACCGACCCCGGCGACGCCGCCGCCTTCGCCGACCTGCATTTCATCGCCACCGGCACCCCGCTACGCGAGGACGGCCGCGGCTACGACGCCACCCAGGTCGTCAGCGCCATCGAGACCCTGGTCCCGCTGATCGACCGCCCGGCCACCATCGTCGGCAAGTCCACCGTCACCGTGGGCACCGTCGCCACCCTGCAGCGCATCGTCACCGCCAACGCCAAGGTGGCCGGGGTGGAGCTGGTGTGGAACCCGGAGTTCCTGCGCGAGGGCCACGCCGTCCAGGACTCCCTGTTCCCCGACCGGATCCTGGTCGGCCTCACCACCCCAGCGGCACGGGTGGCGATCGAGGAGGTGTACGCGCCGATCATGGCCCGTGACGACATCGAGATGGTCGTCACCGACCCGCAGACCGCCGAGGTCGCCAAGGCCGCTGCCAACTCCTACCTCGCCGCCAAGATCAGCTATATCAACGCGGTCGCGGAGGTCTGCGACCTGACCGGCGCCAACGTGGACGACGTCGCCCACGTGATGGGCCTCGACAAGCGTATCGGCCACGCCGGCATGCGCCCGGGCCTTGGGTACGGCGGCGGCTGCCTGCCCAAGGATGTCGCCGCCTTCGCCTACGCCGCCGGCGAGATGGGCGCCGCCGTAGCGGCCGGCCTGCTAGATGCCGTCCAGGCCGTCAACCGCGGCCGCCAGCACGCCGCCGTCGCCCTCATCACCCAGGCCCTGAACAGCGACGTCCGCGGCCGCACCATCGCCTTCCTGGGCGGCGCGTTCAAAGCCGGCACCTCCGACGTCCGCGACAGCCCCGCATTGCGCCTGGCCGACCGGCTCCACCAGCTCGGCGCCACCGTGCGCCTCTTCGACCCCGAGGCCCAGGACAACGCCCGCCGCACCCACCCCCACCTCGCCTTCGCCGACAGCGCCCTGGACGCCACCCACGAAGCCGACCTGGTGGTTATCGCCACCGAGTGGCCTGCCTTCACCGCCGACCCGAAGCTGCCCGCCGACGCCGCCGAACACGTGACGACCCGCACCGTGGTCGACGTCCGCAACGCCCTGGACGCCAGCCCCTGGCTGGCCGCCGGCTGGACGGTCCACCCGCTGGGCCGCCCCACCCGAACCCCCACCGCCTGACCCAGCCCCCGGGCCAGGCCGCCATAGCCCGAACCGCAGAGGGAGAAGACCGTGAACGACCTCTTCCAACAGATCCGCGAACTGCGCCGGCGCGATGAACGGCGCAGCGGCGCCCCCGACCACGTGCTGGAGCTCCTGCTGGTCACCAAGGTCGCCGAGGAGGCCTGCGAAGCCGGTGAGCTGTACCGGCGCTCCAAGGGCTGGGGGACCGACGGCCCGGTCACCGCCACTACCCATCAGGCCCAGCACGAGATGTGCGCTGCGATCATGGCTGGGCTGGTCGCCCTCGACCGGCTGTGCCCCGATGACGACGCCGCCCGGGTCTGGGCCGACTACCTCGCCTACGGCTACGAGCGGGCCCTGCGGGAGAACACCGAAGCGGCCTGACAGCACCCGGCCCCCAGCAGGGATTTGCTCCCGGCCGGGGGCCGTCTGCGCTGCACCGTGCGGCCGCCAGGCGAGCGCACCGTCGTTTCCCTCTCGGTGAAGTCGGCCAGGCCTTGGCGGAGTTGGACCTGCTTCTGCTCTACCGTCATGGCGTGACATTCCTGATCATCGGCGGCAGCGGATTCCTGGGCACCGAGCTGGTCCGTCAGGCGGTATCGGCAGGCCATCCGGTGGCCGCGACCTTCGCCACCAGGCCCAGCAACGTTCCCCAAGTCGCCTGGCACGCCCTCGACCTGCGGGACCCCGACCGCATCGAGGCCCTCGTGGCCGAGGTAAAGCCCCGCGTGGTCGTCAACGCGGCGAGCGGCGGGGCCGACTGGGCGGTCACCGCCGAAGGCCCGGTCCGAGTAGCGATGGCCACCGCACGGCACGGCAGCCACCTGGTCCACGTCTCCAGCGACGCGGTGTTCTCCGGTACGCACGTCCACTACGACGAATCCAGCCTCCCCCACCCCATCACCCCATACGGAGCGGCGAAGGCCGCAGCCGAGACCGGGGTCCGCCTCGTCCACCCCGGCGCCGCCGTCGCCCGCACATCGCTGATCATCGGCGACCGCCGCTCCCAGCACGTCGCCCTGGTGCACGACCTCGCTGCCGGCACCCGGAGCGGCGCCCTTTTCACCGACGACATCCGCTGCCCCGTGCACGTCACCGACCTGGCCGCCGCCCTCCTCGAGATCGCCTCCCGCGACCTCTCCGGCGTCCACCACCTGGCCGGACCCGATGCCGTGAGCCGCCATCAACTCGGCGTCCTCATCGCCCAGCGCGACGGACTCGACGCCAACCAGCTCCCGGCCGGCCTACGGGCCCACAGCGCGCAACCTGGCGCGCTCGATGTCCGCCTCGACAGCCGAACCACCCAGAGCGGGCTGCGAACCAGGCTGCGCGGCGCCCACCAGTTCCTTACCACCGGGACCACCAGCGCTCGGCGAACCCGATAGGGACTGAGCCTTTTCAGAGCGGTCACCGATCGGGTGACGGCGGTGCTGTCGGCGCCTGGGCATGACGAACGGGGCTCTCGGGCGGTTGAGGGAGGTGTCTGAAGTCTCAACTGTTCCGCCGGAGAGCCCCGTTGGTCACCTATCCTGCCGCACTGGACCTGCCGCACGCCCTCGTGGAGTGGGTCA
>NZ_JBEOUW010000089.1:0-11541 GCF_040303045.1 Kitasatospora sp. NPDC096140
GTGTCGTTGCCCAGAGCGTGTGGGGAGATGCCCTCGGGCCGGATGTGCGTGGCGTCGGCGCGCCGATCGAACGGGTGTACCGGCGGCGGCCACCGGGCACCCCGTAGGAGGGGACTTCCGCCGAGGAGGTACCGAGATGCGGCACGCCGACGCCACGCACATCCGGCCCGAGGGCATCTCCCCACACGCTCTGGGCAACGACACGCTCCTGCACGAGCTGGAACAGCTGCACCGCACACGCCACGAGACCTTCCTGTACGGCTCGGAGGAAGCGCTGAAGCGGCACACGCTGCGCACCGGCCAGCTGGAGGCCGAGTACCTGCACCGGTTCCCCGACCGGCAGGTGACCGCCGGGCGGACCAGGGCCGGCGCGCGGGCCCGGGAGGCCGCGGCCCGGGTGGAGTCGCTGCCGGAGTGACGGGGCCGGCCCGGACCGCCCGGCAGGACACGCCGGGCGCGCGGTGGCGTGCCCCGGGCCGGGCTGTCGGGGAGGGTGTGAGGGCAGACGCACCGGACCCTTGACCCCATGGGAGCCCCGCATGCCCATCGCCAGCGTCAACCCCGCGACCGGCGAGACCCTGGAGACCTTCGAACCGCTCGACGCGGCCGGCATCGAACGTCGGCTGGCCCTCGCCGAGGCCGCCTTCCACGCCTACCGCAGCACCCCGTTCGCCGCCCGCGCCGAGCTGATGCACCGCGCCGCCGACCTGCTGGACCAGGACCAGGAGGCGGTCGCCCGCACCATGACCGAGGAGATGGGCAAGCCACTCGCCGCCGCCCGGGCCGAGGCCGCCAAGTGCGCGAAGGCGATGCACTGGTACGCGGACAACGCCGAGGCTCTGCTGGCCGACGAGCACCCTGCCCCGGCCGACGTCGCCGACGCCGGCGCCGCCCGCGCCTACGTCCGCTACCGCCCGATCGGCCCGGTGCTGGCCGTGATGCCGTGGAACTTCCCGTTCTGGCAGGTCATCCGGTTCGCCGCGCCGGCCCTGATGGCGGGCAACGTGGGCCTCCTCAAGCACGCGTCCAACGTGCCGCGCACGGCGGTGGCGATCGAGGAGCTGTTCCGGCGCGCCGGCTTCCCCGAGGGCTGCTTCCAGACGCTGCTGATCGGCTCGGGCGCGGTCGAGGGCGTGGTCCGGGACCGGAGGGTCGCCGCGGTCACCCTCACCGGAAGCGAGCCGGCCGGGCGCGCCGTCGCGTCCGCCGCGGCGGACGAGGTCAAGAAGGCCGTGCTGGAGCTGGGCGGCAGCGACCCGTACGTCGTCCTGCCGAGCGCCGACGTGGACGCCGCGGTGCGGACCGCCGTCCGCGCCCGGGTGCAGAACAACGGCCAGTCCTGCATCGCCGCCAAGCGCTTCATCGTGCACACCGAGGTGTACGACCGCTTCACCGCCGGCTTCAGCGCGGCGATGCGCGCGCTGAAGGTCGGCGACCCGATGGACGAAACCACCGACGTCGGCCCGCTGGCCAGCCGCCAGGGCCGGGACGACCTGGAGGAACTGGTCGAGGACGCCCGGACCCACGGCGCCCGGGTGGAGTGCGGCGGCGGGCGCCCGGAGGGCTGGGACACCGGCTGGTTCTACGAGCCGACGGTGCTGACCGGGATCACCCCGGCGATGCGGATCCACCAGGAGGAGACCTTCGGCCCGGTCGCCACGGTCTACCGGGTGGCCGACCTGGACGAGGCGGTCGCCGTCGCCAACGACACCCCGTTCGGCCTCAGCGCGAACGTCTGGACCACGGACGGGGCCGAGCAGGAGCGCTTCGTCCGCGACATCCAGGCCGGCGGGGTGTTCTTCAACGGGATGACGGCCTCCCACCCGGCCCTGCCGTTCGGCGGCGTGAAGCGCTCGGGCTTCGGACGGGAGCTGTCCGGGCACGGGATCCGGGAGTTCTGCAACGTCACCACGGTCTGGATCGGCTGAGCCCTCCCGGATCCCCGCCCGTCCGGGTCAGGTCGCCGCGCGGTGCCGGCCCGGGCCGGGCGTCATCCAGCGGGCGAGCACGCCGACCAGGGCGATGACCGTCAGGCCCCAGGGGATGCACATCACGAGCAGCACCCACAGCTGGCTCACCTGGGCGGCGACCAGGCCGAGGCCGACCGACAGCGCGATCATGATCGTCACGGCGGTGGGGGTGAGGGTGAGCAGCCAGACCCAGGCCCGGTGCCCCAAGCCGGGGTCCTTCGGGGCCTCGGGGCCGGTTTCGACTGCCTTGTAGGTCAACAGGTCCATCGGGATCGCCTCCGATGCTGGACGGGAGGGGAATGCCTGGCCCGGCGGGTCAGGAGGCCTTGCGCGGAGCGGTGGACTTCCGGCCGGCGGTCTTCCCGGCCGCCGGGCCCTTCCCCGCCGTGGTGGTCTTCGCCGTGCTGCTCTTCGCGGTGGCTGTCTTCGCCGTGGCGGTCTTCGCCGCGGTCGCCTTCCCCCCGGCCTTCCCGGCGGTCCCGTCGGCGGCCTTCCCCGCGGCGGGGGCGCTCCGCTTCGCGGCGGCGCGCTTGCGCGGGGCGGGCTTGTGCCCCGCCTCCTCCGCTTCCGCCTCCGGCTCCCCGGCCGGGCCGCGCCCGCCCTTGGCCTGCTTGAGGCTGCTGCGCAACGCCTCCATCAGGTCGATCACGTTGTCCGGCGCCTCGCCGGGCTCCTCCTCGTGCGGGATCTCGACGCCCTCCAGCCGCGCGGTGATCACCTGCTGGAGCGCCTGCTGGTAGTCGTCGTGCAGCTGGGAGAGGTCGAAGTCCTCGGAGAGGGTGTCCATCAGCGACCGCGCCATCTTGAGCTCCTGCGGCCGGACGGTCACGTCGTCCTCGGGCGCGATGCCCGCCGCCGGGCGGACCTCGTCGGGCCAGATGCAGGTCTGCAGCACCAGCGTGTTGTCGTGCACCCGCAGCACCGCGGGCGACTCCCGGGTGCGCAGCGCGATCTTGGTGACGGCGATCTGCCCGGACTCGGTGAGCGCGTCGCGCAGCAGCGCGTACGGCTTGGCGGCTGCCTTGTCGGCGACGCCGACGTAGTAGGCCTTGGAGAACATCAGCGGGTCGATCTCGCGCTCGTCGACGAAGGCCAGCACGTCGATGATCTTCTTGCTGGGCAGCGGCAGGTCGGCGAGGTCGTCGTCGCTGAGCGTGACGGTGCGCCCGTCGGGGGACTCGTAACCCTTGGCGATCTCCGCGTACGGGACCTCCTTCTCCTCCCGCTCGCAGTAGCGCTTCATCCGCACCCGGCCGCCGTCCTTGGCGTGCACCTGGTGCAGCGGGACGTCGTGCTCCTGCGTCGCGGAGTAGAGGTGGACGGGGATGCTGACCAGCCCGAAGCTGATCGTCCCCTTCCAGGTGGTCTGCATGGGGTCGCTCCTGTCCGGCGCCGGGTGACCGACGGGCGCCGAGCGCGCTCGGGACGTGCTCCGACGAATGCCCCGAGAGTCCCACTCTGCCCGGGTTTGCCCCGTTCGGCCACACCGCGCCGACAATGGGCCGAGGAGGTCGATGCGGATGACCGCCACGCACGGGCCCGACCGGACCCCGCCGCCGGACCGGACGACGTACCGGGTGACCTACCGCGTCCTCGGCGAGGTGCGCGAGGACGAGGTCACCGTGGTGCCCGGGTACTCGCAGGAGAGCGACATCCCGCGCATCCTCGCGGCCCGGCTCGGCGCCCTCCCTGCAGTACCGCCCACGGCACCGCCCACGGCCCGGCCCGCGATCCGGCCCGCCCGACACACGCCGGAGCGGCGGCCGGAGGTCGTCGTGATCGATTTGAGGGAGATCTGATCTCCTCCGCCCCCCACCCCTCTGACGATGCGTCAGATCTGAGCTTTTCCGACCCCCTCCGCACCCACCCTGACCTGGCCTTTTGCGTCCGGTAAGCGAACAGTTATCAAAGGATTGTTCCGATACTCGTGCGTAGAAGTTAGGTTGCACCGCAATGCGCGGGTCTGTCCCCCCACCCTGTGGCGACGAGCCGAGGGTCGCCGCGCTGGAAAGGCACAGGGCACCTCTAGATGAGTGCGAACACCACCAAGTCGGCGGCAGCCGAGGTCCCGCAGCAGGCGGGGCCGCACGGTCACGGCGGCGACGGCCACCTGAAGGCCGGGCTCAAGAACCGCCACCTGTCGATGATCGCCATCGGCGGCGTGATCGGCGCCGGCCTGTTCGTCGGCTCGGGCGCGGGCATCGCGTCCACCGGCCCGGGCATCCTGCTCTCCTACGCACTGGCCGGCGCGCTGGTCGTGCTGGTGATGCGGATGCTCGGCGAGATGGCCGCGGCCGACCCGCAGAGCGGCTCCTTCTCGGCGTACGCGGACCGCGCGCTGGGCCGCTGGGCCGGGTTCACGATCGGCTGGCTGTACTGGTTCTTCTGGGTCGTCGTGCTCGCGGTCGAGGCGACCGCCGGCGCCAAGATCCTCAACCAGTGGGTGCCCGGCGTGCCGCAGTGGGGCTGGGCGCTGATCGTCATGGCGGTCCTGACCTCCACCAACCTCTTCTCGGTGGCCTCCTACGGCGAGTTCGAGTTCTGGTTCGCCGGGATCAAGGTGGTCGCGATCGCCGGGTTCCTGGTGATCGGCACCCTCGCCGCCTTCGGCCTGCTGCCCGGCACCCACGCGGTGGGCACCAGCAACCTCACGGGCCACGGCGGCTTCCTGCCGCACGGGATCGGCGCGGTCTTCACCGGCATGCTGACCGTGGTCTTCGCCTTCATGGGCAGCGAGATCGTCACCCTGGCCGCCGGCGAGTCGGAGGACCCGCAGAAGGCGGTGACCAAGGCCACCAACAGCGTGATCTGGCGCATCGGCATCTTCTACCTGGGCTCGATCCTGCTCGTGGTCACCCTGCTGCCGTGGGACTCGGCCGAGGTCAAGGCCAGCCCGTACGTCGCCGTCCTGGACCACATCGGCATCCCCGGCGCCGGCCAGGTGATGGACGTGATCGTGCTGACCGCGGTGCTCTCCTGCCTGAACTCCGGGATGTACACGGCCTCCCGGATGGCCTTCTCGCTCGGCCAGCGCGGCGACGCCCCCAAGGCCTTCGCCAAGGTGACCGAGCGCGGCGTGCCGCGCGTGGCGATCCTCTCCTCGGTGGTCTTCGGCTTCATCGCGGTGTTCTTCAACTACACCTCGCCGGACACGGTGTTCGCCTTCCTGCTGAACTCCTCCGGCGCGATCGCGCTGTTCGTCTGGCTGGTGATCTGCGCCACCCAGCTGCGGATGCGCAAGATCATCGAGCGGGAGATGCCCGAGCGGCACACCGTCCGGATGTGGCTGTACCCGTACCTGACCTGGACCGCGATGGGCATGATCGGGTTCGTCATGATCTACATGTTCACCGACGCCGACGGGCGCAAGCAGATGTACCTGTCGCTGGTCGCCGCGGCGATCGTGCTCGCGGCCTCGGCCGTGGTGGGCCGCCGGCGGCGGGCTGCGGTGGCGGCGGGGTCCTGACCCGTCCGCACCGCGCAGGAACGCCGGGTCCGGGAGCCGTTGCGGAGGCTCCCGGGCCCGGTGCGGCTTTTCCGGCGCCTTCCGGCCTTCCATCGCCTCCGGCGCCTTCCGGGGCTTCCGGCGCTTGCGCCGCTTCCGGCTTTCCGGCTTTCCGGCTTTCCGGCGCGTCCGGCTCTTCCGGCGCTTCCGGCCCGGCGGCCGACCGGGCACGGAAGCAGCGCCAGTTTGACCATGGCACGTCAAGGGGATTCCTGGGCATGGCGCTCCCCCACGAGCGCTCCCCCACCCTCCCGGGAGACCCCGTGCCGTCCCTGCCCACCCCCACGTCACCCTCGCCCCCACCGCCCCGCGCGGAACCCGAGTCCGCACGGCTGCGCTTCGGCCGCCGCCTGCGCCACTGGCGCGAGGCCCGCGGCCTCAGCCAGGCCGAGCTCGGCCGGCTGCTCGGATACCACAACTCGCTGATCAGCCGGGTGGAGAACGCCCTCCGCTGGCCGCCGCCGGGAATGCCCGCCCGGGCCGACGAACTCCTGCTCGCCTGCGGGGAGTTGGCGGACCTGTGGCAGACCGTCCGGCAGGAGCGCGAACGCCTCGGCGAACTCGCCGCCGCCACCCGGCCACCGGCCGCCGCCGACACCGCCCCACCGGACGCCGCCGCCGTCGAGATGCTCGCCCACCTGCTCGCCGTCTACCGCGCCGCCGCCGACCGGATCGGCGGCGAGGAGCTGGCCGCCGTCCTGGAGCACCACGCCCGCACCCTGGCCCGCCGGCAGCACACCGCCCCGTACGAGAGCCACGCCGCCGTCCGCTCGCTCGCCGCCCAGTACGCCGAACTCGCCGGCTGGGCCCACTTCGAGGGCGACCGCCGCGCCCGCGCGCTCAGCTGGTACACCACCGGGCTGGAATGGGCACGGACTACCGGGGACCAGGCCACCACGACCGCCCTGCTCGTCCGGCAGAGCACCCTGCACTGGTGGCGCGGCGACGCGGCCGCCGCGCTCGCCCTCGCCGAGGCCGCACGGACCGCCGCGCCGGCCCGCCCCGGACTGCAGGCCTGGGCCGCCGTCGCCCGGGCGCACGCCCACGCGCTGGCCGGCGAGGCGCCGCTGGTGCGCCGGACGCTGACGGACGCCCGGCGGCTGACCACGGCCGCGCGACGCTCCGGCGATCCGACGCCGTGGGCGGCCGGCGCCGAGCTGGTCCTGGCCGTCGCGCACGGCACATGCCAGCGGGACCTCGCCGTCCGCACCGGCCGCACCGTCCACGCCCGCAGCGCGGTGGCCCGGCTGGAGGCCGCCCTGCGGACCCTGGATCCGGCCGCCCGACCGCGCGACCACGCCCTGGTCACCGCCCGCCTGGCGGGCGCCCTCGCGCTGGCCGGCCGGTCCGGTGCCGCCGCCGCCCTGCTCGCCCGGCTGCCCCCGAGGACGGCCGGCCGCATCGCCCGCGAGCAACGGCGGGCCGAGGAGTGGCTGCGCACGTGAGCTGCGCACGTGGAAGGCCGGGCAGGGCCGCCCCTGCCCGGGTCGACGGCGCCGCAACCGGCCGGACGCGCCGGGCGCCGCACGCCACCCGCCGCGCCGACCGGGTGCACACGGCACGCCGAGGCGGGGCCGGCCACCCCCTGCGGGAGTGGTGGCCGACCCCGCCCGACCGGTCCGAGCGGCGCTACCGGCCGGCTCAGAGACCGGCAGCCGCGGCGGCGATGTCCGCCGCGTAGGTGCTCACCTGGGTGTAGACGCCCGGGTAGCCCGCGCGGGCACAGCCGTTGCCCCAGCTGACGATGCCGACCTGGACCCAGCGGCCCGCCGCGTCCTTGTGGACCATCGGGCCACCGGAGTCACCCTGGCAGGTGTCGACGCCGCCCTGGGCGACGTACCCGGCGCAGAGCGAGCCGGCGGTGTTCAGGCCCGGGTAGGCGTCGGCGCAGGCCGCGTCGTCGACGAACGGCACGGTGGCCTTGAGCAGGTAGCGCTGCTGGGCGCCGCCCTCGCGCGCGGCGCCCCAGCCCATGATGGTGAAGGTACCGCTGTCGTACGCGGCGGAGGTGGCGATCGGCAGGGTGGTGACCTGACCGCTGCTCACCGGGGAGGCCAGCTTGATCAGCGCCCAGTCGTTGCCGTTCTCCGCGCCCGTGAAGGCCGGCGCCTGGTAGACGTACGAGGAGCGGACCTTGACCGCGCTTCCACTGCGCAGGTCGACCGCGCCGACGGTGGCGGTGATGCTGCTGTCGGCGCCGGTACCGTCGACGCAGTGGGCGGCGGTGAGCACGATCTGCGAGGTGTAGAGCGCGCCGCCGCAGCCCATCGAGAGCCGCACCATGAACGGGAACTCGCCCTGCGCCGCACGCGTGCCGCCGACCACGGTCGGCGACGGCGCGGGCGAGGCGGCGGCCGGCAGCACGAGCGCGCCCGCGCCGAGCACCAGACCGGCCAGCAGGCTGAAGGCTCTGCCGAGTTGACGCTTCATCAGGTTCCTCCTTGCAGGTGGGGGAACACCGAGAGTGGCCCGGCCGGAGGCGCGGCAGGAGGGGGCCGACCTTGCCGAACAAATCTGGCAGGAACACGGCAACCCGAGGTTCCGGGTGCGGCGGGCGCGGCGCTCCGGGTGCGACGGGCGCGGGGCTCGGAGTGCGGCGGGCGCGGGGCCCGACCCGGGCCGATAGGGTGGTCGCCCATGCGTGATCTTGTGGCGGGGACGAAGTACCTGATCGAGGGCCAGAAGTGGGTCGCCCGGCGCGGCCGGTGGTGGGGTTTCGGCATGCTGCCGGCCCTGCTCGCCCTGATCGGCTACGTCGTCGCGCTCGCCTTCCTCGCCGCCCGGTCCGTGGACCTCGCGGACTGGGCCACCCCGTTCGCCGACCACTGGTCCTCGCCCTGGCAGGGCCTGCTGCGCGACGCGCTCGCCGCGATCGTCTTCGGCGGCGGCCTGCTACTCTCCCTGCTCACCTTCACCGCCGTCACCCTGCTGGTCGGACAGCCCTTCTACGAGGCGCTCTGCGCCAAGGTCGACGAGACCGAGGGCGGGGCGCCCACGCCGCCGGACACCCCGCTCTGGCGCGAGCTGCTGATCGCGGTGCGCGACAGCGTGTACGTACTCGTCCGGGTGGCCGCGTTCGGCGTGGTGCTGTTCGCCTGCGGGTTCATCCCGGTGCTCGGCCAGACGGTGGTCCCGGCGCTCGGTTTCCTGGTGTCCGGCTTCTTCCTGACCGTCGAGCTGACGGCCGTCGCCCTGCAGCGGCGCCGGGTGCCGCAGCCCGAGCGGATCCGGCTGCTGCGCTCCCGGCTCGGGCTCGCGCTGGGCTTCGGCACGCCGCTGGTGCTCGCCTTCCTGGTGCCGCTGGTGACGGTGCTCGCCATGCCGGGGGCCGTCGCCGGCGCCACCCTGCTGGCCCGGGACCTCGTCCCGCCCGCGGAGGAGGCCGCCGCGGAGGAGGAGGCCGCCGCGGAGGGGCCGGAGCCGGGCGCTCGCCCCGCCGCTCCTGCCGCTCCCGCAGCGCAGCCCGTCCCCGGGAACCCGTACGCGACCCCCTGAGCCGTGACTGTCCGGTCACCCTGCGCCGACCTCGCGCGGGCAAACGTGTGAGGCCGCCCACAGGGGGATCGGCGTCTACGACTCCCGGTAGTGGACGGGCGCCCGGCGGGCTCCGGCCGGGCCCCGGCGCCCCGCACCTCCCGAGCCGGACCCGGCGGTGTCCGGCCTGAAGAACGCAGGCCACCGCGCGTGTCGCCCCTGCGTTCCTCCGATGTCACCCGTGCGTAACCCTCAGAAGCACAATTCGGACAAATGCCATCAAATCCACCACTCGACCCCGCTGCGCCCTCTTCGTGACCACTACGGTGCGTAGTAGCAAGTGCCTTTGCCGCCCGTCGCGAGCCCTGCCAAGAATGGCCTGTCGCCAGGCAGCCCGGCCGGTCCGCACCGGATCCGCCGCGCAGCCCGCCCGCCCCGCCGCTTCCGCCGGGGCGCCACGGCCGTCCCGGACGGCCGCGCGGGCCCCGCTCACCCGGAGCCCGCGCGATGCCCCGTGTCCGGCACCACCGGCACGGCCCCGACGGAGAAGGAACGCCCGCCTTGCAGCTCAGCCATGCCCGCCGAAACTCCCTGATCACCGGCGTCGCCACCCTCGTGGTCGCGAGCGCCGCCACCGCCGCGCTCGCCATCCCGCAGGCCGGGAACACCGTCGAGGCCGCCGCCCCCGCGGCCGCCGTCTCGGTGGACGGCAAGCCGGTCGCCGACCAGGCCCAGGCTGACACCGCTGCCGCTGCCCAGCAGGCCGCCCAGGCCGCCCAGGCCGCCCAGGCCAAGGCCGAGGCGGACGCCCAGGCGGCGGCCCAGGCTCAGGCTCAGGCTCAGGCTCAGGCCGAAGCCGACGCGAAGGCCCAGGCGGACGCCAAGGCCAAGGCCGACGCCGCGGCCGCCGCCTCCCGCTCCCAGGAGCGCCCGAACCTGGCCGCCGCCTACTCCGGCACCCCGCAGCAGATCGCCGCGCAGATCGTCCCGGCCGGCCAGCTGCAGTGCTTCAGCAACATCGTGTTCCGCGAGAGCAGCTGGAACCCGCTGGCCGTCAACGCCTCCTCCGGCGCCTACGGCCTGGTGCAGGCCCTGCCGGGCTCCAAGATGGCCTCGGCGGGCGCCGACTGGCGCACCAACCCGGCCACCCAGATCAAGTGGGGCCTGAACTACATGAACACCCGCTACGGCAGCCCCTGCGCCGCCTGGTCGTTCTGGCAGGCGCACCACTGGTACTAGGCCGACCCGTCAGGGATCGACCCGCCCGCTCGGCGCCCCCGGGGCCCGCGACGCACCGCCGCGTCGCGGGCCCCGGCACGTTCCGGCCACGAACGACGCGGGCCCGCCGCTTCCGAACCTGACGTGGACGCGTCCGGAAGACGACGTGAAGATCTGGCGGACGGTCGTACGATTTGCGGCCAATTGCTCGGAATTACGGACCGTCAGGGCTTTGCCACGGTTCGCGCGCCCTCTTACGCTCCGGCGTCATGCCCTCACCCTTGATCAGCGTCGTACTCCCCGCCTACGACCAGCACGAACAGCTCGCCGACTGCCTCGACTCGCTGCTCGCGCAGTCCCTGGCGGACGTCGAGGTGATCGTGGTCGCCGACCGCTCCCCCGAGACCGCGGGCGGACTCGCCGACGCGTACGCCGCGCGGCATCCGCGGGTCTCGACGCTGCACCTGAACGCGGCGGTCGGGGTCGGGGTGAGCCGGAACGCGGGGGCGGCGCGGGCGTCCGGCGAGTACCTGCTGTTCCTCGACGCCGACCACCTGCTGCCCCGGGACGCGCTCCAGACGCTCGCCGACCGGCTCAAGCAGACCGGCCCGGTGGACCTCCTGCTGTTCGGCCACTCCCGCCGGCACAAGGACCGGGACTGGCCGGGCGGGGCCGAGGCGCTGCTCGCCGAGGCCGGCCCCGAGGTGTCCGGCCCCTTCGACCGGCCCGAGCTGTTCGGCGCGCCGCCGCTGATCTGGGACCGGCTGATCCGCCGCGGCCACTGGGAGGAGCTGGGGCTCACCTTCCCGGACGGCCGCTACGAGGAGGTCCCCGTGGTGCACGCGGCCCTGCTCGGCGCGCAGAAGGTCGCCGTGCTGGCGCGCGAGTGCGTCCAGCTGCGCCGCCGGGAGACCGTCCACCCGGCCGGTGGCCCCGGCAGCAGCGTCTTCGACCTGTTCGACCAGTACGAGCGCAGCTTCGCGCTCCTGGAGGACCAGCCGCACCTGTACGCGGTGCGCGAGGCGTTGTTCATCCGGATGGTCCGGCACTACCTGTTCGTCTTCGACCTCGCCGGCTGCGTCTCCCGGTCCGAGCGGCCGCAGTTCTTCCACCGGGCCGCCGAGCACCACCGCCGCTTCCAGCCGCCGGGCCACCGCCGGCCGGGCGGCCGCGAGGGGATCAAGTTCTCGCTGCTGGCCGGCGGCGCCTACCCGGCGTTCGAGGTCGCCAAGCTGTCCCACATCGCGAAGGGCACGCTCACCGGGCGCAAGTGACCCGCCTCAGAAAGTGTTGGGTAATCGGATGATTACTGGTTCTTGAGGTCGTCGGCGAGGCGGCGGGCTGCTTCGGTCTCGATGGGGCCGCGCGGTTCGA
>NZ_JBEOUW010000090.1:0-11413 GCF_040303045.1 Kitasatospora sp. NPDC096140
TGGAAGAGCGGGTGCCGGGCGAGCGAGCGCTCCGGGTTGACCGCCTCGACCAGCCGCTCGAACGGCAGGTCCTGGTGCGCGTACGCCTCCAGGTCGGCCGCCCGCACCCGCTCGATCAGCTCCACGAACGTCGGATCGCCCGACACGTCCGTCCGCAGCACCAGCGTGTTGACGAAGAACCCGACCAGATCGTCCAGCGCATCGTCGGTCCGACCCGCGATCGGCGTACCCAGCGGGATGTCCTCCCCCGCCCCCAGCCGGCTCAGCAGCGCCGCGAGCGCCGCCTGCAGCACCATGAACAGGCTGGCCCGCTGCTCGCGCGCGACCCGGGCGAGGCTCTGGTGGAGTTCCGGGGTGAGCTCGAAGGTGACGGTGTCGCCCCGGTGGGTGGCGTGAGCCGGCCGCGGCCGGTCGTACGGCAGCACCAGCTCCTCCGGCAGGCCGGACAACGCCTTCTGCCAGTAGGCGAGTTGGTGGTGGATGGGCCCCTCGCCGGCGGCCGTGTCGTCGGAGCCCAGCAACTCACGCTGCCAGAGGCTGTAGTCGGCGTACTGCACCGGCAGCGCCGGCCAGGCCGGGGCCTCCCCGGCGACGCGCGCCGCGTACGCGGTGGTCAGGTCGCGGGCGAGCGGCGCGCGGGACCAGGCGTCGGTGGCGACGTGGTGGGTGAGCAGCAGCAGGACGTGCTCCTCGGCGTCGAGCTCGAAGAGCCAGACCCGCAGGGGGGTGTCCGTGGTGAGGTCGAAGGTGTGGCCGGCGGCGGTCAGCAGGGCCTCGTCCAGCCCGGCCTCGTCGGTGCGCACGACGGTGAGGTCCACGGGGCGGTCGGCGCCGAGGACGATCTGGTGCGGGCCTTCGGCGTCCTCGGCGAGGACGGTCCGCAGGCTCTCGTGGCGGGCGCTGAGGTCGGCGAGGGCCAGGCCCAGTGCCGTCCGGTCCAGGGCGCCGGAGAGTCGCAGGGCGACCGGCGAGTTGTAGGCCGCGCTGGGGCCCTCGAAGCGGTTGAGGAACCAGAGGCGCTGCTGGGCGTAGGACAGCGGGATCCGCTCCGGGCGCGGCACGGCGGCCGTGAGGGTGGGGCGGGCGCTGCCGTTGCCGGTGTCGAGGGCCCCGGAGAGGCCGGCCACCGTGGGGGTGTCGAAGAGCTGGCGGATGGCCATCTCGGCGCCGAGGGTGGAGCGGATGCGGCTGACCAGCCGGGTGGCGAGCAGGGAGTGCCCGCCGAGCTGGAAGAAGTCGTCGTCGATCGACACCGACTCCACGCCCAGGGTCTCCGCGAACAGACCGCACAGGATCTCCTCGCGCGGCGAACGCGGAGCCCGGCCGACGGAGTCCGCCCCGTACTCCGGCGCCGGCAGCGCACGACGGTCCAGCTTCCCGTTCGGCGTCAGCGGGAACGCGTCCAGCACGACGAACGCCGACGGCACCATGTACTCCGGCAGCCGGCCGGCCGCCAGCGCCCGCAGCTCGTCGGGCGTGACGGTGCGGCCGCCGGTGGCGGCGTAGGCGACCAGGCGCTTGTCGCCGGGCTGGTCCTCGCGCAGCAGGACGGCGGCCTGGGTGACGTGCTCGTGCGCGGCCAGCACGGCCTCGATCTCGCCGAGTTCGATGCGGTAGCCGCGCAGCTTGACCTGCCCGTCGCCGCGGCCGACGAACTCCAGGAGCCCGTCGTGGTTCCAGCGCAGGACGTCGCCGGTGCGGTACATCCGGGAGCCGGGCGGCCCGTACGGGTCGGCGACGAAGCGCTCGGAGGTGAGCCCGGCCCGGTGCCAGTAGCCGCGGGCGAGGCCCGTCCCGGCGATGTAGGCCTCGCCCGGGACGCCGGCGGGGACGGGGCGCAGCGCGCTGTCGAGGACGTAGACCCGGGTGTTCCAGAAGGGGCGGCCGACGGGCACCGGGCCGGTCGGCGAGGGGGCGCCGGCGGGGATGCGGTACTGGACGCTGTTGACTGTGGCCTCGGTGGCGCCGTAGACGTTCAGCACGTCGGCCTCGGGGCGGCGGGCCCGCCAGCGGTCGATGACCTCGCCGAGGAGGAGTTCGCCGCCGAGCATGACGAGCCGGCTCGGGGAGGCGTCCGCGGGCAGCGCCTCCAGCAGGGCGAGGACGCTGGGGGTGCCCTTGAGGAACGTGGGGGTGGGGCCCTCGGCGGCGGTCTCGTCGAGGTCGGCGACGCGGACCAGGCCGCCGGAGACGAGGGTCGTGTAGAGGGCGGTGACCGTGAGGTCGAAGGAGATCGGCGAGTGCAGCAGTGAGGTGCCGGTCATCGCCGGGTAGGCGTCGCGGGCCCACTGCAGGTAGGCGCCGAGGGAGCGGTGCTCGATCACGACGCCCTTGGGGCGGCCGGTGGAGCCCGAGGTGTAGATGACGTACGCCGGGTGCGCGGGCAGCAGGGCGCCGTGCCGCTCGGCGTCGGTGGGTGCGGTGGCGGGGCAGGCGGCGAGCTCGCCGGCCAGCGCGGGGTCGTCGAGCAGGAGGCGCGGGGTGCCGCTGTCGGGCAGGGCTGCGGTCAGCTCGCCGGTGGTGAGCAGCAGGGTGGGCCGGGTGTCGTCGAGCATGAACGCGATGCGCTCGGCCGGGTAGTCGGGGTCGACGGGCAGGTAGGCGGCCCCGGTCTTGAGGACGGCGAGGAGGGCGACGACCATGCCGGCGGTGCGGGGCAGGGCGATGGCGACGAACCGCTCGGGGGCGGCGCCGCGCGCGACGAGCAGGTGCGCCAGGCGGCTGGAGCGGGCGTCGAGTTCGGCGTAGTCGAGGGTGCCGTCCGGGCCGCTGACCGCGGGGGCGTGCGGGGTTCGGGCGGCCTGTGCCCGGAACAGGTCGAGGATCGTGGTGTCCTCGGGGACGTCGTGGGCGGTGTCGTTCCAGCGCAGCAGGGCCTCGTCGCGCTCGTCGTCGCCGAGCAGCGCCAGGCGGCCGACGGCCTGGTCCGGGTCGGCGATCAGGCCGTGCAGGACCCGGAGGAAGCGGTCGAGCACGCGCTGGGCGGTGGCCGCGTCGAAGACGTCGGGCCGGTAGTTGAGGCGGAAGCGCATGGTGTCGCGCGCGGAGGCGATCAGCAGCAGCGGGTAGTGGGTGGCCTCGCGGTTCTTGCCGGGGGCGAGGCTGATGGCGGCGCCGATGCCGGTGCCGGCGGTGCCGGTGCGGCTGACCGGGTAGTTCTGGAACACCATGGAGGTGTCGAAGAGTTCGCCGAGGCCGACGGCCCGCTGCACTTCGGCCAGTCCGAGGTGCTGGTGCGGGGTGAGCCGGGCCTGTTCGTCCTGGACGCGGGCGAGGAGTGCGGTGAGGGACTCGGCGGGCCGGATCCGGACCCTGGTGGGCAGGGTGTTGATGAAGAGCCCGACCATCCGCTCGACGCCGTCGAGCTCCGGGGGGCGGCCCGAGACGGTGGTGCCGAAGACGATGTCGTCGCGTCCGGTGTGGGTGCTCAGGGCGATCGCCCAGGCGGCCTGGACGACGGTGTTGAGGGTGAGGCCGCAGCTGCGGGCGATCTCCCCGAGTTCGGTGGTGTCCGCGCTGTCGAGGAGGGCCTGGACCTCGGCGCCGGCCACGGCGGCCCGGCCCGCGCCGGGGGCGACCTGGGTGGGCTCGGCGAGGTCGGCGTAGGCGTCGTGCCAGGCGGCGCGGGCGGCGTCCTTGTCCTGCCGCTCCAGCCAGGTGAGGTAGTCGCGGTAGGGGCGGACCGCCGGCAGGGCGGTGGGGTCGCCGTCGGTGTCGTAGAGGGCGAACAGCTCGCCCATGAGGACGGGCAGGGACCAGCCGTCCATCAGGAGGTGGTGGTTGGTCAGCACCAGGCGGTGGGTGTCGGCGCCGAGCCGCAGCAGGGTGAAGCGCAGCAGCGGGGGCCGGGCGACGTCGAAGCGGGTGGCGCGGTCGGCGGCGACCGCCGCGGCGGCGGCCGCGGCCCGCTCGTCCTCGGGCAGGCCGGTCAGGTCGGTCTCGGTCCAGGGCAGCCGGACCTCGCGCATGACGAGCTGGGCCCAGTCGCCGTTCTTGCGCTGGCGGAAGGCGACCCGCAGGTTGGCGTGGCGGGCGAGCAGCTTCTCGGCGGCGGCGCGCAGGGCGGCCGGGTCGAGGGCGCCCTCGATGTCGAAGGAGATCTGGACGACGTAGGGGTCGAGGCCGTCCTCGTCGTAGACGCTGTGGAAGAGCAGGCCCTCCTGGAGGGGGGCCAGCGACAGGATGTCCTCGATCTTCCGCGGGTTGCGACTCACTTCGTGGCCTCTTCGTCTTCAGGAGCGGTTACGTCGTCGGAGGCGGCGAACTCGTCGTCGCCGAACAGGTCGTCGAGCTCGTCCTCGAACGCCTCGATCTCGTCCTGGGTGATGGAGGAGAGGGAGACGTCGGAGGGGGTGAGTCCGCCTGCGAGGGGGTCGCGCGCGTGGGTGACGAGGGCTTCGAGCGCCTGGAACCAGAGCCCGGCCAGGTGCCGGACCGCGGTCTCGTCGAGGATCCCGTCGGCCCAGGTCCAGAAGGCGACCAGGCGTGGGCCGTCGGGGCCGTCCTCGGTGCGGGCGTTGAGTTCGAGGGGGTGCGCGAGGGGCAGGTGCGCGGGGTCTCCCGGGACGGCGTCGATGCCGCTCAGCGGGGTCCAGTCGGCGACCGGGCCGTCGCCGCCGGTGGCGAACCGCCCGAGGTAGTTGAAGGCGACCTGCGGTTCGGGCAGTCCGTCGAACCCGCTCGCGGTGGCGGGGTTGAGCCGGCGGACGAGCCCGTAGCCCATGCCCTTGTCCGGTACGGACCGGAGCTGTTCCTTGACGGCCTTGAGGGCGGTTCCCGCGGCCGGGCCGCCGGCGAGGGCGTCGGCGACGTCGGCGGGTCCGACGTTCAGGCGGACGGGGTACAGGTTGGTGAACCAGCCGACGGTGCGCGACAGGTCGGCGCCGTCCACGAGGTGTTCCTCGCGGCCGTGGCCCTCCAGGTCGAGCAGGAGTCCGGTGCCGTTGCGCCAGCGCGCCCAGGCCAGGGTGAAGGCGGTCAGCAGGACGTCGTTGACCTCGGCGTTGAACGCGGCGGGGACCCTGGTGAGGACGGCCTCGGTCACCTCGGGGGGCAGCACCGTCTCGATCCGGCCGGAGGTGCCGTGGGTGTCCCGGGCCGGGTCCAGGGCGCGGCGACCCAGCAGCGGGTCGGCGGTGCGCAGCACGTCCTGCCACCAGCCGGCGTCGGCCGCCCGGGCGGGCTTGGCGGCTTCCTCGGTGAGGCGCTGGGCCCAACGGCGCAGTGAGGTGCCGACGGCCTGGAGTTCCGGCTCCCGGCCGGCGGCGACGGCCTGGTGGGCCTCGGCGAGGTCGGGCAGCAGGATCCGCCAGGACACGCCGTCGACGACGAGGTGGTGGATGACGAGCAGCAGCAGCCCGGGGGTGTCGGGGCCGCGGTCGACCCAGACGACCTGGACGACGCGGCCGGCGGCCAGGTCGAGGCGGTCGCGGGCGGCTTCCCCCTCGGCGTGGACGAGCCGGATCAGCTCCGGCCCGTCGAGTCCGGTGGCGTCGGCCCGGTGGACCGCGGTCGCGGCGTCGACGGTGCCGGGGGCCGGGACCTCCAGGCGCCGGTCGGGGGCCGGGGAGAGCCGGGCCCGCAGGGCGTCGTGGTGGTCGAGCAGGGCCTGGACGGCGCGGGTCAGGTGGCCGGGGTCGAGGCGGGCGGGGGCCTGGAGGACGGCGGACATGGTGAACCCGTCCAGGTCGTCGCTGCGGGCCAGCAGCCAGTGCTTGATCGGGGTGAGCGGCACCTCGCCGAGGCCCGCGCCGGGTTCCTCGGCCGGCGTGCCCTCGGCTTCGGTGACGACGGTGGCGAGGGCGGCGACGGTCCGGTGCTCGAAGACGTCCCGTACGGAGAGTTCGAGTCCGGCCCGGCGGGCCCGGCCGACCAGCTGGATCGACATGATGCTGTCGCCGCCGAGGTCGAAGAACCCGTCGTCGATGCCGACCTCGCGGACGCCGAGGACGTCGGCGAACAGGGCGCACAGCGCCTTCTCGCGTTCGGTGCGCGGCCCTTCGCCGGCGCCGGCGGACTGCGCCTCGGGGACGGGCAGGGCGGCCCGGTCGAGCTTGCCGTTGGCGGTCAGCGGCAGTTCGGCCAGGACGGTGACGGTGGCGGGGACCATGTAGTGCGGCAGCTGCTGCGCGATGTGGGTGCGCAGGGTGCGGCCGAGGTCGGGGTCCGCGTCGGGTTGCGCGGGCACCACGTAGGCGACCAGGCGGACGGCGCCGGGGGTGTCCTCGCGGGTGAGGACGGCGGCCGTGTCGACGGCCGGGTGCTCGGCGAGGACGGCCTCGACCTCGCCGGGCTCCACCCGGAAGCCGCCGATCTTGATCTGGTGGTCGGAGCGGCCGAGGAACTCCAGTTCGCCGCCGGCGGGCCGGCGCACGACGTCGCCGGTGCGGTACATCAGCGAACCGGGCGGGCCGAACGGGGAGGCGACGAACCGTTCGGCGGTGCGGTCGGGCCGGCCGAGGTAGCCGCGGGCCATCTGGGAGCCGCCGATGTACAGCTCGCCGCGCACGCCCGGGGCGACCGGCTGCAGCCGCTCGTCCAGGACGTGGGCGGCGGCGTTCCAGATCGGTTCGCCGATGGAGGCCGAAGCGGGCCACTCGTCGGTGTCCTCGGGGAGGGTCGCCGAGGTGATGGCGGCGACCTCGGCGGG
This sequence comes from Kitasatospora sp. NPDC096140, assembly GCF_040303045.1. NCBI lineage: Bacteria > Bacillati > Actinomycetota > Actinomycetes > Kitasatosporales > Streptomycetaceae > Kitasatospora > Kitasatospora sp. NPDC096140. The sequence goes on from NZ_JBEOUW010000090.1 coordinate 6,650, forward strand.
GCCGTAGACGTTGTGCGCCATGCGCCGCCGGCCGGTCCCGCAGAATGCCCGCAGTTCGCTGCTGAGCCGGAACTGCTCGCCGCCCTGGAAGAGGTCGGTGAGCGAGTCGAGCGGCTCGCCGCGGTCCGCGGCGGCGGCGAGGACGGCGTCGATGACGAGGGTGGGGGCGAAGAGTTCGTTGATGCCGTGCCGGGCGATCCAGGCGGCCAGTTCGCGGCCGTCGACGCGGACGTGCTCCTCGGGCAGGACGAGGGTCTTGCCGACGACGAGCGCCTGGAGGATCTCCTGGACGGCGAAGTCGAAGGAGACGGCGCAGAACTGGGCGGTGCGGGTGCCGACGCCGCCGCAGTAGGTGCCGGCGTGCCAGCCGAGCAGGTTCATCAGGGAGCCCATCGGCATGACGACCCCCTTCGGGGTGCCGGTGGAGCCCGAGGTGTAGACGACGTAGGCCGGGTGGCGCGGGTCGAGCGGGCGGACCCGGTCGGCGTCGGTCAGGTCGGTGTCGGCCTCGGCGGACACGGCCCGTTCGACGGCCGGGTCGTCCAGGACGACGTCCCGGGCGTGCGGCTCGCCCAGGAGCGGCCGGTGGGCCGTGTCGGTGAGGACCGCGGCGGGGCCGCAGTCGTCCAGGACGGCGCGCAGCCGCTGCTCGGGGGCCTTGGTGTCGAGGGTGAGGTAGGCCGCGCCGGTCTTGAGGACGGCCAGCAGCGAGACGATCATCTCGGCGGAGCGCGGCAGCGCGATCACCACGATCGACTCGCCGCCCACGCCGCGGGCCGCCAGGTGGCGGGCCAGCCGGTTGGCCCGGGCGTTGAGCTCCCCGTAGGAGAGGGTGCTCCGCTCGGAGATGACGGCGGTGGCCTCGGGCACGTCGGCGGCCTGCCGTTCGACCAGCTCGGGGACGAACTGCGGCGGCACCTCGTGCGCGGTGCGGTTCCACTCGCCGAGCTGCCGGGCCTCATCGGGTGTCAGGACGTCGAGCTGCCCGACGGGGCGGTGCGGGTCGGCGGCGGCGGAGCCGAGCAGCCGCAGGAGCCGTTCGGCGAAGGCTCCGGCCGTCGCCCGGTCGAAGATGTCGGCGTTGTACTCGACCGCGCCGTGCAGGCCGGTGGGCTCGCCGTCGGGGCCGTGGGTCTCGTCGAGGAAGAAGGCGAGGTCGAACTTGGCGCGGCCGGTCTCCGGGGCCTCCACGTCGACGGTGAGGCCCGGCAGGCGCAGGACGTCGATGGCCTCCTGGTTGTTGTCGAGGCCGAGCAGCACCTGGAAGAGCGGGTGGCGGGCGAGCGAGCGGACCGGGCTGAGCACCTCGACGAGCCGCTCGAACGGCAGGTCCTGGTGGGCGTACGCGCCGAGGTTGGTCTCCCGGACGCGGGCGACGAGGTCGGTGAACGCCGGGTCGCCGGAGGTGTCGGTGCGCAGGACGAGGGTGTTGACGAAGAAGCCGACCAGCTCCTCCAGGGCCGTGTCGGTCCGCCCGGCGATCGGGGTGCCGATCGGGACGTCCGTCCCGGCGCCGAGCCGGGTCAGCAGCCCGGCCAGTGCCGCCTGCAGCACCATGAAGAGGCTGGTGCGGGTCTCGCGGGCGAGGTCGGCGAGCGCCGCGTGCAGCTCCGCGGGCACCTCGAAGGGGACCCGGCCGCCGTGGTGGGACTGGCTCGGCGGGCGGGGCCGGTCGACGGGCAGTTCCAGCTGCTCGGGCAGGCCGGCCAGGGTCTGCTGCCAGTAGGCGAGTTGACGCGAGATCTCGCTGTCCGGGTCGTCCTCGGAGCCGAGGACCTCGCGCTGCCACAGGGTGTAGTCGGCGTACTGGACGGGCAGCGCCGGCCAGGCCGGTGCCTCCCCGGCGGCGCGGGCCGCGTAGGCCAGCGAGATGTCGCGGGCCAGCGGGCCCATGGACCAGCCGTCACCGGCGATGTGGTGGACCACCAGGGTCAGCACCTGCTCCCCGGTCTCGGTGGTGAACAGCCAGGCCCTGAGCGGGAGTTCGGCGCGCAGGTCGAAGGCGTGGGAGGCCGCGGCGCGCACCCGGGCGGCGAGTTCCCCGGCGCCGACCCGCTCCTCGGCGAGCCGGGGCGGCGTGTGCCCGGCAGGCAGGACGATCTGCCGGGCGCCGGCCGGGTCGTCCGCGAACACGGTCCGCAGGCTCTCGTGCCGGGCCACCACGTCGGCCAGGGCGTCGCGCAGCGCGGCACGGTCCAGGTCCCCGGTCAGCCGGAGGGTGACGGGGATGTTGTAGGTCGCGTCGGCGCCCTCCAGGTTGTGGAGGAACCAGAGCCGCTGCTGGGCGTAGGACAGCGGCAGCAGGCGCGGACGCTCGACGGGCGCCAACGGCCGACGGGCCCCGTCGGCGCGGGTGAACGCCTCGGCGAGGCCGGCGACCGTGGGGTTCTCGAAGAACGTGCGGATCGAGATCTCGGCGCCCAGGACGGACCGGACCCGGCTGAGCAGCCGGACGGCCGACAGCGAGTGGCCGCTGCGGTCGAAGAAGTCGTCGTCGATGCCGACGGACGGCACGCCGAGCACCTCGACGAACAGGGTGCACAGGATCTGCTCCAGCGGGCTGCGCGGGCCGCGGGACCGCGCGGGCAGCACGGCGGCGGCCGGTCCGGCCCCGGCCCGGTCGGCCCCCGGGGCCTCGGCGAGCCGCAGGTCGCCGTCGGCGGTCCAGCGGGCGGCGCGGTCGAGGCGGTACAGCCAGGCCGCGCCCGTCAGCGGGGAGGGCAGCAGGCGGTCCGGGTCGACGCCCGCCGTCCCGTCCGGCGCCGGGCCGTCGCCCGCGGCGTACAGCACGCCGGGGACGCCGGGCGGCACCGGCTGGAGGGCCTCGTCGAGGATCCAGGCGCGGGTGGGGGCCAGCGCGGCCGGGAGCCCGGCCCGGGACAGCGCCCCGGCCGCCTCGGGGCGGGCGGTGTCGCTCCACTGCGTCAGCACGGCGGCGCGCTCGCCCGCGTCGAGGAGGTCGGCGGCGGACAGCGGGCTGCCCGGCTCGGCGGCCACCGCGGCCAGCAGCCGCAGGAACCGCGCGCCGATCGCGCGGGCGGTGGCCTCGTCGAAGAGGCCGGTGCTGAACTCCAGGTCGGCGACGATGCCCGCGGGCCGGCCCTGCTCGTCGAAGCCCTCGGTCAGCTCGATGTTGAGGTCGAACTTGGTGTCCTCGATCGGCAGCCGCTCCAGCTCCACGGCGAGCCCGGGCAGCCGGGCAACCTCGGCGACGGTGGCCCGGGGGTCGGAGTTGTGCACGGTCAGGCAGACCTGGAACAGCGGGTGGCGGACCAGCGAGCGCTCGGGGTTGAGGGCCTCGACGAGCCGCTCGAACGGCAGGTCCTGGTGGGCGTACGCGCCGAGGTCGGCCTCCCGGACCCGGGCGACGAGGTCGGTGAACGCCGGGTCGCCGGAGGTGTCGGTGCGCAGCACGAGCGTGTTGGCGAAGAAACCGACCAGCTCCTCCAGGGCCGTGTCGGTCCGCCCGGCGATCGGGGTGCCGATCGGGACGTCCGTCCCGGCGCCGAGCCGGGTCAGCAGCCCGGCCAGCGCCGCCTGCAGCACCATGAACAGACTGGCCCGGGTCCGGCCGCTCAGCGCGTGCAGGTCCCGGTGCAGGGCGGCGGGCACCTGGAACGTGACCCGTCCGCCGCGGCTCGCGAGGTCCGCGGTCCGCGGCCGGTCCGCGGGCAGCGCCAGTTCCTCCGGCAGTCCGTCCAGGGTCCGCTGCCAGTAGGCGAGTTGACGCGAGATCTCGCTGCCCGGGTCGTCCTCCGAGCCGAGCGTCTCCCGCTGCCAGAGGCTGTAGTCGGCGTACTGGACGGGCAGCTCCCGCCAGGCCGGCGCCTCCCCGGCGGCGCGGGCCGTGTAGGCCAGCGACAGGTCGCGGGCCAGGGGCTGCAGGGACCAGCCGTCGCCGACGATGTGGTGCAGGAGCAGCAGCAGCACGTGCTCGTCCTCGGCGAGGGCGAACAGCGTGGCGCGCAGCGGGAGTTCGGCCGAGAGGTCGAAGCGGTGGCCCGCCCCGGCGGCGAGTTCGGCCGGCAGGCGGTCCTCGTCGGCCTCCCGGACGTCCAGCCCGACCGGGGCGTCGTACGGCGCCAGGATCCGCTGGGCGAAGCCCTCCTCGTCCTCGACGAAGAGGGTGCGCAGGCTCTCGTGGCGGGCGACGACGTCGGCCAGGGCCTCGCGCAGCGCCTGGACGTCCAGCGGACCGCGCAGCCGCAGGGCGCCGGGCGCGTTGTACGCGGTGCTGTCGCCGTCGAGCAGCTGGAGGAAGCGGAGCCGCTGCTGCGCGTAGGAGAGCGGGATCCGCTCCGGGCGCGGGACGGCGGCGGTGAGCGGGGCGCGGACACTGCCGTCCGCACGGTCGACGGCCTCCGACAGGCCGGCGACGGTGGGGGTGTCGAACAGCTGGCGGATCGGGAGTTCCACCGCGAGGAGACTGCGGATGCGGCTGACCAGCCGGGTCGCGAGCAGGGAGTGACCGCCGAAGCGGAAGAAGTCGTCGTCGATCGACACCGACTCCACACCCAGGGTCTGCGCGAACAGCCCGCACAGCACCTCCTCACGCGGCGACCGCGGGGACCGGCCCCCGGCCTGCTCCGGACCGTACTCCGGCGCCGGCAGCGCACGACGATCCAGCTTCCCGTTCACCGTCAACGGCAACGCATCCAGCACCACGAACGCGGAAGGGACCATGTACTCCGGCAACCGACTCGCCACGAACTCCCGCAGCCCATCCGGGTCCTGTGCGCCGGTGCCGACGACATACGCCACCAG
>NZ_JBEOUW010000091.1:0-10358 GCF_040303045.1 Kitasatospora sp. NPDC096140
GCCAACCAAGCGACGGCCGAACCGGTGGCCATCGAACCACCCACCCCCATCCTGACCAGGTAATCAACACCTCCCGCACAGCGGGGGAAGCTCAGACAGAGGGCGCGCTCCGGCCGGTCGGGCGCTTGAGGGCCAGGTGCGGCACCTCGGGCATCGCACGCTCGGCGCGCAGCCGGTCGAGGTGCGCGCGGTGCAGGACGTCCCGGGCTTGCCCGACGGAGCGGTGGGTGCGGGCCTCGCTGGCGGGTTCGGTCAGGACCACGGCCTCCTGGGCGTCCAGGTACTCGGCAACGATGTGCCCGGCCTGCCCCCACGGCCCGTCCGGCAGCGGCGCGGTCCAGCCGATGGGCCGGCCCCGGTAGAGCAGCTGGTGGACGTCCGCGGCCTGCGGGTCGTCCCAGGAGGCCGGCAGCCAGCCCTCACCAACCGTCAGGTCCAGGTCGTCGAGGCGGTCCGGCTCGCCGAACCGCACCGTCGGGATCGTGCACGCCGCGCGGCGCAGCACCTCGAAGGCCTCCGCCCCCTGCTCGGCCGGGGCGGGCACGGCGACGGCGGTACGGATTTCGGCCCGGGCCGTTGCCCCGGGTGTGCCGGGGCTGGGCGTAGGGGCGGCATCTGCGGCTCGGGCCGTTTCTCCGGGCTTCGGCGCGGACCCGGTTTCGGGCGTATTTACGGCCCGGCCCCGCAGCGGGCGCACGGGGAAACCGACGGTCCTACCCTGCGGGCCGAGGCCCGGCGGCTGACCGGTCACGCATACGATTCCCGCTGTGGGAAAGCTGGAAAGGACCTTCGCGTACAGCGACGACCTGATCAATGCGCAGCGGGCGCTGGCGGCCGTGCAGGCCGAGCGCCGTACCTGCCTGGCCACGCTCCCGGCCTGGAGTGGTGACATCCCGGCCGTGGCCCATGGCCTGGACGAGGAGCAGTTGGCCGAGTCGGCTCGGCTCGGGGAAGCCGATCGGCAAGCCTCGCACGCGGTGTGGGCCGAGGAGTACCGGGCGGGGCTGCCGGTCGAGGACCGGGTCGAGGACCGCAGCCGGCTCCACCACATCGACGCCCCCGCCGAGGGCTCCGGCGAGGCGGCGCGCGCGTGACGGACGTCGGCGGCAGCGAGTACTGCGCGATCTACGTCGCCGGCGCGGACCGGCAGACGGTGACCGACCTCATCGCCGCGGCACTGCACGCCGCGCCGAGCGGGTACTGCGTCGCGCGGGCGGGCGTGGACTTCGAGGTACGGCCCAACCCCGACGCCGCATTGGCGACGGGCTTCATCGGCTGGCCCCTGAAAATCGACGCGGACGGCCCGATGCCCGCCCTGGCCCATGCCGTCGCCCGCGTCCTCACCACCGTACGAACAGCCGGCTACCAGGCCACCGCCGCCTGCGACTTCGAAGAGCAACTCCCCCACCAACACCTGTAGCGTCCACCGATCCGACCACGCCGCCGAGACTGCGCTCGCGTAGCACCCACCCCAGGCTCCGGCCCATAGGGGACCAGCTCACCGGTGACGGCATCGGTCACGCCGACCGAGACGGGGCTGGCAGGCGGAGAGCTCCGGCGCGGCGACAAGGACGTGACACCCCGCCCGCGGCCGGGCGGCGGCAGGCCGGCGAAGACCAGCCATCACCCCACGGCGTTCTCCAGGCGTCCGAGGATTCCCAGCAGCGCTCCGGCCCGGTCGGTGCCATGCGGAAGCTCCGGCAGACATGAGCGCAGACGTCACACGGTTGCGAGCCGCACGCTTCCCGGCCCAATCGCGTGGACAGCAGCGCTCCGGGGGTGGGTGCGGGGGTGGGGCCACGGCCCGCCCCCTGGGCGGGCTGGCGCGGGTGGGCCGGCGTGCATCCCGAGCTCGTACAGTACGATCAGCTGCACACGGAGCGGCCGGTCAGTTTGAGGCCCATCGTCGCCGGCGAACGCACTATCCTGCCCACGCCGGCGGGATTCCAGTGATTCGACGGCCGGCCGAAGCACCCCGGCGCGTCGGCAGTTGCTCACGGGTCGTGAGCTTCCGGGCAAGCCCTGTCGTGACACGGAACACCGTTCCCTCGCCACTGAGCCGGAGCGCCTCACCGGCCGGGGCATAGGCCGCGCGGCCGGGGCCGAGGGCGATCGAGCGCTCTGGCGAGGCGACGGTGGCCGAACCGCCGGTGCACAGCACGATCTGGGGCGCGTCGACGGTGAGCGGGTACGGCCGGTCGCCGCGTGCGAGGTCGAACCGTGAGAGCCGGAATTCGTCGACGGGAGCCGGGTACATGTGCTCCCCGGTCGTCTCGTCCCGTCGGGCCTCGACGGCGCGGATCGGGACCGCGGTGAAACGGACGACCTTCAGCAGCTCGGCCGCGTCCACGTGCTTGGACGTCAGCCCGCAGCGCAGGACGTTGTCGGAGCTCGCCATGACCTCCACGCCGAGGCCGGACAGGTAGGCGTGCGCGACTCCCGCCCCGATGAACAGTGCCTGCCCGGGTTGCAGCGTCACCTGATTCAGCATCAGGGCGGACATCAGGCCCGGGTCGTCGGGGTGGGAGCGGGTGACGGCGGCGTACGCGACGAGGTCCGCCGCGTACCGCCCGCCGCTCGCCGCCGCAAGCCGGACGGCCTCGGCGACGGCGGCGAGGAGGCCGTCCGGCGGTGTGAGGAAGGCGGTGAAGACCTTCCGTAGGGCGGCCTCGCCAGGGCGGGCACGAAGCTCCTCGGCGTACGGCTTCAGCCTGTCGACGCCGAGGGCGTCCAGCAGGTCGGCGCACTGCTCGGGAGCCCGCAGGCCGCACAGCGCCCGGAACCGGGTCAGGGCGACGATCATCTCGGGTTTGTGCTGGTCGTCGCGGTACGTGCGGTGCGGGGCGTCGAGCGGGATCCCCTCGGCGTTCTCCCTGGCGAAGCCGGCGGCGGCCTGGGCGCGGTCGGGATGGACCTGGACGGAGAGCGGGGAGTCGACGGCGAGCAGCTTCAGCAGGAACGGCAGCCGTGGGCCGAACCGGCTCACGAGTGCCGGTCCGAGTTCCGCCAGCGGGCCGGCGGCCGTCAGTCGGTCCAGGGCGACGGGCCCCTGTCCCCGGTCGACGTACGACGGGGCTGCGGGGTGCGCGCCCAGCCACATCTCGGCCTGTGGTTCGCCGGTGGGCGCGACGCCCATCAGCTCCGCGAGGGCGGTGGTGGAGCCCCAGGTGTAGGGCTGAATGGTAGTGGTGAGCAGGTCCACGGGGTCTTGGCTCCGGTCGGTTTACGCGTGGGAGGCGGGCAGCTCGGTCGTTCCGCGCTCCGGGCGCGGCATCCCCGCTGCGACGGCCGCTCCGATGAGTCCGGCGTCGGTGCTGAGTCGGGCGGGCAGGACCGGCAGGTCACGGGTGAAGTCGAGGGTGGCGTAGTCGGCCAGGTGACGGCGCAGCGGCGCGAACAGCGTCTCGCCGGCCTGTGCCACGCCGCCGCCGACGACGACCAGGTCGAGTTCGACGAGGGCCGCCGTGGCGGCGATCGCGGCGGCGAGGGCCCGTCCGGCCCGGTCGTATGCGGCGGCGGCTCGCGGATCACCGGCGCGGGCGGCGTCCGCGACCGTCGCGGCCGTCGGTGCATCACCGGCGGGCGGCTCCCAGCCGGATGCCACGGCATGGGCGGCGATGGCGGTTCCGCTGGCGAGCTGCTCCAGGCAGCCGCGCGCCCCGCACGGGCACGCTGGCCCGCCGGTGTGGTCGACCGAGATGTGGCCGATGTGCCCGGCGTTGCCGGACGGGCCGGCGTACAGCGACCCGTTGAGGATCAGGCCGCCGCCGATGCCGGTGGAGACCACCATGCACAGGGCGTTGTCCACTCCCCTGGCGGCGCCCGCCCGGTGCTCGCCCGCGGCCATCGCGACCGCGTCCCCCACCACGAGGGGCTCGACGCCGAGCGGGACACGGGGATGCGCGCGTACCCGGTCGGCCAGCGGAAAGGCGCGCCAAGCCGGGATGTTGACCGGGCTGACCGTCCCGGCTGCGGTGGCGACCGGGCCCGCGCTGGCGATGCCCAGGCCGGAGATCGACTCCCACTCCGGGTGGACGGCCAGGTCGTCGAGGACTGCCGCGACCGCGGCCATCATCTCCTCGGCCGTGCCGCGGGCCGGTGTGGCGCACTGCGAACGGGCCACCAGGCGGCCGTCGGCGTCCACGAGCCCTCCGGCGATCTTGGTACCACCGATGTCGAGTGCTCCGAACACGAGTGTATCCATCCTTCGTCTTGCGGGTCCCCGGTGCCGGCGTGCGCTCTGGGCCACCCGGCGCGCACGCCGGCGCGGATCACTGCTACTTGGTGAGCGGGGACAGCTTGGGGTCGTTGGCGTAGGCCTCGGCCGCGTTCTGCTTGGTCACGATGACCGGCGGGAGGAGGTAGGCCGGAACGACCTTGGAACCGTTGTTGTACGACTTGATGTCGTTGGTCTCCGGCTTGTCGCCCTTCTGCAGGGACTTGGCCATGGTGATGGTCTGGGCGACCAGCTTGCGGGTGTCCTTGTTGATGGTGGAGTACTGCTCACCGGCCATGATCGACTTCACCGACTCGACCTCGGAGTCCTGGCCGGTGACGATCGGGGTCGGCTTGCCGGCGCCCTTCACCGAGGTGAGGATCGCCCGGGCGAGCGTGTCGTTCGGCGACAGGACACCGTCGAGCTGCTTGCCGCTGTTGTAGGCCGAGGTCAGCAGCGAGTCCATGCGCTGCTGGGCGTTCTCGGCCTTCCAGCCCTGGATCGCGGTCTGCTTGATGTCCGTCTGCCCCGACCCGACGACGATGTCGCCCTTGTCGATCAGCGGCTTGAGCACGTCCATCGCACCCCCGAAGAAGACCTTCGAGTTGTTGTCGTCCGGCGAGCCGGAGAACAGCTCGACCGTCCACGGGCCCGTCGGCTTCTTGGCCTTCATCCCGTCGACGAGGGCCTGCCCCTGCAGCTGGCCGACCTTGTAGTTGTCGAACGCGACGTAGTAGTCGACGTCCGGCGTGTTGGTGACCAGACGGTCGTAGGCGATGACGGTCGCACCGGCCTGCTTGGCCTGGGCCACCTGGGTGGAGAGCTGCGAGGCGTCGGTCGCGCCGATGACGATCACCTTGGCGCCCTTGGTGATCATGGAGGAGATCTGCGCCTGCTGGTCCGCGACGCTGGTGGAGGCGCCCGCATACTGCACGTCGGTCTTGAAACCCGCGTCCTTCAGGCCGCTGGTGAACAGGTCACCGGCGAGCACCCAGTTCTCCGACGTCTTCGCCGGCAGCGCGACACCGACCAGGGAGTCCTGCGCGAAGCCCTTGGCGGCGCCGCCGCCGTCCGCGCCGGTGGCGCCTTCACGCTGGTTGGAACAGGCCGTGCTCAGGGTGAGCAGGGCGACGGCGCCGACCGCGGCGATGCCTCGGATGATGGTTCTGCGCATGGTGAGTTGAGCCCTTCGTGCGGTGGTGCGGTTGCGGGAGGATTGGTGTCGTGGGAAGCGGGCCGTGCGGGGTACGGCGGCGTGGGGGTACGGCGCGTACGGCGGCGTGGGTGGCTGGTACGGCGGTCAGCCCGCGACCGGAGTCTTGTCCGGGCCGCCGGCAGGGCTCGCCGGGGCGGCCGGCTCCTCGCTGCGGAACGGGCGCATCAGCGTCCCGATGATCGAGAAGCGGCCCTGGCGCTTGTTGTAGACGTCGAACGCGACGGCGAGGAGGAGGACCATGCCCTTGATGATCTGGACCATGTCCGAGCCGACGCCCTCCAGTTGGAGCCCGTTGTTGAGCAGCGCCATGACCAGGCCGCCGACGATGGAGCCGCTCACGGTGCCGAGGCCGCCGGAGACCGCCGCGCCACCGACGAAGACGGCGGCGATGGCGTCGAGTTCCCAACTCAGGCCGTCCTGCGGGCCGGAGGCGGCGGACCGCGCCACGAAGATCATGCCGGCCAGCGAGGCCAGCACGGACATGTTCATCATGACCAGGAAGTTGACCCGCCTCAGCTTCACCCCGGACAGCTCGGCGGCGCGGGCGTTGCCGCCGACGGCGTAGATGTGCCGGCCGCCGATGGTGTTGCGGGTGTAGTACGAGTACGCGAGCACCAGGATGATCAGGATGATGCCGGAGATCGGCAGGCTGGTGCCGACCCGGCCGCCGGCGAAGCGCAGCGTCGCGAAGGCGATGACGCCCAGCATCACCGCGAGGCGGACGCCCGGGATCCACAGGGGCGGTACCTCGGCGTTCATCTCGCGGCGGGTCTGCCGCGCCTTCCACTCGCGCCACACCATGCCCGCGCAGGCGGCCAGTCCGAGCAGCAGCGTCAGGTTGTTGTAGCCGGTGTCCGGTCCGACCTCGGGCAGGAAGCCGGCGCCGATCTTGCGGAAGTCCGCCGGGACCGGCACCGTGTCGGCGTTGCCTATGTACTGGTTGCCGCCGCGGAACAGCATCATTCCGGCCAGGGTGACGATGAACGCGGGGACTCCCACGTAGGCCACCCAGAAGCCCTGCCAGGCGCCGATCAGCACGCCGATGAGCAGGCCGAGGCCGAGGCCGAGCGGCCACGGGAGCGAGTACGTCTGCATGGCCTTGGCGACCACGATGCCGGTGAACGCTGCGACCGAGCCGACCGAGAGGTCGATGTGCCCGGCGACGATCACCATCAGCATGCCGATGGCGAGGATCAGGATGTAGGAGTACTGGCTGACCACCGCGATGAGGTTGCCGGAAGTCAGGGTCAGCCCACCGGTCCAGATCTGGAACAGCAGGACGATCGACACCAGGGTGAAGATCATGCCGAACTGGCGGGCGTTGGAGGTCGTGCCTCCGAAGAGGTTCTTCTGCAGCTCTTTGATTCTGCTCATGACGTCGGGCTCTTCTTCTTAGCGGTCATCTGCTTCATCAGCAGTTCGGGGTCGGCTTCGTGGCGCGGGACCTCACCGGTGATGACGCCTTCGAACACCGTGTAGATGCGGTCGCACAGTCCGATCAGCTCGGGCAGCTCCGAGGAGATGACGATGACGCCCTTCCCCTGGCCGACGAGCCGCTGGATGATCCCGTAGATCTCGAACTTGGCACCCACGTCGATCCCGCGGGTCGGTTCGTCGAGGATCAGCAGGTCCGGGTCAGTGAACATCCACCGCGCCAGCACGACCTTCTGCTGGTTACCGCCGGAGAGCTTGACGACGCCCTCGTCGACGCTGGGCGTCTTGATCCGCAGGCTCGTGCGGTAGTCCTCGGCGATCCGGTACTCACGTACCGGGTCGACCACCCTGCGCCGGGCGATCTTCGACAGCTTGGCCGCCACCATCGAGGTCTTGATGTCGTCCAGCAGGTTCAGTCCGATGGACTTACGGTCCTCGCTGACGTAGGCGAGGCCGTGCCGGATGGCGTCCGGCACCGACTTCAGCCGGATCTCCTCGCCGTCCTTGAAGACCCGCCCGGACAGGTAGGTGCCGTACGAGCGCCCGAACAGACTCATCGCGAGTTCGGTGCGCCCGGCACCCATCAGGCCGGCGAACCCGACGATCTCGCCGCGCCGGACCTGGAACGTCGACCCCTTGCAGACCAGCCGGTCGTCCGAACTCGGGTGCCGCACGGTCCAGTCGCGCACCTCGAAGAAGACCTCGCCGATGTCGGGCGTGCGGTCGGGGAACCGGCTGCTCAACTCACGGCCGACCATGCCGCGCACGATCCGGTCCTCGTTGACGCCGTCCGCCTTGACGTCGAGGGTCTCGATGGTGCGGCCGTCGCGCAGGATCGTGATGCTGTCGGCGATCGCCTCGATCTCGTTCAGCTTGTGCGAGATGATGATCGAGGTGATGCCGCGTTCCCGGAAGCCGCGCAGCAGGTCGAGCAGGTGCTGGGAGTCGTCCTCGTTGAGCGCCGCGGTCGGTTCGTCGAGGATGAGCAGCTTCACGTCCTTCGCGAACGCCTTGGCGATCTCGACGAGTTGCTGCTTGCCCACGCCGATGTCCTTGATCAGCGTGTCGGGATCCTCCCGGAGCCCGACCTGCTCCATCAGCTCCAATGCCCGGCGGCGGGCGGCCTTCCAGTCGATCCCGCCCCGCCTGCGCGGCTCGTTGCCGAGGAAGATGTTCTCGGTGATCGACATGCCCGGCACCAGCGCCAGTTCCTGGTGGATGATCACGATCCCGGCCCGCTCACTGGCCCGGACGCCGTCGAACCGCGTCCGCTCGCCACGGTAGACGATCTCGCCCGAGTAGCTGCCGTGCGGATAGACACCGCTCAGCACCTTCATCAGGGTGGACTTGCCGGCGCCGTTCTCCCCGCAGATCGCGTGGATCTCACCCGGCCGGACGGCGAGGTTGACCTCGGCGAGCGCCTTGACGCCGGGGAACGTCTTGGTGATCGACCGCATCTCCAGCAGGGCCTGCGCCCGGGTCATGAGCGGTGCTCCGCACCGCTCGGGCAGCGCTGGGCGCGTGGGCCCGAGCCTTCCGGGATGCCGGGGTTCGTGGACATCAGCTTGCCTCCGATGGCACGCACGGTGCCTCGTGTCCGGGGTGTTACGACTGCGTGCCGGGACACTAAATCCATTTGTTTTACTACGTCAATGGGCCGTGACAAGATGTTTATGAGAGAGCGAGCAGAGAGGACCCAGTACGTGCGGCGGGCAGGAACGAATCTCCCCAAGGTGGGCCGGTACAACCAAGCGGTGGTCCTGGACCAGATCCAGTTGGCCGACGGCATCAGCCGGGTGGAGATCGCACAGAAGACCGGCCTCACCCCGCAGACGGTCTCCGGCATCGTGCGCCGCCTGCTGGACGAGGACATAGTCCGGGAGGACGGGGCCAGCCGGGTCCTCAGCGGCGGCAAGCCCCGAACCACCCTGCGGGTCAACGCGGAGGCCGGCAGCGCGGTCGGACTGCACTTCGACCCGATCGAACTCACCTGCGCCGTGGTCGACCTGCTCGGGCGGCCCCTGACCGTCAAGCGGCGCCCCACCCCACCCGGCACCGACCCGTCCCAGGTGGTGACGGCCATGGCCGAACTGGTCGCCGACGTACTCCGCGAAGCGGACGTCCCACGCGACAAGGTCCTCGGCCTGGGCCTCGCCGCCCCGGGACCGATAGACCAGGAACTCGGCATGATCGTCACCCCGCCCCAACTCGCGCACTGGAACCGGGTGCCGATGAAGGGCATGCTGAGCGAGGCCACCGGACTGCCGGTGACACTGGACAACGACGCCACCGCCGCGGCCATCGGCGAGCGCTGGTCCGGCGCGGGCAAGGGCGTGGCGAACTTCGCGTACGTCTTCTTCGGCACCGGCATCGGCGGCGGTCTCATCCTCAACCACCAGGTCTTCCGCGGCGGTTCGCTGAACGCGGCCGAGTTCGGCCACGGGTCCGTGCTGCCCGACGGGCCGAAGTGCTACTGCGGCGCCCGGGGCTGCCTGGAACGGCTGGCCAATCCGTCGGCGATCGTGGCCGAGGTGCACAGCCGGCTCGCAGTCCGACCCGGCGGCGGAAGCGTGCTGTCACAGGCGTTCGACCGGGATCCGGCGTCGGTCGACCACACCGCGATCCTGCGTGCCGCCGCGGCCGGCGACCCCGTCGCCACCGCCGTCATCGACGAGACCGCGGAGCACGTCGCCTCGGTCGCGGTCACCATCGCCAACTTCGTCGACGTGGACCTCATCGTCCTCGGCGGCCACGGCATCCAGCACGTGGAGTCGCGGTACGTCGACGTCGTCGCCGCGGCACTGGCCACCAAGCCGCTGTCCCGCAGTGTCCGGGTCGTCCGGGTCGAGGCGTCCCCGCTCGGCGCGAACGCCGCCGTGGTGGGCGGCGCCGCGCTCGTGCTGCACTCGATGTACTCGCCGCAACTGTCCGAGCTGCTCGCCGACTGAGCGCGGGGCCACTGCGACGCCGGCCCCGGTCGGCGCCGCAGCAGAGAGGCTCTTCGGTGACCAGGCACCGGCCTTCGCTGCGTCGGTACAGCGTGCTCCCGGTCGTTTCCATGGTGCACAAGGCGCTGCCGGTGACCAGGAGCACCAGTGCGCCCGGCCGGGACCGCTCGCCGGCGGTGGCTGTGCGGGTGACGGTCGGCGTTGCCGTGGTGAAACTCCTTGCTCGGCCCCGGCGGGCGGCGCATCCGGCGGGCTTGCTTCGACCGTGCGCCGCCCGCTCGACTGTGGCGATGGGCGGTGCAGACGATGCCGCTCTACCTCGCGGTCGTGATCCGCCTGGGCCCAGGCCGCGGTGGCACGGGTTCCTCCATCGGGGTGTGCTCTCCGAAGATCGCGCGGTCCCGCTGTCCCGAGGCTGCGCGTAGTGGGTGGTCAGTCGAGGCGGACCGTCGGGTTCGGTGCCGATCGCCGTCGGACCACAGACTGCTCCGGGATCCGTCCCGCCCGCCGGCCCTGCCCGGCGATCCGGGATGCTGGAACAGCG
>NZ_JBEOUW010000092.1:0-10291 GCF_040303045.1 Kitasatospora sp. NPDC096140
GCGGGTACTTCATCGGTGCAGCCATGGCAGAGGCTCCCTTCTCATGGCCCATCAGGCCATCTCCGGCAACCTTCCGCACGTCGGGGGAACCTCAGCCCTCACCTCGTTGGCCACCAAGGTGACGGTGCCGGACGGCTGCGCCGGGAGCTGCGGCACGACCAGGCGCACCTTGCCGACCGTCCGTACGCCAGCCAGGCCGCACCCTGATCCCAGGGCTGACTCTGCCCGGCCGCTGGACTCACTCGCCGGGTCGTCCGCCGTCGCCGGGCAGGAGGTTCTACTGCGGCAACGAGTGGCCGATGCCGTCCTTCCACAGGGTGCGGGCGTGGTCCAGGTGCAACGGCTCGTCGAGCAGCCGGATGGTCAACCGCTCCGGCTCGGGGCGCACCTTCAGGATGCCCAGGGGGTGGGGTGACAGGCCGCCCATCTTGCAAGCCGCGAGGAAGACCGCGGCTTCCAGTGCGGCCTGGTCCGGGTGGCGAGCCACCGGGATCGCGGATCCGTCCTTGCCCGCCTGCCGCAGCGCCTGGAGGGCCTGGAGGGCCTGGTGAGTCTCCCCCGTGCAGCGCCGGCGGCAGTCCGTGGAAGGGGCGGGGGTCAACTGGGGCATCGTCAGCTCTCCGCGTCAGCTGTCCCCCCGATGCTGCCGACGCTGTGAGGCACGTGCCGCTGCGATCCTGTGGTGAATGATGAGCTTCTGGCCGGTCCTCGGCACCGGATACGGGGGTCTCCGCTGCCCGGCCGGGCGCTCGCGGGCCCGAGCCGATGGAAACGCACAGCACGGACCCGGTCAAGACGCCTCACCCCACACCCGCGGCCATCACCCGCCCGGCCCGGTGGTGGACCGGGGAACGGCTCACCTCCGCCACCCCAAGCACGACACCACCCACTCCGTCCAAGTCGGTGAAGCCGCGAGCCGTTCTTCCGCGACCTCGATCCGGGCCACGCCGCGGCGCCACGCCCTGCCAGACTGGTCCGGCCGCAGGGCTGCGGGATCAGGAAGGACGTGAGGATGCTCGAGTTCTGGGACCGGTCGACCGAACAGCGCCTGCTGCGCGCTCTCGACGCCTGCTGCGCCCTGCTGGGCGGCACGCAGGAGTCGACGGCACGGCGAGCGGTCCTCCAGCGCTTGCTCGCGGTCGTCTTCGAGGCCGGGGCCGGCACCGACGACCCGATGAGCGAGCTGTACGCAGCCGACACCGTGCTCAGCGAAATCCCGCCCGACACCGGCCTCGACGACACCCAGGCGCTCGCCTGGCTCAAGCAGGCGCAGCAGCGCCGCCTGGTCGCATTCCTCGAGGAGATGGACGGGTGGGGGACCGGGTACTCGAGCGAGGAGATCGACGGGCATCCGATGTGGCGCATCCACCAGCTCGGTGCGCTCCCGCGCCGGCTGCGCCTGCTGATCGCCGCCATGGGCACCGACAAGACCGCCCTTGCCCGTACGGTCGGCGTGCCCGCGCACCAGGTCGGGCACTGGGCCGCCGGCCGCTCCACCCCCGAGCCCGCCGAGCGGGACAAGCTCGCGGCCGCGCTCGGCATCCACCCTGGCTGGCTCGCGGAAAAGCTCGACGACCAGGCGCCGATCGACTGGTACCAGTTCGAGGACGGCTGTCCCTGCGGAGCCTCGGACGGCACGTTCGCCCGGGAGCCGCTGGACGGGCCGTGCGCGGACATCGGCGCCCACGCCGAGTGGGGACTGTGGTGCGCCAGCGACAGCACCGGCGAGAACGGTTGCGGCCAGGCCTATCTGATCGACGGTGACCTTCTGTGTCCCGCTCCGACCATGCAAGGCGGCTACGGTCACCGCTTCACCGCCGTTCGGGACGGTGTACGCGGCGCCGAACTCAGCGCACCCTGGCCCCACGCCCTGTGGAACACGCCAGCCGGCCCCCACCAACGCGGCCCGCTGCGCCTGCCCGACCTGCTCACCCAGGCCCCTGGCCCGCGATAGGTCACCGGAGCCCGGCCGTTTCCGGGGCGCTGCTGAGGTGGGTCAGGGTCCGGCGATCACCCAGGTCACGAAGATCGCGGACATGCCGGGATGGAACCTGTACACGACGCTGATGCGGTCGCCGGAGCCGGAGGCCGGGTCGGTGCGGGCGGTGTAGTCGTCGACCGCCGGGTCAGTACCGCCGGGCACAGGGATACCGAGCCGCGGGAAGACCGCCAGACGCTCAACGAGCCTCTCGACCGCGACACTCCAGACCCAAGGCCGCCGCGAGCTGGCGACAGTCCATCTTCTCGCCGCTGAGGGCAAGGACCTCCACGCGTCGCTGGTAGATAGGCATGCCTCACCCGACAGTGAGCGCCTCGTTCCCGCTAGTTGTGATGTGAGCTTGATTGCATGGTATGCCGTCGATCCGATCTGTGATGGCTCCATCCGTTCGAAAGAGAATTACCCGCAGGCAGGCGTCCGCCACCGCGGCGCTCCTGGCGCCGGGGTAGACCGCTGTGGCTTGGACATCGACCACGACAGATGTGCTCTCTTTGACGGCGCTGACATGGGTCACCTGGGTGCCTCGTTCGAGTTCCTCAAGCGACGCGATCGTCTGTGAGCCCGCACTGAACGCGGGTACGAGCTTGGCTGCGTAGCGCCGAGCGCTGTCAGCTGCGTCGGCGGTTGCCTGCCGTCGACGGTCACCAACTACAGAGCGCTGGTGAATCGTGCTTGCCGCGAAGGCTGCGGCAGCCACTGCCAGAACCGCGATGAGAACAACCAGTCCTCTGCGAAACAGCTTCATCCGAGGCTTTCCGGGAAGAGCCGGGGCCCGTTCAGGCCCCGGCCGGGTGGATTATTCCGAGAGCCGCTAATAGCGCGCGCTGATCAACGCGCTCGCCAGAGCGGAGGCGTACAGCTTCGTTCCGGTGCTGTTCGGGTGGTAGCTCTCCATGCTCGCGCACACCCAGTTATTGGGGTTGGGGCTCGCGGGACAGGAGAAGTCGCCACCAGGCTTGGTCGAAGGCGCGGCCACGAAGTCATTGATGGCCGCACCGGCCTTACTACAGACACCACGGTGGTAGAACTCGGTCATCGGCGAGTAGAACGTGACGGGCACGTTGTCTACGCTCTGAAGATCGGCGGCGAGCTTCTTCTGGTCGTCCCTCATGTAGTCGGCCCAGCCGTTCAGCTTGATAGCTGCATCACTGAGCATCACCGAGCACCCGACTGTCATGTCTCCCACATCGAAGAGTTCGGGGTAGCCGAGCAGGACGATCTTCGCCTTCGGCGCCTTGTCGTGGATGTGCTGGAGCAGGAGCCTCAGTCGGCCCATGGTGTCATCGATCTGCTTCCTGACGTCCGCATCGGAGGGGCAGCTGAGTTCGACGCAGCTTTGGACGGTGTCAGCGAAGCCCGAGTCGTTTCCTCCGGCGGTAAGCGTGACCAGCGTGGTGTTCGCATCGAGGAAGCCGGACAACAGCTGCGGGACCTCGTGATGCTGTCCGATCACTCCCCAGACGAGGTTGCCGTCCTTGTCGGTGCTTCCCGTTGTATCGATCTGCGAGGTGACGGCGCCGGAGCAGGCGACACTGTGGTAATCGAGGCTAGTGTCGAAGGTGTCGGCCATGCTGCCGATGCTGCCAGACCTTCCCGGTATGACCGTCTGCCGGATCCAGGAGTTCTGGCTTCGGCGGCAAGCGTTCCAGGAACGCCCCGGGGAGGTCTGCTTGCTCTGGTCGGCGTACGGGCCCATGTCGGTGCCGTAGATGTACGGCTGGGCGCCTTCACCCGAGGAGTAGGAGTCGCCCAGCTGGACGACGAAGTCCTTTGGCTGCCCTGGAAGGGGTTGGAAGGCGACGGCGTCCCATGCGACATCGTCCGAGGCGTCGCCGTCCGGTGTGTAGTTGGACAGTTCAACCCCCTGGAAGTCGTTCCCGTCGGTGAATTCAAGGACGCCGAGGCTGACCCAGTGGTTGCTGTTGGAGGCGACGTTGAGGATGCGGTTCTGTGTCTGGCCGTTTCCGATATGGATGCTGTAGATCGCCTGCTGGGTCTTGGACCCGGTGTCAGGGATGTGAACGAAGACCCTGGTCCAGCCGTTCGACCGCTGGTTGAGGCCCCGACCGCGCCGCCTGAGCCCCTGCGCGACCACCGCGACCAGCTGATCCGACGCATCCGGCTCGGTTAGCGGTTGGTCGTCGACCAGCATGACGCGGATACTCATTGTGCTCCTCCTGCTATGGGTATCCGGGCCGAGACTCGGAAGCCACCGCTGGTCTGGGGGCCGGCGTGGAACTCTCCGTGCAGCAGGGTGACCCGCTCGCGCAGTCCGGTGAGGCCGTAGCCACTGCCCGGGGTCGTGCCGTGGCCGCGGCCCTGGTCGGTGATCTCGATGGCCACCTCGTCGTTCTTCCGGCAGTCGATGGACACCTGGCAGGAGGTGGCTTCGGCGTGGCGCACCACGTTGGCGATCGACTCCTGGATGATGCGGAAGGTCGCCAGGTCGACGTCCGGCGGCAGCGGGCGCCGCTTGCCCTGCCACTGGACGTCGACCCGGACGCCCGCCGCGGTCGTTGCGGCGGCCAGCCGGTCGAGGTCGGCCAGGCCTGGCGGCCGGTGCAGCGGGGTGGTCTCGATACCGCTGTCCTGATCGCTCTGGCGCAGCGCGCCGAGCATCCGCCGCAAGCCCGACAGGGTCTCCCGCCCGGCGGTCTCGATTTCGGCCAGCGCGTCGCGGGCCCGGTCCGGCCGGCTGTCGATGACCCGCCGTGCCGCACCGGCCTGCAGGGCGACGATGCCGATGCTGTGTGCCACCGTGTCGTGCATCTCCCGTGCGATCCGTAGCCGTTCGGCGGTGGCCGCCTGTGCGGCCAGCTGGGCGCTCATCACTTCGGTGTGCTCGCGGGACTGGCGTATCGACCGGCCTACCAGCCAGGCGATGACGGCGGCCAGGACGCCCTCGTCCGAGACGCCGATGTGCGGCAGGCTGGTGGTCAGCTGGAAATGATCGACGACGAACACGGTCCCCGGCGCCGGAGCACCGTCGTACGTGGCGGTCGTCAACCCCACGGTGTTGTCGGGCACCATGCCCAGGTGCGTGATCAGCACGACCAGCACAAGGGCCAGGGCGGCACGCGAGGTCCGGTAGGGTTGGGCGGCCGTGACCAGGCAGAGCGCGACGTCGACCGCCAGGAGCGCGGTCAGTGGCAGCTGGATGTTCGCGCGCGTCGCGTCCGTCACCGCGAGCGTGGCGACGATCACCAGGGCGATCGACAGAAGCGGCCGCCGGCGCAGCACGGCGGCGGCGCCGAACGCGACGAGGGACGCGGCGGTGAGGAGCGCCCAGTCTCGATGCCCGGCGGCGCTACCCGGGTGGGAGAGGTGATGGTCCGGCTTCCCGCCAAGGACAACTGCGGGGTACATGACCGACACGCACCAGGCCAGGGCGGTCCATGTGCCCGCTGGCACGCGCTTGAGCAGGGGCAGGGCCGGCGTCACGGACATGCGGTGATCGTAACCGGGTGCCCTCCCGCGGGCATCGGACCACGGTTGTACAACCAGGGTCGACAGGTGCCGCGACGGGGTGTCAGTTCTGGTCCGATGCCCGCCCGGCCCCGACCAGGGCACCGTTGAGGGCATGATCGAAGTCCACGAGCTGACGAAGCGCTACGGCAGCTGGCGGTCAACAATCTGAGCTTCACCGTGAACCCCGGTTACGTCACCGGGTTCCTCGGCCCCAACGGGGCTGGCAAAAGCACCGCACTGCGGCTGATCCTCGGTCTGCACACCCCCACCAGCGGGTTCGTCACCATCGGCGGCCGCTCGTTCCGCTCGCTGCCCCGGGGTCTGCGGCATGTCGGGGCGCTACTGGACGCCGGTGACGTGCACTGCGGGCGCACCGCCCGGGCCCACCTGCGCGCGCTGGCCCGCAGCAACGCGATCCCCCGTGGCCGGGTGGACGAGGTGCTGCGCGAGGTCGGCCTCGCGTTCGCGGCGGACCGGCGGATCGGCGGATCGGCGGCTTCTCCCTCGGCATGCGCCAGCGCCTCGGCGTCGCCACCGCGCTGCTCGGCGACCCGCCAGTGCTGCTCTTCGACGAGCCGCTCAACGGACTCGACCCGGAGGGCGTGTACTGGGTGCGCGGCCTGTTCCGCCGGCTGGCCGGCGAGGGGCGCACGGTCTTCGTCTCCAGCCACCTGATGTCCGAGATGGAGCACACCGCCGACCAGCTCATCGTCCTCGGCCGCGGTGAGCTGATCGCCGCGGAGAGCGTGGCGGAGTTCGCGGCCCGCGGGGCCGGCCGGAGCGTGTCGATCCGCACACCGGCCGCCGCGATCCTGTCTCCGCTGCTGACTTCCAAGGGCGCTTCGGTCCAGCGCGAGGCCGACGGGCAGCTCACGGTCGTCGGGCTCAGCGCGGACCGGATCGCCGAGATCGCCTTCCAGCACCGAATTCTGCTGAACGAGTTGACCAACAACACCGGCTCGCTGGAGGAAGCGTTCATGGAGCTGACCGCCGACAGTGTCGAATACCTCGCAGGAGGGACCCAGTGACCTCGCTGGCGACGACGAAGACCGTGGTGCCCGACGCGCCGGCTCTGGAGCTCAAAGCCCGCTTCACCGACCTGTTCGCCGCCGAGTGGATCAAACTGTGGTCGCTGCGCTCGACTCCCTGGGCCTTCGCCGCCACCGTCGCGGCGGTCCTCACGGTCACCGTCACCGCCGCCTGTGCCGACTCCCAGAACTGGACACAGTACGACGAGGAGCACCGGGAGTACTTCCGCATGTTCGGAACCGTGGGTGACTCGTTCCCCACCGGCGCCGCCACTCTGCTGATCCTCGGTGCCGGCGCCATCGGTGCCACCACGATCCTCGGCGAGTACACCACCGGCATGATCCGAACGACCTTCACGGCCGTCCCGGCTCGCCGTTCGGTGATGGCCGCGAAGATGGCGGTGGTCACCGTGACCACGACCGTCCTCGGTATGGCCCTGGCGTTGGCCTCGTTCGGTGCGGCCCAGGGGATCCTGTCCGGCCAGGACGCCGCCGTCGGCTTCAGCCATCACGGTGTCGTGCGCCTGCTCGTCGCGTCCGCGGTGCTCGCTCCGGTGTCCGCACTCGTGGGCATGGGGCTGGCCGCAGTCATCCGGCACAGCGTGCTCACCATCGTGGCCACGATCACGCTGCTCTTCGTCCTGCCCTCGCTGTTGAACAGTCAGAAGCACCTCACGGTGAGCCTCCTGCACATGACGGTCCTACAGGCTTGGGGGCGCATCGGCCGCGACCAGGCCACCACGGCGATGTGGCCGTGGACGGTGGCGGGCGCCTGTACCGTCCTCGCTGTCTGGGTGGTGGTCGCCGCGATGCTGGCCCTTTTCACCTCGAACCACCGGGACCAGTGAGCGGCGCTCCGCTCGGCTGGGCCTTCTCCCAGACGCGGGCTGATGCGGCCGCCCAGCTTTACCCCGACGGCATCGCCCGGACCGCACATCGCAGTCTTGATCCGGGCCTCCCGGCGCCCACAGGCTCAAGGCGACGGGAGAGGAGAGGCCACCGGATACAGCCGTCTCCAGCACCGCAGCGCGGCCCATCCACCAGGTTCGGCAGGCCGCTGACGACTCACGGGGCTTCAAACGCTGGTTCAGTTCCGTTACGCCCATTCCGTCTTCACTTGCGGGCACGAACCGTCTGGTGGTCTCGGTCCGCCCCTACGTTGTCGAGACTGCTTCCGGCCTCGCCCCCGACCTGGGGTCCAGCCTGTCTCCAGCTTCAACCGGTCACTGCGATGACCAGCGGTGGGCTCCTCCTCCCACTCGATCCTCAGCGCCTCGTGGCGCACACCCCGTGTCGTCCACGATCAGGACGCCGTCGTCGGCACCGAGGTGCTCGAGGACGTAGGCCCGGACGTCGTCGCGGACCGCATCCGCGTCCCAGCGGGAGCTTCGCAGCAGCCGCTGCATCGGCCCGGGCCGACTGTGACCGGCCTGCTCGACCAGACGCCAGCAGTTCTTCCGCTCGACGCCGGACAGCAGGGCGAGCACGAAGACGCGGGCCGTCGCCCGCGGCTCCACCCGCTTGAACCGGCCCGCGATCCGGGCCATGGCCTGGTCGAACATCGCACGCCAACGGGCGGGATCTATGCTGTTGTCCGCAGCCGCAGCCTGATCTTCAGGAGTCCACACAACCCTTGATGATCACGCGGTGGCCGCTCCAGATCTACCAGGTGTGACAGGCTGCTTCAGCCAGTGGGATCCGCACCGGACGAGGCCCGGGATCTGACGCCGATGCGACATGTCAGCAGCCCGACGCCCGGATGTTCCGCCCACGACTCCGGCCCGGGGACGGCGTGACGGACTCGGCCGACGATTCCTCTCCCGGCCTGCGGCTGCATGGCGATCGAGTGCAACAGGGGGTTGGGGATGGGCGAGGAGCCACTCATCACGGCGGTGCGGAGCGGGGACGAGAACGCGGTCAGAATACTGCTCGAGGACGGGGCGGATCCCGACATCGTCGACGAGCAGGGCACCCCCGCACTCTGCCTGGCCATCTCGGCGTTCAACTCCACGATCGCCAGCTATCTGGTGGAAGGCGGCGCGGATCCGGACCGCCAACTGCCCGACGGGACCACCCCGCGATTGCGGGCCGTCGACAGCGGTTCCATCGCGCTCGCCGACTGCCTGCTCGGTGGAGCGACCCTCATCAGCGAGGCCGCCCGCGCGGAACTGCTGGCACGCGGCCGGCAGTGGCACGAGATGGGCCCAGTCGCCATGCTCCGGGAGCGGACCGGCGCCTCGGATACGGTCGAGCGGGTTCGCATCCGGGACAGGGAGTGGTTCACCGAGTACCACGAGCTCCGGCTCGGCGGAATAACCGTCCGCGACGGCCACACAGGGATCCTCACTGTCCTCGAGAAGCACTTCGGACTGCACCTGGGCTTCGACGAACTGGCGGCCCGCGCGTGCGCACTCGAGTACCCGGACTGGGAGCACGCCGTCTGGTCGGAGATCGTCAGAACCCTTGCCCGGAGGCAGGACGACGAGACCTGGGAGGCTGCGGCGGCACTGCGGGGCCATCCCGATCCCCTGCACCGCCGCTTCGGCGCGGAGGTCCTGGTCTGCCTCTACCTCGAGGCTGACCTCACGAACGTCCCGAATCCGTTCGAACAGCGCACGCTCGAGATCCTCCTCGACTGGGCAAAGGAGGAAAAACACCCGGACGTCCTGGCCGAGACCCTGGCTGGCCTGAGCCCCCATGAGGACCCGAGGATCGAGCCGCTGGGGCTCTCCTACCTCGCCCACGCTGCCCCGCAGGTCCGTATCGTGGTGCCTTCGACCCTGAGAATCGTGGACTCGGAGAGGTCTGGGCGAAAGACGTTCACCTCCGAGGGACTGAAAGCCCTGCTTGCACTGGCCCGGGACACCGAGGCCTCCGTTCGCCAGGTCGCCGGCTACGGGCTCGCGTACAGCCTGAATCCGGAACCCGCCATCGGGGACACCCTGGCCGATCTGCTCGATGAAGCGGACCAGCAGACCCGGATCTGGGCCGTCTACGGACTGGCCGAGCGGGACGATCCACGCTGTATCGATGGAGCCGACCGGGTG
The DNA here is from genome assembly GCF_040303045.1 of Kitasatospora sp. NPDC096140. Classification (NCBI taxonomy): domain Bacteria; kingdom Bacillati; phylum Actinomycetota; class Actinomycetes; order Kitasatosporales; family Streptomycetaceae; genus Kitasatospora; species Kitasatospora sp. NPDC096140. Next base: position 9,543 of record NZ_JBEOUW010000092.1, read on the forward strand.
GGAACCGTCGACGAGTACGAGTCATGGTCCTGGATACTCGGCGCGCCTTCACGGTACGAGTGGCGCCAGAGGGAGCGGGAAGCGCCGGCCACGACCGAGTAGCGAATGCTCCTCTCTGTATCCCATCGTGTGCCGGCTGTGGTCATCAGGGCCGACTCTGCCCTGCTCACCCGGTACACGATGTGGCTGCCCGCCTGGTCCCGACGCTCACGCACCTCAATCCTCGAACCCACCAACGAAGCCCTCGGCCACATGCGACCAACACAAGATCGCAAAGTCACACTGGAGTACTAGGGCCTGTGTGAGGTTGTGATCAGTCTTGGGGTTCTGCCCTCTTCTGAGGGCAGAACCCTGTAGGACTGTGTCTGTGACGCGTAGGCAACTCACTGATGATCAGTGGAAGTTGATCGAGCCGTATCTGCCGGTCGGCAGGTTCGGCCCGTACCCCGAGCGGCTGCGGGAGCAGTTCGAGGGGGTGATCTGGCGGTTCCGATCCAGCGCTCAGTGGCGGGAGATGCCGTCCGAGTTCGGCCCGTGGCCGACGGTCTACGGGCGGTTCCGGGTCTGGCGGGACGCCGGCGTCTTCACCGCCCTGTTGGAGGGCCTGATCGCCGAGGCCGCCCGCGTCGGGAAGGCGGACCTGTCGCTGGTCAGTGAGCCTTTTCAGAGCGGTCACCGATCGGGTGACGGCGGTGCTGTCGGCGCCTGGGCATGACGAACGGGGCTCTCGGGCGGTTGAGAGAGGTGTC
>NZ_JBEOUW010000093.1:0-8755 GCF_040303045.1 Kitasatospora sp. NPDC096140
GGGGGGGTTTTGGCGGGGGTCTTGGGGTGTGTTGCTGTTTTCTCTGCCCTTTTTGGTGTTCGGGGTCCCCCCCCCCGATCGGGTGGTGGGGGGCCCCCCGTCCCCGATTCATGACGATGCTTCAGCCCGTGCGCGTTGCCCGGCTTCGCCGGACCGTTCGGGAAACCGCCCCCGCCGACCAGGGCCGGGGGCGGGTGCCTCATCCCTGCGCGGTCGCCGTCAGGGGGCCGAGCGCGGCCGCGCGACGGGCCGGCACCGCGGCGGCCAGGGCGCCGATCACCAGCGAGGCGGCGCACACCAGGAGCAGCGTCCCCCAGGGCAGTGCCATGGCGTAGTGCTCGACCGCGCCGGTGGCCAGCGGGCCGACGGCCCAGGCGCCGGCCAGTCCGGCGGCCAGCCCGAGCAGGGTGCCGAACGCGGCGATGGTCACCGCCTCCAGGCGGATCATCCGCCGGACGCCCCCGCGGTCCAGGCCGACGGCCCGCAGGAGGCCGATCTCGCGGGTGCGCTCGGCGACCGACACGGCCAGGGTGTTGACGATGCCGAGCGCGCCGATCACGGCGCCGACCGCGAGCATCCCGTACAGGACGGCCAGCAGGTCACCCATGGTGCCGGCGGCCTCGCGGACGAACCCGTCGCGGTCCTGCACCTTCAGCAGCGGGCTGTTGCCGACGGCGGTACGCAGCCGCTCCGCCATCGCCTTCGAGCTGCCGTCGGTGCGCACGAGGATCCGCTGGACGGAGCCGGGCAGGTAGCTGTCGGGCGCCACCTCGGCGCGGCCGGCGAGCACGTCGAGCGCGGTCGGGTTGTCCCGGTAGACACCCACGACGGTGTACGGGCGGGCTTCCCGGGCGCGGCCCATGCGGGCGTCGAGGCGGTCCCCGGGGCTGAGGTGGCGCTCGCGGGCGACGGTGGCGGAGACGGCGATCCGGCCCGGACCGAGGTCCCGGACGGAGCCACTGGTCACGTCGAGCCGCACGACGGTGCCCACCGCGTCGGGGTCGACGCCCGCGACCTGCAGGACCGCTCCGCCGGCCACCAGGGTGGAGTCCGTGACGCCGCTCGCCGCCCGCACCCCTGCGGTCTCTGCCACCCGCCGGACGGCGGCCGCGTCCACGCCGTCCGTGGTGGAGCGGGAACCGATCACGTAGTCGGCGGCCAGCCCGGCCGCCGCCCGGTGGTCGAGGGCCCGCGCGGCGGAGTTGCCGATGGTGGCGAGCCCGGTGACCAGCGCGGTGCTGATCATCAGCGTGGCGGCGGTCGCGGCGGTGCGCCGCGGGTCGCGCAGCACGTTCTCGCGGGCGAGTCGCCCGGCGACGCCGAAGCGGCCGGTGAGCCGTCCGAACGACCGGACCACCGGGGTGGCGAGCACCGGCGCGAGCGTGATCAGGCCACCGCCCAGGAGGGCGCAGCCGAGCATCGCGCTCCGCAGGTTCCCCTCCGAGGCGTCCTTGGCACCCCGCAGCGACACCAGCAGAGCGGCGCCGAGGACGGCCAGGGCGAGGCCCGCCGCGGTGCGCAGGCGCAGTCGGCCCGCGGGCGGCTGCTCGGCCGTCCGCAGCGCCTCGATCGGTGCGACCCTCGCCGCCCGCCGGGCCGGCAGCCACGCGGCGGGCACGGTGACGCCCACCCCCACGGCCAGCGCCGCGATGACGGAGTCCGGGCCGATCACCAGGGGGCCGCGGGGCAGATCGCCGCCGAGGAGGCCGGGCAGCAACGAGGCGATGCCGAGGCCGAGCAGGAACCCGGCCGCCGACGCAAGGAGCCCCACCAGCAGGGCCTCCAGGAGGACGGAGCGCGCCACCTGGCGGCGCTGCGCGCCGATCGCCCGCAGTAGTGCGACCTCCTTCGTGCGCCGTGCGACCAGCATGGTGAAGGTGTTGACGATGAGGAACGAGGCGATGAACAGCGAGACCCCGGCGAAGACCAGCGGCAGCTTCTCGTAGCCGCGGGTCAACGTGCCGACGAGGACGGCCTGTTGGGCGGCCTGGGCGGCGCCGGTGGTGACCTCGAAACGGTCCGCGGGGAGCACGGCGGCGACCCGGCGCGCGAGCTCGGACGGGTCGGTGCCGGGCGCGGCGGCGAGGTCGATTCCGGTGTAGTGGCCCGGGGCGGCGAACAGTTGCTGGGCGGTCGCCCGGTCGAACAGGACGAGCGTGCCGCCGGCGGTCACCCGGGTGTCGTCGGTGGTGACGATGCCGACGAGTCGCTTGGTCATCGCCGGCCCGTCGGTGGCGAGCGTGACCGGCTCGCCGAGCTTCAACCGGCCGGCGGCGGCCGTGCCGCGGTCCACGGCGATCTCGCCGCCGTCCTTCGGGCCCCGGCCCGCCACCAGCGGGTAGCGGCCGTCCGTCCCGTCCGTGCCGCTCGTTCCGTTCGTGCCGTTCGTGCGCGGGACGTAGGCGGCGGCCTGGTTCGCCCACCGCGCACCGACCCGCAGCGGGGTGCCGTCCGCGGCGTTCAGGACGGCCGAGCCGTCGGCGGTCGGCCGGACGGCCGCGACGCCGGGGACGTCGGCCAGCGTCCGCGCGAGGGGGTCGTCGAGCACGCCGGGCTGCTGCCCTGCGGCCGCCCCGGGCCCGGCTTCCCTGGCCGTCACGGTGACCGCGATGTCGGCGAAGTCCCTTGAGGCGGCGGCGCGGTGGGCCGCCACGGTGGAGTCCGCGAACACGAGGGTCCCGGACACGAACGCGACGCCGAGGCACACCGCGAACACGGTCATGGCCAGCCGGGCCTTGTGCACCAGGGCGTTGCGCACAGCCATTCTCAACACGGTCGTCCTCCTGGGGAGTCGGCGGGGTCGGGGGGTCAGCGGTTCGGGGGTCAACGGTTCCGGGGTCAACGGTTCCGGGGTCAACGGGCGGCGGCGCGCGCGTCGGAGCGCTGCATGACGGCCAGCACCCGGTCGGGAGTGGGGCGCACCATCTCGTCGACCAGGCGGCCGTCGGAGAGGAAGACCGCCCGGTCGGCGAACGAGGCGGCGACGGGGTCGTGGGTGACCATGACCACGGTCTGGCCCAGTTCGCGGACGGAGTCGCGCAGGAAGCCGAGGACCTCCGTCCCCGTGCGGGTGTCGAGGTTCCCGGTGGGCTCGTCGGCGAAGACGACCGCAGGCCGCCCGGCCAGGGCCCGGGCGACGGCGACGCGCTGCTGCTGCCCGCCGGACAGTTGCGCGGGCCGGTGGCCGAGACGGTCGGCGAGGCCGACCATGGCGACCACGCGGTCCAGCCAGCGCGGGTCGGGGGCGCGCCCGGCGAGGGCGAGCGGCAGGGTGATGTTCTCCAGCGCGGTGAGGGTCGGCAACAGGTTGAAGGCCTGGAAGACGAAACCGAGCCGGTCCCGGCGCAGCCGGGTGAGCTGCCGGTCGTCGAGGGTGCCGAGCTCGGTGGTGCCGATGCGCACCGAACCGGAGGTGGGGGTGTCGAGACCGGCGGCACAGTGCAGCAGGGTCGACTTGCCACAGCCGGACGGGCCCATGATCGCGGTGAACTCGGCCTCCCGGAAGCCGATGCTCACGCCGTCCAGGGCGGTGACGCGGGTGTCGGCGGCGCCGTAGACCTTCGTCAGGTCGGTGGTGGCGGCCGCGATGCCGGGGGTGTGGCTCAGGGCCAGGGGGTCGACGGTCACGGGGGGCTTCCTCCTCGGTGCGGGAACTGCACGTCGAAGGGTGTCCGGGGAACGTATCGGAGCCCCCGGCCGTCGTGTATCGGCCGCCGCTCCGGTGCGTATCGGTTCGGCAGCCGCGCTGTCGGACGGCCGTCGGTCGGGTCGCTGCCGGCCGTCGGGGGGCCGTCGGCCGTCGGTCAGGTGTGGCCGCCGGCCGTCAGTCCGGCGGCAGGGACAGGGTGGCGACGGCGCCCCCGTCCGGGGCGTTGTCCAGGCGCAGTCCGGCGCCGAGGAGCCGGGCCTGGCCGAACGCGATGGTGAGGCCGAGGCCGTGGCCCGAGCCGCGCTCCCGGGAGCCGGTGTGGAAGCGGCGCGGGCCGTGGAGCAGCAGGTCCGCCGGGAAGCCGGGGCCGTGGTCGCGCACAACGACCGTCCGTCCGGTGACGGCGACCGTGACCGGGGCGGCGCCGTGGCGGTGGGCGTTGACGACGAGGTTGCCGACGATGCGTTCCAGTCGGCGCGGGTCGGTCTCCACGTACCCGGAGCCCTCCCCGTCGGCCATGCCGTCCCCGTCGGCAGCGCCTTCCCCGTCGCCCGAGCTGCCCCCTTCCACGGTGACCTCAACGTCGAGGCCCGTACGCGCGACCGCCTCCGCGACGACCGCGCCGAGCGGCACCCGGGCGCGGACCGGCTGTTCGGCGCCGGCGTCGAGGCGGGAGATCTCCAGCAGGTCCTCGACCAGCCCGCGCAGGTCCCGTACCCGGTCGCGCAGCAGGTCCTCCGTCTCGCCCGGCGGCAGCAGGTCGACGGCGGCGATCAGGCCGCCGACGGGGGTGCGCAGCTCGTGGGCCACGTCCGCGGTGAACCGCCGCTCGGCGCCCAGGCGTCGGCCGAGACTGTCGGCCATGAGGTCGACGGCGGTGGCGATGTCGGCCACCTCGTCGCGGCCCCCGGTCGGCCCGGTGCGGGCGTCGAGGTCCCCGGCGGAGATCCGGCCCGCGGTCTCGGAGACGCGCCGCAGCCGCCGCGCGAGCAGCCCGGCCCCGTACACCGCGACGGGTACGGCGGCCCCGAGCGCGATCAGCGAGGCCACCGTCACGATCACGTCGAGCCGGTCCAGGGTGTGGAGCTCGGGGCTCATGTTGATCCGGACGGCGAGCACCGGGCTGCCCGGCCCCGCGGTGCGCTGGGCGCCCCAGACGCTCGGCCCGAGGTTCCCGTCGACGCTCCCGTCGTAGGCCGTGTGCCGGTCGTCGTCGCCGGGGGCGCGCAGCGCGGCGGGCAGGTCGGGCGGGTCGAGCGCGGCGCCGTCCACGAGCGCGCCGGTGCGACGGTAGACGTCCACGGCCGAGTAGACCGTGTTGAAGGCCCGGGCGTCGGCGCGGCTGCGGATGTCCTGCGCGGTCCACAGGTGCACCAGGACGCCGACGGCCGCCGCGACCAGGCAGGCGGTGAGGGCGGCCAGCGCGGCGATCTTCCACCGGAGCGACGTACGGCGCGGACGGCCCGGACGACTCGGGCGGTCCGAACGACCCGGACGACCCGGACGGCCCGAACGGCCCGAACGCGTCCCGCGAAGCGGTCGCACCGGGCTCAGCGCCTGAGCTTGTAGCCGAAGCCGCGGACCGTCTCGATCCGGTCCCGGCCCAGCTTCCGCCGCAGCCGCTGCACGCACAGGTCGACGACCCGGCTGTCGCCGTCCCAGCCGTAGTCCCAGACGTCGCGCAGCAGGGTGTGCCGTTCCAGCACGACGCCCGGGCGGGCGGCGAATTCGAGGAGCACCTTCAGCTCCGTCGGGGTCAGCGCCACGGGCGCGCCGGCGACGGACACCTCCATGCCGGCGGTGTCGATGACGAGGTCCCCGAAGGCCAGGACCTCCGCGGCGGGCACGGCCGGTTCCGGCCCCGGGAGCGGCGGGTACGTCGCGCGCCGCAGCAGCGAGCGGATGCGTGCGACGAGCACGAAGGTGTCGACCGGCTTGACCACGTAGTCGTCCGCCCCGGCCTCCAGCCCGGCGACGACGTCGAGTCCGTCACCGCGCGCGGACATCATCAGCACGGGCACCAGGCTGGTCTCCCGCACCCGGCGGCACAGCCCGATCCCGTCGAGCCCGGGCAGCATCACGTCCAGGACCAGCAGGTCGAAGCCCCCGTCGCGGAACAGCTCAAGCCCGGTGAGCCCGTCGGCCGCGGCCGTCATCTCGTACCCGTACCGTTCGAGCGCGACGGTGAACGCGCGCCGCATCAGCTCGTCGTCCTCCACCAGCAGCACGCGGATCGGGCGGGTGTCGGACACGGGCGGATGGCTCCTCTTCGGACGGCCGCCGGGGCGGGGGCGGAACGTGAAGGGACGATACAGCAGACATTCGGACATACCCGTCGTGCCACCGGCACCGATGCCCGATCAAGCGCTCCCTGATGCACGACGGATACAAAGCCCCCCGGGAGGCACGCGTCGGGACGGGCCGGGACGGGCCCGGACCCCACGTCAGCCGGGCCCGCCCCCGCGTCAGACGGCCCCGGCCCCGGCTGCGGCGAGCAGGCGCGGCGGGAGGTACGGCGAGCGGACGTGGACGGCCCAGCCGCGGCTGCGGCGCGCGTGGCAGGCCAGCGCGAGGACGTCGAGGCTGAGCGCGGCGCCGAAGTCGGTGGCACGGTCGGCGACGGAGTGGTGGTCGCGGTGGGCCTCCAGGGCGTCCAGCAGGGCGAGGTTGAAGCTGGTCTCGTCGCCCCGGACGAGCTGGGAGAAGAGGACCACCGGGGGCGGCAGGAAGCCCTGGTCCCGGGTGCGTTCCACCTCCTTCAGGGCCCGCTCGGTGGCCGGGAGCGGGTCGGCGCCGCGGAGGTGGTCGTGCAGGGCGGTGCGGTACGGGGCGAACGGGGTGCGGTCCTCGGCCGCGATGGTGGGGCCGGCCAGGACGAGCGGGTCGAGGTCCTCCGGGCTGCCGGTGATCAGGGCGTAGGAGAGGGCCGTCCCCCAGAAGACCGGGCCGAAGTCCCTGTCCCGGCTGGCGGCGAGCCGCAGCGTCCGGCCGTCGATCGCCACCTCGGCCTCGGTGCCCGGCTCGGCGAGGGCGGCCCGGAACACGGCGGCCCCCAGCCGGGAGCCGAGCCGCAGGTTGGCGAGCTGGGCGTCGGTGGCGTCGGCGGACTGCGAGGCGCGCGCCGCGAGGAGGTAGGTCTGGTAGCGCAGCGCGCCGGTGAGCTCCCACGCGTCCAGCGGCTCGCCCTCCTTCGGTGTGACGGCCTCCGCGGTGCGCCGCTCGAACCGCGCCTCGCTGTCCGGGCCGAGGGGCAGGGCCGGGCTCGGCCGGTCGACGTCGACGGGCCCGGCGGCGAGCCGGGCGACGGCGTCGGGGCGCGGGTCGCGGCCGAGGCCGTGGACGCGCGGGCCGGGGGTCTCGAAGCCGGTGACCAGGGCGTGGGGCAGGTAGTCGGTGTCGACCGCCGGGGTCCAGCCGTGGGTGCGGTACGCGCGGGCGGCGAGGGCGATCGGGACGAGCGGCAGGAGGCTTGCGGGCCCGGTGCCGTGCGGGCCGTCCTGGAGGAGCGCGAGCAGGGCGGCGTCGAAGGCCTCGCGGTCCCCGTCGGTGAGGGCGCGCAGCGCGCGCAGGCCGGGCTGCGGCTCCGCGGGGGTGGGGAAGTCGCCCTCCTCGAAGAAGTGGGCCACGAAGGCGTCGACGAGTTCGAGGGCGGGGGTGACCGGCTCGTCGGGCATCAGCTGACGGGCCCAGCCGAATGCCTCCCCGTGCGGGGAGACCCGGTCGGCGACGATCGCGAGGCAGAAGGCGTCGAGCCACTCCCGGGCGGTGACCCGGTGGCGGGGGTCGCGGTCCTCGCCGTACTCGGGGTCGTAACTCATCCCGAAGTTCGGGTAGTCGAGGAAGACGTGGAAGCTGTCGACCGGGTAGTAGGCGGCGAAGGAGACGGCGCCGGCGGCGGCCTCGCAGGCGTCCTTGAGGACCGCCTTGGCCTCGGCGGAGTCCAGGTCGGGCCGGGCGGTGGAGAGGGCGCCGAGGTAGTCGAGGAAGGAGTCCGCGATCAGCTGCCACTCGGTGGTGGTCATCAGACCGGCGCGGGAGTAGGAGTGGACCTGCCTCCCGATCCGGTTCACGAAGTCCTCGCCGGCCTCCACCACCCGCGCCTCGTCCACCCGGTGACGTTCGATCCGCACAGCCCTGCCCCCTTGATCATCGACTTGGCCCCAGCCTAGGCAATGGGTCGGACATCGCGGCCCGCGGGCCTCACGGCACCGGCACGGCACGGCGGTAGGTCGAGCGGAGGAGGAACGGTTCCCCCGCCGGGGGAGTCGGTTCCCTCCCTGCGACGGAGGCCACGACCGGGGGTGCACTGGGAGGTTGGAGGACGTCGGGAACGGCCCGACTCCCTTCTCCCCTCGGAGGATCGACCATGCGCAAGCTCACCACCGCCGTCGCGCTCGCCACCGCGGCCGCGGCCCTCGCGGCCGGGACGGCCGGCACCGCCTCGGCGGCGACCGCGTCGGCCGCCCCCGTACCGGCCCGGCACCTCGCGCTGGACGGCTGGACCCTGCTCAACGAGCACGGCCCGGGCCCCAACCCGGGCGAGCGGCTCACCGCGTGGGTCAGCGCCCGTACGGTCGACGGCAACGCCCGGGGGCACGCCGTGGTGCAGCACGTCTTCGAGACGAGCGGCACCGTCCGGGCCGAGTTCGACGTCGACTGCCTGACCGTCGACGGGAACGGCGCCGTCACCGTGACGGGGTCGATCTCGCGGACCGTGATCACCCCGCTCGGGGGCGAGCCGTACCTCTTCGACGAGGGCCGGCACCCCGAGGCCGGCCTCACCTTCTACCCGACCGACGAGCAGCACCAGCGCCGGGTCGGCTGGGGCCGGACCGACCCCGCGACGCACTCCGAGGTCACCAGGTGCGGCGCGGTCCCGGCCGGCTTCTGGATCGTGGACGGCGGAACCTTCCTGCGCGGCTAGGGTCCGTCGTCCAGGAACTGGGTGTCCCCGCCCTGTTCCACACCGGGCAGACCGGGATCGGCGCGGGCCTGCCCGGCGGGCGCGGCATGGCCGCGCTGATCGCGAGCACCGACCCGACGCTCACCCCGGCCGACATCCGGGCCCGGCTGGCGAGCCAGGCCAACGACCTGGCCTGCCCCACG
>NZ_JBEOUW010000094.1:0-8529 GCF_040303045.1 Kitasatospora sp. NPDC096140
CCGTTCGTGGATGTGGAGGACATTGCGGACGTGGCGGTGGCGGCGTTGACGGAGGCGGGGCATGCGGGCTCGGTGTACGAGCTGACGGGGCCGCGGTTGCTGTCGTTCGCTGATGTGGCGGTGGAGTTGTCGCGGGCGGTGGGGCGTGAGGTGCGGTTCGAGGCGGTGTCGTTGGAGTCGTACCGGCGGGTGTTGGAGGAGGCGGGGTTGCCGGCGGACTTCGCGGAGCTGTTCTCGATGATCCTGGACGGTCGGAACGCGTCGTTGGGTGACGGGGTGCGGCGGGCGCTGGGTCGTGAGCCGCGGGACTTCGCGGACTACGCCCGGGAAGCCGCCGCCTCGGGCGTGTGGAACGCGTGACCGGCTGCAGGTCCGTGGTTGAACCGGCGGAACCGGCCCACCCGGCGGAACCCGCCGACCCGGAGAGCAACACCTGCCGTGCGTACGGCAGTTCAGTAGATCGTCGGTGCCGGGCGGCGCCGGCCGCCTGATCGTCCACCCCGGCTGCGGCCGGGAGCGGTGAGGAGGCCGGTGCGCCGGGTGCCGGGAGGGTCCCCGCGCAGGGCGGGGACCGGGGAGAACCGAAGGATCACCGATGAGCACACACCAGACTGCGACTCCTGCTTCCTACACCGCTTCACAGACCTTCACCGGCCTCGCCCCGGGCGGCGCGGGCGCGCCCGCCACGCGCAGCAAGGCCACCGGGCCGCTGCTGGTGGGTGCCACCGTCGCGATGGGGCTGATGGCGGGGCTGTTCTTCGCCTTCGACGTGTCGGTCATGCCGGGCCTGGCGGCGAGTGACGACCGCACGTACGTGACGGCGATGCAGCACATCAACAAGTCGATCGAGAACGGCATGTTCGGCCTGGTCTTCGTCGGCGCCTTCGTCGCGACGGGTGTCGCGGCGTGGCTGCTGCACAAGGCGGGCCGGCGGCAGGCGGCGCTGTGGGCCGCGCTGGCTACGGCGCTGTACGTGGTGGCGCTGATCGTGACGATGGGCGTCAACATCCCGCTCAACAACCAGCTGGCGGCGGCCGGCGACCCGTCCCAGATCCAGGACTTCGCCTCGGTGCGGGCGCACTTCGCGGACAGCTGGGTGCCGGTCAACATGCTCCGCACCGCGCTGTGCACGGGCGGTCTGCTCGCGCTGACCCGATCCCTGGTGCTGCACGGGCGCTCCGGGCGCTGAACGAGGCCGCCCCGCAACGCGATCGACGCCCCCGACGGAGCCCGTCGGGGGCGCTCGACGTGCCCGGTGAGCCCGCCGCGCCCGGGCCGTATCCGCCCGCATCCGCCGACGTTCGACCGCATCCGCCCGCATCCGCCCGCATCCGCCCGCTCGGAACCGCCGCGTGCCCGGCTGTGACCGGTCGCGAACGTCGTCCGGAGTCCGTCCGGTTCGGCCCGTCGTGCGGTCGGCCGGACCTGGCCGGATCCGCCCGGTTCCGCCACCCGGCGGGTCGCGGCCGCCCTGCCGTCGGAGCAGACTGGCCGTCGGCACCGGAGTTCCGACCGCAGGGGGCAGGCATGTCCGTACGACTCGGCAGGCGCGGGAAGCTCGCGGCGATCCGGACGGCGGTCGGCGCGCTCGCCGTCGCCCTGGCGGCGGGTGCGACGGTCGCACTGCCCGCCGCACCGGCGGAAGCCGCGGGCGGCGGCACGGGCGGCGGCAAGGTCGTCTACCTCACCTTCGACGACGGGCCGAGCTCCGCCTACACGCCCAAGGTCCTTGCCACGCTGGCCCGTTACGGGGTGCGCGCGACCTTCTTCGAGATCGGGCAGAACGTGGCCGCCCACCCCGCGCTGACCGCGGAGGTCGCCAGGCAGGGGCACAGCGTGCAGAACCACTCCTGGTCGCACCCGGACCTGCGCAGGCTCTCCGGCTCCGCGCTCGACTCCCAGGTGAGCGCCACGGACCGGGCGATCCGCGCCCGGACCGGCCGCACCCCGACCTGCCTGCGCCCGCCGTACGGCGCGCTCAACGCCACCGTGCGCTCGCACGCGGCGGCGCTCGGCAAGCAGGTCGTGCTCTGGTCGGTCGACCCGGCGGACTGGTCCCGCCCGGGGGCGGCGGCGATCCGCTCACGGGTGCTGGACAGCGTCCGCCCCGGCTCGGTGATCCTGCTGCACGACGGCGGCGGCGACCGCAGTCAGACGGTGGCCGCGCTGCCGGCCGTCATCTCCACGCTCAAGGCGCGCGGGTACGGCTTCGCCACCCTGTGCGGCTGAGGCCGCCCAGGGTGGCGTCGGGTGAAGCCCGAAGGCCGTCGGTGAAGTCCGGGGCCCTCGGTGAAGGCCGTGGGCCGTCGGGTGGACCCCGAAGGCCGGCGGACCCCGGTCAGCTCTGCCCGTTGAGGACCAGCGCCCAGGCGAGGAAGCCGAGGGCGGCCGTCGAGAGCAGGGCCCGCACCACGTTGAAGCGCACCCAGCGCGCCTCGAAGCGGCCGCGCACGCCGGCCGGGTCGGCGATCCGCTGCGGCGTACCGGCGGCGGCCAGCTCGTCGTTCAGCGGGATGTTGACCGAGCGGGTGACCCCGATCATCGCGACGTACAGGACCAGCGCGGCGATGGTCGCCGGCAGCACGTCGTGGCCGTCCGAGGGCAGGTGCAGGGCGACCGCGGCCGCCGTCGTCAGGAGGGCGCCGACGAAGCCGAGGACGAACCAGCCGTTCAGGATCGCCACGTTGACGCGCTGCATGACCTCGATGAAGGTCCGGTCCTCCACCCGGGCGAGCGCGGGCATGACCGAGCACGCGTAGGCGTAGAACAGTCCGGCGGTCAGTCCACAGGTGACAGTGGCCGCCACCAGGACGAGTGTGCGTGCCGTTTCCATCGTCGTGAGCCCCTCACTTCTCGCTGTCGGTATCGCTGCGTCGCTGTCGCTGCGTGTCGCTTCCTACCCCCGTGGGCAGATCATCCGGCATTTGACGCCCGCGAGCCACCTCGATCACTCAAGAGTCCCTCAAATGACGAGCCGTCAAATGATGTCTTGCCGTCTACACTTGTCGGCATGGACACTCTGACGGGACTCCTCGACGGCCCCAAGGCCCGCGGCGCGTTCCTGCTGCGGTCGATCCTCACCCCGCCGTGGTCGCTGCGGATCGAGGACCGGGCCCCGCTCTCGGTCGTGACGATGGTCCGCGGCGCCGCGTGGATCCTGCCCGAGCGCGGCACCCCGCTGTTGCTGCACCCGGGTGACGTGGCGATCGTGCGCGGCCCGGAGCCGTACACCGTCGCAGACGACCCGGACACGCCGGTGGACGTGATCGTCGGCCCGGGCCAGGTCTGCACCAAGGGCGGGGTGGACGTCTCCGAGGTGATGTCGCTCGGCGTCCGGACCTGGGGGCAGGGCCGTGAGGGCGACATGGCCTCCTCAGTGGTCCTCTCCGGCACCTACCAGGCCGAGCACGAGATCGGCCAGCGCCTGCTCGGCTGCCTGCCCGCCCTGCTGGTGCGCCCGGCCGGCACCGGCGCCGACGACACCCTCGTGCACCTGCTGGCCGCCGAGATAGGACGCAACGAGCCCGGCCAGGAGCTCGTCCTGGACCGCATCCTCGACCTGCTGGTGGTCTCCGTCCTGCGGTCCTGGCTCGCCGCCCCCGACTCCGGTGCCCCCGCGTGGTACCGCGCCCAGCACGACCCGGTGGTCGGCCCGGTCCTGCGGATGATGCACGACGATCCGGCCACCGCCTGGACGGTCGCCGAACTCGCCCAGCGGGTCGGGGTCTCCCGGGCCGGCCTGGCGCGCCGCTTCACCGCCCTGGTCGGCGAGCCCCCCATGGCCTACCTCGCGGGCTGGCGCCTGGCCGTCGCCGCCGACCTGCTGCGCGAGCCCGAGTGCACCGTCGCCTTCGCCGCCCGCAAGGTCGGCTACAGCAACGCCTTCGCCCTCTCGGCGGCGTTCAAGCGGGTGCGCGGCATCAGCCCGCAGGAGCACCGCCGCCTCGCCGCCACGGGCACCCCGCCGCAGCCGGTGGGCTTCTCGGGTCCGGCGGAGACGGTGATCCTGGCGGGCTGATGCGGAGGCGGAGGCGGAGGCGGAGGCGGAGGCCGGGGCTGAGGCCGATGCCGGGGGCTTCCGTCCGATAGTGCTTTCCCGTTTGCCTAAACCGTTTAGGTAATCCCATACTGGCCGTAGTGCGTCGGCGTACCAGTGCGCCGACGCGTCGGCGCGCGCCGGTACGGGAGGAAACACATGGCACGGGCAGGACTGACCGTCGAACGCGTGGTCGTCGCGGGCGCCGAACTCGCCGACCAGGTCGGGTTCGAGCAGGTGACCGTCGCCGCCGTGGCGCGCGGCTTCGGCGTCCAGACCGCCAGCCTGTACTCGCACGTCAAGAGCTCCCACGACCTCAAGACCCGGATCGCCCTGTACGCCCTGGAGGAACTCGCCGACCTCGTCGCCGACGCCCTCGCCGGCCGGGCGGGCCGCGACGCGCTCGGCGCCTTCGCGGACGCCTACCGCGACTACGCGGCCCGCCACCCCGGCCGCTACGACGCCACCCGGCTGCGCCTGGACGCCGAGACGGCCGCCGCCAGCGCCGGCGTCCGGCATGCCCAGATGACCCGGGCGATCCTGCGCGGCTACGACCTCACCGAGCCCGAGCAGACCCACGCGGTCCGGATGCTCGGCAGCGTCTTCCACGGCTACATCAGCCTGGAGGCGGCCGGCGGCTTCAGCCACACAGCCGTCGACGCCCGGCAGTCCTGGGACTGGATCATCGACTCCCTCGACACCCTGCTGCGCCAGGGCGGCGCCCGCCCGACCGCCTGAACGGCCGACCCCCTGAACGCCCGACCGCCTGAACCGCCCGTGCGGCGCGCCTCGCTGCCCCCGCCGGTACACCGACCCGGAGAAGACGCAAGCGCCATGACCGCGATCACCACCCCCGTCACCGAGGACCTGCTGCACGGCCACCTCGACGTCGAGCACACCCGCCGAGGCCTGCTGCCGCACCGGCTACCCGCCGGCGCCCGCCGACAGATACCCGACGACCAGCTCGCGATGGCCGAGGCCCAGCCCTCCGGCGTCCGCCTCGCCTTCCGCACCCGCGCCACCGCGGTCACGCTGCACGCCGTCCCCACCAAACGCGCCTACCCCGGCGTCCCCGACGTGCCCGACGGGGTCTACGACCTCCTCGTCGACGGCGTCCTCACGGCTCAGACCACCGTCCCCGGCGGCAACCTGCGCACCATCGACCTGGCCACCGGCCGCTTCGAGTTCACCGAAGGGCCGCCCGGCAGCGCCCGGTTCACCGGCCTGCCCGCCCGGGACAAGACCGTCGAACTCTGGCTCCCGCACACCGAGACCACCGAACTGATCGCGCTCGAAACGGACGCACCCCTGCAGCCCGTCCCGGCCGGCCCGCGCAAGCGCTGGGTGCACCACGGCAGTTCGATCAGCCACGGCTCGAACGCCACCCACCCGACCGGCACCTGGCCCGCCCTGGTGGCCAACGGCGCCGGGCTCGACCTGGTCAACCTCGGCTTCGGCGGCGGCGCCCTGCTCGACCCCTTCACCGCCCGCGCCATCCGCGACACCCCCGCCGACCTGATCAGCCTGAAGCTCGGCATCAGCCTCGTGAACAGCGACGCGATGCGGCTGCGCGCCCTCACCCCGGCCGTCCACGGCTTCCTGGACACCGTCCGCGAGGGCCACCCGACCACCCCGCTGCTCGTGGTCTCCCCGCTGCTCTGCCCGATCCACGAGGACACCCCCGGCCCGCTCGCCCCCGACTTCAGCAGCGGCACCCTCCGCTTCCGGGCCACCGGCGACCCGGCCGAACGCGCCGCCGGCCGCCTCACCCTCACCGTCATCCGCGAGCACCTGGCCCGCATCGTCGCCGAACGCCGCGCCGACGGCGACCTCGCCCTGCACCACCTCGACGGGCTCGCCCTCTACGGCGAGCCCGACTACGGCACCCACCCGCACCCCGACGGCCTCCACCCCTCCCCGGAGGCCCACCGGCTGATCGCCGAGCGCTTCACCCGGCTGGCCCTCACCCCGGGCGGCCCGCTGGCGCCCTGATTGCGACGAAGGCGCTGACCGTTCGTCACGGCCGGGGTACGACGGGGACTACCGAGGCGGCACTACTCCGTGCGTAATGACCCGGACGTAGCCCGTCCGGCGTTCGGGGATCAGGGGTTGTGAAGATTCTGTGCGCGCTGCACACTCGTTCCCGCTCGACCCGAACACCCCGACACAGGAGGTCAGATGACCAGCTCCGTGCTCCAGGCCTCGACCAGGCGCCTGGGAGTCCTCGCGGCTCCGCTGCTCGCCCTCGCCACCCTCGGGCTCGCCGCCCCCGCCCACGCGGACGCTGCGCCGAGCGTCACCGTGCTCTGCGACTCCGGCAACAGCGTCTGGTCCTGCGACGCCTATGCCACCGGCGGCAGCGGGAACTACAGCTACTCGTGGAGTGCGGTCAGCAACGCGGGCTTCTTCTCCGGCCGCACCGCCCCGAGCGCCTACGGCCCGTGCCGGACGAACCTGGCGGCCACCGTGCAGGTGACCGTCACCGACAACGGAACCGGTGCCAGTGTCACCCAGCAGGGTCGGTTCTTCTGTTACGCCATCGCGCCGTAACGGCGGCCGGTCCCGGCGACCCGGATCGACCGAATGAGGCCCCGCGCACCAGCACGGGGCCTCACACCGTTCGGCCCCGATCCCGGCCGGATCCCCGCGGAGATCCCTCGCGTCGGACCCCCGCTGACGCTCCCCTCCGGCCGGCAGTCGCCCGGGGCGTGACCGTGCGGCCCCCCGGCCCCGCCCGCGCACCCGGGCACCCGCACGCCCGGGCACCCGCACGCCCGCGCTCACGCCGTCGGCGGAAGGGCGAGCGCGGTCATCAGAATGTCCCGGTGCACGCCCCACTGGCCCGTGCCGACGTCGTCGTGGTGAGGATGCCGGGCGGTGAACGTGCCGTCGGGGTGGACCGCGACGGTGATCGCGGCCAGCGCCGTCCACCGGCGGGTCAGCGGGTGGACGGCCTTGTAGACCGCCTCCTTGGCGCTGAAGAACACGGCGTCCCAGGGGACCTCGCCCACCGGGAGCGCGGCGAGCCCCCGCCGCTCGTCCTGGCAGCTGACGAGGTCCAGGACCCCGTGCGGGAGCGGCCGGACGGGCTCGGCGTCGATGCCCAGCGAAACGTGCCGACCGGTACTCGTCACGGCACAGGCGGTGTAGCCGCGGGTGTGGGTGATGCTGCCCGCGGCACCCGAGGGCCACTGCGGCGCACCCCCGGGCCCGGGCAACAGGGGCACCGGCGGATGGCCCAACTCGGCGAGGGCCCGGCGGGCCAGCGTCCGGGCGGTGGTGAACTGCTGCCGGCGACGCGGGGACCGGTCCCGGATGTAGGCCGCCTCCGAAGGGTGGAGACGGCCCGCATCCAGGGGGCCGAACGCCTCGGCGCAGTGGACGTACGGCGGGAGCAGCGAGCCCAGGACGCCGGCGGGAGCGGTGGTGGTCACGGCGGTCAGCGGCCGGCCAGGACCAGCTGGTGGGTGTGGTGGGCGATGAACCGGGGCGTTTCGAGCGGCAGCATGTGCCCGGTCCCCGGCACCTCGTGCAGCGTTGCCTGCGGGAGCGCGGCGGCGAGCTCCTGACTGAAGCTCGGCTTCACGACCTTGTCCTCCGTACCCGTGATCACCACGGTGGGCGCCGTGATCCCGGCGAGACCGGCCCGATGGTCCATCTCCTGCGTCGAGGCGAAGCAGGCGGCACGGGTCTGCGGCAGCGTACGGGCGAACAGCCGGCGGTTGGCCTCGCGGGCCTCCAGGGTCGCCCGCGGCCCGTGCGTCTGCCCGAGCAGCTTGCGGCCCAGCCACGGCGTCCGGAGCGCCCGGCTGAACAGCTGGGAACCCATCATCTTCACCTCGTTCGCCGGGGTCTCCTGCCCGTGCGAAGCCGTGGACACCAGCACCAGCCCGGCGATCCGCCTGCCCGCATCGGCCGGCCGCGCCGCGGACAACTGTGCCGCCCAGGCGAGCGCCGCGTAGCCGCCCCCCGAATGCCCGACCACCACGACCGGCCGCTCCGGCGTCGTCAGCGTCCCCACGACGGTGTCCAGATCCCGCGCGAGCCGCTCGATGCCGATCGCCTCCCGCCCGACCGTCGACGAGCCGTGCCCCCGCTGGTCGTACGTGGCCACGGTGTGCCCCGCCGCGGCCAACTGGCTCGCGGTGCTGTGCCAGACCGTCCGGGAGGCGGCCCACCCGTGGACGAGGACCACGAGCGGCCGCGCCAGGTCGGGCGTCGCGGGCTGGTGGACCGTGATGGCAAGACGCGCGAAGTCGTCCGTGGTCGCGGTGTGATCGGTGGCGGTGACGGCGTGATCGGCCGGCAGCGCGGGGATTTCGACGGCGGTCTGCATGAGGCCCTCCTGTTTCCGATTGTGGTTTCCGGCGCTGTAATTCGGCGCTGTTATTCGGCGGTGTTGTTGGTGAGGTGGTGGTGGAGGTTGGTGAGGGCGTGTTGGGTGGCGGTGGTGTGTTTGTAGGTGAGGTTGGTGAGTTTGTGGAGGAGTTTGG
>NZ_JBEOUW010000095.1:0-8307 GCF_040303045.1 Kitasatospora sp. NPDC096140
AGGCGCCGCCGCCGCCGTGGACGTGCAGGTCCACGAAGCCGGGGACGACGGTGTGACCGGTCAGGTCGAGGTCGCCGGGTTCGGCGGCGCCGCCGCTCGTGCCGTTCGTGAGGGCGGAGATGCGGTCGCCCCGGACGGTCAGGCGGCCGTCCTCGACGACACCGCCGGGCAGGACCAGCCGGGCACCGGCCAGGACGGTTCGATCGACGGCCATGCGGAATCCTCCTGGGTTGCCTGGTCAGTCGGCGGCGCCACGCAGTCGTTCGGCGGCGGTCTCCGGGCTCACGTCGGTGACGAAGGCGTCGAGTCCGGACTCCACGCCCGCCAGGTACTTGAGCTTGCCAGGCGCACGCCGGATGGTGAACAGCTCCAGGTGCAGGGCGAGTTCGTCGCCGCCGCCCTTCGGTGCCTGGTGCCAGGCCGAGATGTACGGCGTCCGGTTCGGGGCGGCGCCGTCGGGCGCGGGGAACAGCCGGTCGAAGCGGCGCAGCAGGTCGAGGTACAGGCCGGGGAACTCGGCACGTTCGGCCTCGTCCAGGGCGGTGAGGTCGTGGACCCGGCGGTGGGGGTAGAGGTGGACCTCGTACGGCCAGCGGGCGGCGAACGGGACGAAGGCGGTCCAGTGCTCGCCCTGGAGCACCAGCCGCTCGGGGGCGGCCCGTTCGGCGGCGAGCAGGTCCTCGAAGAGGTTCCGTCCGGTGCGCGCGCGGTGCTCCCCGGCCCGGAGGATCATCCGGGTGGTGCGGGAGGGGACGAAGGGGAAGGCGTAGATCTGGCCGTGCGGGTGGGCCAGGGTGACACCGATCTCCGCGCCGCGGTTCTCGAAGCAGTACACCTGCCGGACGTCGGGCAGGGCGGACAGCGCGGCCGTGCGGTCGGTCCAGGCGTCCAGGACCAGGCGGGCGTCGGCCTCGTCCAGGTCGGCGAAGGAGGCGTCGTGGTCCGGGGCGAAGCAGACCACCTCGCAGCGGCCGGTGCCGGGTCGGAGGGTGCGCAGCGGGTCGTCGTCGTGGGCCTCGACGTGCGCGGCCGAGGCCGGGGAGAGGGAGGGGAAGCGGTTCTCGAAGACCACGACCTGGTAGTCGGCGGCCGGGACCTCGCTGAGCCGTCCGTCCCGGGAGGGGCAGAGCGGGCACTCGCCGGCCGGCGGGTGGTAGGTCCGCTGCTGGCGGTGGGCGGCGACGGTCACCCACTCGCCGAGCACCGGGTCGAGCCGGATCTCGGAGAGGCTCGTGGCGGGTTCCAGCGGGCGTTCGTCCACGGTGTCGCGGGCGGTGCCGGCCGTCCGGTCGTAGTAGAAGAGTTCACGGCCGTCGGCCAACGTGGTCGCGGTCTTGTGCACCGCCGTACTCCTTATGCGTGGGACGTCGGCCCGCCTGTGCCGATCTTCAACAGAATCAAACATATACGATCGCTTGTCAACAGGGATGGACTGGCAGGCCAGGAAGCGCCTGTCCGGGGTGCGCTCGCCGATGTGTCAAAGCCGCTGGTGTTGACCGTCGGTGGCAATCATGTTTGATTATGTCGAAATAGGCTCCCGCCTGCCGGTGTACGTGCCCGCGGGAGCCGGTACGACACACGCGCGACGCACGGGAGCCGCACAGATGATCGAGCAGGCCGCCACCGACTTCGAGGCCGTCCACGGCGCCCGGCCGACCGGCGTGTGGGCCGCGCCCGGCCGGGTGAACCTGATCGGCGAGCACACCGACTACAACGACGGCTTCGTCCTGCCGATGGCCCTCCCGCACCGCGTCGAGGTCGCCGCCCGCCGCCGCGACGACGGCCGGGTGCGGCTGTACAGCGCCCAGGGCGACGGCACGATCGGCGACCTCGCGCTCGACGGCCTGGCCCCCGGCGTGGTCACCGGCTGGGCCGCCTACCCGGCCGGCGTGTTCTGGGCCCTCGCCGAGGCCGGGCACGCCGTCGGCGGCGCCGACCTGTCCTTCGCCGGCACCGTGCCGACCGGAGCGGGGCTCTCCTCCTCCGCCGCCCTGGAGTGCGCCACCGCCGTCGCCCTGAACGACCTGTACGGGCTCGGCCTGTCCGCGCCGCAGCTCGCCCTGCTCGCCCAGCGGGCCGAGAACGCCTTCGTCGGCGTGCCCTGCGGCGTGATGGACCAGATGGCCTCCGCGTGCTGCACGGACGGCGCCGCACTGTTCCTGGACACCCGGACGCTGGAGCAGCGGCACGTCCCGCTCGACCTGGAGGCGGCCGGCTTCCGGCTGCTGGTGATCGACACCCGGGTCAAGCACGACCTGGGCGACGGCGCCTACGCCGCCCTGCGGGCCGGCTGCGAGCGCGCCGCCGGGCTGCTCGGCCTGGACGCGCTGCGCGACCTCCCGCCCGCGGGCCTCCCCGCCGCGCTGGAGCGCCTCCCCGACGACCTCGCCCGCCTGGTGCGGCACGTGGTCACCGAGAACCGGCGGGTGACCGAGGCGATCGAGCACCTGGACGGCGGCCGGATCGCCGCACTGGGGCCGATCCTGACGGCCGGACACGCCTCGCTGCGCGACGACTTCCGGGTCTCCTGCGACGAGACGGACCTCGCGGTCGAGGCCGCCGTGGCCGCCGGCGCGCTGGGGGCCCGGATGACCGGCGGCGGCTTCGGCGGCTCCGTCATCGCCCTGGTCGGGGCGGACGGTGCGGACCGGGTCGCGGAGGCGGTGCGGTCGGCCTTCCGCTCGGCGGGCCACGCCGATCCGGTGGCCTTCACCGCCGTGCCCTCGCCGGGCGCGCGGCGGGTGGCCTGACGGGCTCGGCGGGTGGCCGGATCCGCGGCCGTGCCCTCAACCCCCGGCCGGCACCACCACGAGCTCCCCGACGGTGTCGGCGAGCGCGTTGCGGGCGGCCGCCGGGAGGGCGTCGTCGGTGATGAAGCAGTCGACCTCAGCCAGGGTGGCGAAGCTGCTCAGACCGACGACGCCCCACTTGGTGTGGTCGGCCACCACGACGGTGCGGCGGGCGGAGGCGATCAGCGCCCGGTTGGTCTGGGCCTCCGCCAGGTTGGGCGTGGTGAGCCCGGCGTGCTCGTCGGCGCCGTGCACCCCGAGGATCAGCAGGTCGACGTGGAGGGTGCGGATCGTCTGGTCCGCGAGGGCCCCGACCAGGGCCGCGGAGCGGGTGGGGGCCCCGCCGGTCACCAGCAGCGACGGGACGCCCTCCCGCCCGTCGCTCTCTGCCGCCCACAGCAGGTCCGCGATCCGCAGGGAGTTGGTCACGACCGTCAGCTGCGGGATCTCCAGCAGCCGGGAGGCGACCGCGTAGGTGGTGGTGCCGGCGGAGAGCGCGACCACGCTGCCGGGCTCCACGAGTTGCGCCGCCGCGTCCGCCAGGGCGGCCTTGGTGCTCTCCTCCAGCTCGGACTTGACGTCGAAGCCGGGTTCGTACGTGCTCGCCGTGCCCACCGCGATGGCACCGCCGTGCACCTTCTGGACGGCGCCCTGGCGCACCAGCGCGTCCAGGTCGCGACGGATCGTCATGTCCGACACGCCGAACTGCTCGACCAGCTCGGCGACGCGCACCGCGCCGGCCTTGCGGATGGCCTCCAGGATCAGCGCCTGGCGCTGCGGGGCGAGCAAACTCTGATCAGCCACGGAGGCCCTTTCGATCGAACGGGTGCCTGGTCGCGCCCGCTTCCTGCCGGTGGGCGACCCTGCCACGGTCGTGGACGAACGCGTGCCACCGCTCCGGGCGGGACGGGGGCCGGAGCGTCCGCGGCGACGACCGGGGCGCGTCCGGTCGCGACGTGATCCAGTATCCCAGCCCGCCGGTGCGCCCCGTGTCCCGGCGGCCGCCCCGTGCGGCGGGGCCCCGGGGCGCCGGCCCGGAGGCACGGAACCGCCGGTGCCACGGGCAGGGGTGGCACCGGCGGTTCCGGTCGCGGTCCGGCCGACCCTCGACGGCCGGCCGCTCGTTCCGTCGCCGGCCCCGTGCGGCGCTGCGGTGCCCCGCCGCACGGGGCCGGGGATCAGGCGGGCAGGCCGACCGCCCGCTCGCGGTTGCGGCGCTGCTGGATGACGACGGCGGCGACCAGCAGGGTGCCCTGGGCGACGTTCTGCCAGAAGGCGTTGATGCCCTGGACGGTGAGGCCGTTCTGCAGCGCGCCGAGCAGCGCGACGGCGAGCAGGGTGCCGCCGATGCTGCCCTTGCCGCCCTTGAGGGCGCAGCCGCCGAGCGCCGCGGCGGTGATCGACTGCAGTTCCAGGCCCTCGCTGCCGGAGACCGGCTGGCCGCTGCCGGTGCGGGCGGTGAGCAGCACGCCCGCCAGGGCCGCGACGGTGCCGGAGAGGGCGTAGGCGGCGATCAGGTACTTGTTGAGGTTGATGCCGGCGAGGCGGGCGGCGGTGTCGTTGCCGCCGATCGCGTAGATGTTGCGGCCGATGTCGGTGTACGTGAGCAGGGCGTGCACGGCGGCGGCGGTGAGGATCAGCAGCCAGACCATGGTGGGCAGGCCGGCGATCTTTCCCCGGCTGAGGAAGACGAAGACCGGGTCGTTGAGCACGTAACCCTGGGCACGGCCGTCCGAGACCAGCTGGGCGACGCCCTTGTACGCGGCGAGGCCGGCCAGGGTGGCGATGGTCGGGTTGACCCGGCCGTAGATGATGACGACGCCGTTGAACAGGCCGATGCCGGCGCCGATGGCGAGCGCGGCGCCGATGCCCAGGTAGGGGTTGCTGCCGGCGGACGTGAAGACCATGGCGCTGGTGACGGAGGCCAGGCCGGCCTGGGAGCCGACCGAGATGTCCAGGCCGCCGCAGATGATCACGACGGTCTGGACGACGGCCAGCAGGCCGGAGATGGTGGCGGCCTCGGCGATGACCTGGATGTTGTCCCAGCCGACGAAGTTGGGGTTGAGCGAGCCGAAGAGGGCGACGACGGCGACGAGGGCGCCGATCAGGCTGAGGTTCTGGCCGCCGATCGCGGCGAGCAGGGCGCGCGGGCCGCCGGACCGGACGGGCACGGCCCCGGCGTCCGGTGCCGGGGCGGTCGGGGGAGTGGCGGTGGTCATGCGCCCACCTCGCTGCGCTCGGCAGGGGCACTTGCCCACGCGCGCCTTTCGATGGTTCGCTCGCTGCGCTCGGCAGGGGCACTTGCCCACGCGCGCCTTTCGATGGTTCGCTCGCTGCGCTCGTTCACTGGGTCTCTCCGGTCTGGGCTGGGGCGGTGGTGGCGAGGTCGTCGGCCATGGCGAGGGCGAGGATGGCCTCCTCCGTCGCCTGGTCACGGCTCAGTTCGCCGGTGGTGCGGCCGTTCTGCATCACCACGACCCGGTCGGCGAGGCCGAGGACCTCGGGCAGTTCGGAGGAGATGACCAG
This sequence comes from Kitasatospora sp. NPDC096140, assembly GCF_040303045.1. Lineage (NCBI taxonomy): Bacteria > Bacillati > Actinomycetota > Actinomycetes > Kitasatosporales > Streptomycetaceae > Kitasatospora > Kitasatospora sp. NPDC096140. Next base: position 5,316 of record NZ_JBEOUW010000095.1, read on the forward strand.
GACGGCGGTGCCCTCGCGGGCGAGGTCGGCGATGATCTGGTAGATCTCGGCCTTGGCGCCGACGTCGACGCCGCGGGTGGGTTCGTCGAGGATCAGCAGGTCGGGTTTGCGGGCGAGCCAGCGCGCGAGCACGACCTTCTGCTGGTTGCCGCCGGACAGGGTGCGGACCTCGGCCTCGATGGAGGGGGCGCGGACCCGCAGCCGGTCGGCGTACTCCTGGGCGAGCTCCTTCTCCTGACGGCGCTTCACGAAACGCCGACGGCTGAGCCGGCGCAGGCTGACCAGCGAGGTGTTGTCGCGGATCGTGCGCTGCAGGAACAGCGCCTGGGCCTTGCGTTCCTCGGGGGCCAGGCCGATGCCGGCGGCGATGGCGGCGCGCGGGTCCTTCAGCCGCAGGACCTCGCCGTTGAGGGCGACCGTGCCGGAGCGGACGGGGGCGTCACCGGCCAGGGCGAGGGCGAGTTCGGAGCGTCCGGCGCCGATCAGCCCGGCCAGCGCGACGACCTCGCCGGCCCGGACCGTGAGGCTGACGCCGTGCACGTCGTCGGTGGTGAGGTCCCGGACGTCCAGGACGACGCGGTCGGTGGCGACCTGCTGACGGACGAACAGCGAGGAGAGGTCCCGCCCGACCATCAGCCGGACGAGTTCGCCCTCGTCGGTGGCGGCGGCCTCGACCACCCCGGCGACCCGGCCGTCGCGCAGCACGGCGATGCGGTCGGCGAGCCGGAAGATCTCCTTCATCCGGTGGGAGACGTAGACGACCGCGATGCCCTCGTCGCGCAGCCGTCCGATCAGCGCGAACAGGGCCTCGACCTCGTGCTCGGAGAGCGAGGAGGTGGGCTCGTCGAAGGCGATCGCCCGCGGCGGGACGGCGCCGGTCAGGGCCCGCATGATCTCGACCAACTGGCGCTGGGCCGCGGTGAGTTCGGAGCCGAGCAGATCGGGGTCGAGGACCTTGTCGAAGCCCAGGCGGGCGAGGTCCGCGGTGATCCGGCGGCGCAGCTCGGCGCGGTCCAGCCGGCGCAGCCAGGTGCGGGGCAGCGAGCCGGCGTAGACGTTCTCGGCGACCGCGACGTGCGGGATGATCTCGGGTTCCTGCGGGATGATCCGGATCCCGGCGCGGCGGGCGTCCTGCGGGGAGTGCAGGTCGACGCTGGCGCCGTCCAGCAGGACGTGCCCCCCGGTGGGGCGGTGGTCGCCGGTGAGGATGCGCAGCAGGGTGGACTTCCCGGCGCCGTTCTCGCCCATCAGGGCGGTGACGCGGCCGGGCGGGAAGGTGAGGGTGACGTCCGACAGTGCCTGGACGGAGCCGAAGCGCTTGGAGACGCCCTCGGCGCTCAGGCCGGGGGAGCCGCTCGGTGGCGGGAGGGGGGACGGTGCGGGTGTGGTCATCGGGGCCTCGCTGGCAGTGCGGTGCGTACGGTCTGGGGAGCCGGGCGGGCGGTCTCCGGGTGCGGTGCCTGCGGTCGCGCGTACGAATCTCCGGGAGCGGCGCCGGTGGGGCGGGCCGGTGCCCGTCCGCCGCACCGGCGGCTCGACGCGGCGTCAGCTGCAGGACACGCCCGCGGACTGCCAGGTGGTGGCGTCGACCATCTTGGTCGGGGCGAAGGCCTCCTTCGGGAAGTCCTTGCCGTTCTTGAGCTTGTCGAACATGGTCTGCACCGACAGGGCGCCGACGTCCTTGCCGTTGATGAACAGGGCGGCCTTCATGCCGGAGGGCTTGCCGGACGCCCAGTCCTTGCACGCCAGGTAGGCGCCCAGGCCGACGCCGTCGATGTCGTTCGGGCTGATCCCGGCGTTCTGCAGGGCGGTGACGGCGCCCTGCACGTTCTCGTCGTTGCAGCCCCACGTCACCCAGTGCTTGACGCCCGGGTTGGCGGTGATGGTGGCGGCGACCTTGTCCTGCGCGCCGGTCGGGGTGTTGTCGGTCGCGACGTCGATCAGCTGCACGCCGGGCACGGCCTGGTCGAAGGCGGCCTTCGCGGCCTTCACGCGGTCGCCGCAGACGGTGACGTCCTGCTTCCAGGCGGAGATGATCCGGGTGTCGGCGGCGTTCCATCCGGCCTTGGTGAACTCCTCGGCGGCGCGCTTGCCGACCTCACCGCCCATCTGGGCGCCGCTGAACCCGATCCGGGGGACCAGGTCGCCGGCCGCGCACTGCGCCGGGGCGGGGCCGCTGGCGCAGACCTGGTCGTCGGAGGTGAGCAGTGCGGCCTTGGCGTCCCGGGCGGTCTGGACCACCTGCGGGCCGACCGCCGGGTCCGGCACCACGATGATCAGGCCGTTGCTCTTCTGCGCGATCGCGGCCTGCACCTCGCCGACCGTCTTGTTCGCGTCGTTGCCGAGGTTCACCACCTTCAGGTCGGCCCCCAGTTCGGCGGCCTTGGCCTTGGCACCGGCGGCCTCGTCCACGAAGTACTGCTGGTCGCCCTGCTTCTGCAGGTAGGTGATCGAGACCTTGCCGGACACCGGCGCGACGGGGGCGTCCGCGCTGTTGGAGGACGTCTGTCCGGTGGAGCAGGCGGTCAGTCCGAGCGAGGTGACGAGGCTCAGTGCGGCGATCGAGGCCAGGCGGCCACGGTGGGAGAGGTGCATGGTGGGGGCTCCTGAAGGTGTGGGACCGACCGGCGAGAAGCAACAGAACCGATCAGAAAGCATCGCAATCAAACGCGATGGATCAAAAGAAAGCGCCTGATCTCGATCTGAGTCAAGCTCGCGTTTCCCGCTCCGAGCTATTGAGACCGTCTCGTTATGCCGTGGTACTGGCGCTGGCGGTCGCCGGCTCCGCCCGGCGGCGCGGATCGACGGTCGGCTTCCTGGCCATGCTGCCCAGGAGCGTTGCATTTCATTCGAAGTTGTTGATTGTTGTTGGAAGCTGGGTCTACTGTCCTCCCCGGCGGCTGGCATGCACCCGCCGAAGACCCCCCCCCCCCCCCCCGGGGGGGGCCCGCCGGCGGCCCCCCCCCCCCCCCCCCCACCCCCCCCCCCCCCC
>NZ_JBEOUW010000096.1:0-7449 GCF_040303045.1 Kitasatospora sp. NPDC096140
ACCGCACGAACCGACCCGCAAACCCCTCCACCGACACCCGATCGAACAAGGCGGAGGCAAACTCCACCTGCCCCCGCAACCCACCACCCACGGTGTGCTGGACGAACAGCGTCAGGTCGGTCTTGGCGACCCGCCACCCCGCGGCGAGCGCCGCGAGGTCCGCGTCGTCCAGGGCGGTGCCGGTGGCACCCTCGTCCTGGAAGTCGAAGGCGACCTGGTGGAGCGGGGTGCGCGAGGTGTCGCGCTCGGGGCTCAGCTCCTCGACCAGGCGCTCGAACGGCAGGTCCTGGTGGGCGAGGGCGGCCAGCGAGGTCTCCCGGACGCGGTCCAGCAGTTCCTCGAAGGTCGGGTCGCCGGCGAGGTCGCAGCGGAGCACCAGGTTGTTGAGGAAGCAGCCCACCACGTCGGCGGCCTCGGGGCGGCTGCGCCCGAGGACGGGGGTGCCGACCGCGATGTCCTCCCGGCCGGTGTGCCGGGCGAGCGCCACCGCGTAGGCGGCCAGCAGGGTCATGAACGGGGTGGTCCCGCGTCGGCGGCTGAGGGCGCGCAGGCGGCCGGTGAGGTCCTCCGGCACGCTGAACTCGACCACACCGCCGCGGGAGTCGCGCACCGCCGGCCGGGGCCGGTCGGCGGGCAGCTCCAGCGGCTCCAGCCCGGCCAGCCGCTCCCGCCAGAAGTCCAGTTGCGGCCGGACCAGCTCCGGGGTCAGCCGCTGGTTCTGCCAGGCGGCGAAGTCCGCGTACTGGACGGTTTGTTCGGCCGGTTCACGGCCGGCGCAGAGGTCCAGCAGATCGCGTTCCAGCACGACCGAGCTCCGGCCGTCCGAGGCGATGTGATGGATCGTCACCACCAGGAGCGGGTCCTGTCCGGCCGGCTTCAGCAGCAGGGCGCGCCAGACCGGGCCGTGCTCCAGGTCGAACCCCTCGGCCAGCCGCTCGGCGAGCAGGGCCGCGACGCCGTCCGCTCCGGTCTCCCGGACGGTCAGCGGGGCCTCGGCCGGCAGGTCGGCCAGTTGGCGGGGCTCGCCGTCCACGGTGAGGTAGCGGGTGCGCAGGATCTCGTGCCGGCCGGCGAGCGCGGACAGGGCGGCGCGCAGCCGCTCCTCGGTGACGCCGGCGGGCAGCCGCACCAGCAGCGGGGTGACCCACTCGGAGCTGCCCGGGTCCATCCGGTCGAGGAACCAGAAGCGCTGCTGGGCGGGCGAGAGCGGCAGCGGCCCGGTGCGGGGCACCGGGGTGATCGCGGTGTGCCGGCCGCCGTCGGGGGCGAGCAGGAGGGCCTGCCGGCGCACGGTCGTGGCGGTGAAGAGCTCGCGCAGGTCGATCTCGCGCTCCGAGCGCTCCCGCAGCAGGGCCAGCAGCCGGGTGAACAGGATGGAGGAGCCGCCGAGTTGGAAGAAGTCGTCGTCGCGGCCGATCGCCTCGGCGGGCAGCAGCGCGGCCCAGGCCTCGGCGACGGCCCGCTCGGCCGCTCCGGCCGGGAGGACGAACGCGGGCCGGGCGATGTCGGCGGCGGCCTCGGCGGCCAGTGCCCGGCGGTCGGTCTTGCCGCTGGGAGTGAGCGGGAACTGCTCGACGCTGCGGTACAGCGCGGGGACCATGGCCTCGGGCAGCCGGTCGCGCAGGAAGGTCCGCAGCTCGGCCGACGTGATCCGCTCGGCCTGCGGACGGACGTGGGCGACCAGGCGGACGGCGCCGTCCGGGCCGGTGGCGACGGTGACGGCGGCCGCGTGCAGGCCGGGGTGGGTGGCGAGGGCCGCCTCGATCTCGCCGGGCTCGATCCGGACGCCGTTGACCTTGGTCTGCTGGTCGAGCCGGCCCAGGTACTCCAGGGTCCGGTCGGCGCGCCAGCGCACCAGGTCGCCGGTGCGGTACAGCCGGCCGCCGGGCGGGCCGTACGGGTCCGGGACGAAGCGCTCGGCGGTCAGGTCGGGACGGTTCAGGTAGCCCAGGGCGACGCCGGGGCCGCCCGCGTACAGCTCGCCGGGGACGCCGATCGGCACCGGCTCACCGGCGGTGTCCAGCACCAGCACCCGCATGCCCTCGATCGGCCGGCCGATCGGCACCGGGCCGTCCGCCTGGTCGAGGTCGACCTCCTGGGCGGTGACGTCGATCGAGCACTCGGTGGGGCCGTAGGTGTTCCACACGCCGTCGGTCAGCCCGGCGGGGAGCTTGCGGAGCAGTTCGGCGCGCAGCGGCTCGCCGGCGCAGAACAGCAGCCGCAGCGAGTCGAGGCGTTCCCACCCGGGCTGCTCGGTGAGCAGCCGCAGCACCGAGGGGACGACCTGGAGCACGGTGATCCGCTGCTCGGCGACGGTGGCGACCATCAGCGCGGGGTCGCGTTCGGTGCCGGGCGGCGCCATCACCACGGTCGCCCCGCTGACCAGCGGCGCGAAGATCTCCCAGCCCGCCGCGTCGAAGCTGAGCGTCGTCTTCTGCAGGATCCGGTCGCCCGGGCCGAGCCCGTGGCGGCGGACCGTCCAGCCGACCCGGTTGGCGATGCCCTCGTGCGGCACCACCACGCCCTTGGGGCGGCCGGTCGAGCCGGAGGTGAAGATGACGTAGGCGGCGTCGAGCGGCTCGACGGGGAACGGCGCGACCGGGGTGGCGCCGCCGTCGGTCGGCCAGTCCTCGTCCAGGCAGCCGGCCGGGGCGTCCTGCGGCAGGACGGCCCGGGTGGCCCGGTCGGTCAGGACCAGCGGCGCCGCGGTGGCCTCCAGCAGCCAGGCCAGCCGCTCGCGGGGGTGGGCGGGGTCGAGCGGGACGTACGTCGCGCCGACCCGCCAGACGGCGAGCAGCGCGCTCACCACGTCGGCGCCGCGCGGCAGGCACACGGCGACCAGCGCGCCGGCGCCGATCCCGCGCGCGGCGAGGCGGGCCGCGAGGGCGTCCGCCCTCCGGTCGAGGGTGCGGTAGTCGATCCGCTCGTCGGCGGTCTCGACGGCGATCGCATCGGGGGTGCGGCGGGCCTGCTCGGCGAACAGGCCGGGCAGCACGTGCCCGGCCGAGGGCCGGGCCGCGGTCGACTTCTGGGGCCTCAGCTGGGATGTCACCACTACTCCTGGGCTCTGTGCGCGGATGCTCGATCGCCTCGCGGCGGGTGGTTCGTCGCCCGCAGAAGGGAGTTCGCAGGCGGGAGTTCTGATGCGGAGCTCGACGGCGGAGCTCGACGGCTGGGTTCGAAGACGGAGCTCGACGGCGGACTTCGACGGCGGGGCCCCAGGCCGGCGGACCGGCCCGGGGCCCGGGGGGCGGGCTCGTCCGCGGTCAGACCGCGCCGGCCTGCTCCATCCGGCGGCGCAGGCTCAGCGGCCGCATGTCCGTCCAGACCTCCTCGATCCGGGCCAGGCACTCGGCCCGGGTGCCCTCGGTGCCCTCGCGGTACCAGCCGGCCGGCACCTCGCGCTCGGCCCACCAGATCGAGTACTGCTCCTCGTCGTTGTGCACCACGAGGTGGACCCGGTCGTTCGCTTCGTCGGCCATCGTGGCCTCCTCTCGTCGCGGCGGCCCGCCGGCCGCCGGTGTCGGACTGCTGTCGGTGGGTCAGTCGTGCTGCGGCAGGAAGCCGTCCACGGTCAGGCCGAGGCCCTGGCGGCGGGCCTCGTGCCGGACGAAGTCGGCGAGCGCGAGGTCGAGCACGCCCAGGCCGAACGGCGAGAACACCACGGTCTGCTCGCGGTCCCGGACGAACGGGGCGGCGTCCGGGCCGATCAGGGCGCCGATCTCCGCCTCGATGAACTCCCGGTTCCCGACGCGCTGTTCGGTGAGGTGCAGCGATGTGCGCTCCCGGCACACGTGGTCCGCGTCGTCGACGACGTTGCGGCTGCCCAGAACGGTCTCCGGGTGCAGGTCGCGCAGCGAGACGTGCAGCACGGTGGAGCCGGCCGGCACGTCGGCCGGGTCGACGTACGGTTCGCCGGCCGTGGTGGCGAAGGAGACCAGGCCGTGCGCGGCGAGTGCGGCCGGCAGGCTGTCCTCCCGGCCGACCTTGAGGCCGGTCTCGTCGGCGGTGACCCGGGCGAACCGCTCGGCCCGCTCCGGGTCGCGGTCGTGGACGGTCACCTCGGCGAGGTCCGGCAGCCGGACGCGCAGGGCGGCCAGGACCTCGCCGTTGATCACCCCGGTGCCGACCAGGGTGACGCCGGTGGTGCCGGCGCCGCCGTCGGGCAGCAGCAGGCCCGCGGCGAGCGCGGCACTGGCCGCGGTGCGCCGGGCGGAGATCAGCGAGGCCTCGACGAGCGCCTCGGGGTGGCCGGTGGCCGGCGAGTTCAGCACCATGACGGCACTGGCCCGGGCCAGGCCGGCCGCGAGGTTCCCGGGGAACGAGGCGATCCACTTCATCCCGGCGACGGGCCGTTCCCCGCCCAGGTAGCCGGGCAGTCCGATGACCCGGTCGGCCGGCTGCTCCGGGAAGCGGAGGAAGACCGAGTGCGGCAACGAGGAACGGCCCTCGTGGTGCGCCCGGTAGGCCTCGGCGACCAGGTCGATCAGCTCGGCCGTCCGGCCGTCCAGGATCCGCCGGACGTCGTCGTGTCGAAGGATCAGCAAGGCTGTGGCACCCCTTCCCGGGATTCCTTCCACAGGTGGGTCACTTCCCCGAAGTGCTCGTGCACCCAGCTGTCGGAGTAGATGGTGTCCAGATAGCGGTCGCCGCCGTCCGGGAAGACCAGGACGCAGACCGCGTCGTCGGGCAGGGTCGGCGCCAGCTTGTCCAGGGCGGCGACGGTCGCTCCGGAGGAGCCGCCGCCGAGGATCGCCTCGCGCTGGCCGAGCCGTCGGCAGCCGACCACGCAGTCGAGGTCGCTCACGTGGACGACGTGGTCGGGTGCGGTCGGGTCGAGCAGCGGCGGGCGCACCGAGGCGCCGTGGCCCGGGATGAGCCGCCGGCGGCCGTCGCCGCGGCCGTACAGCACGCTGCCGACGGCGTCGACCGCGACCAGCCGGGTGTCCAGTCCCTGGTCGGCGATGTAGGCGCGGCAGCCGAGCAGGGTGCCGGTGGTGCTGGTGGGGCAGAACACGTAGTCCACCCGGCCGTCGAGCGCCTCGGCGATCTCCCGCATGGTCTCGTAGTGGGCGGACGGGTTGAGTGGGTTGGCGTACTGGTTCGGCGAGAACGCGTCGGGCAGGGCGGCGACCAGCTCGCGGACCCGGCGCAGGCGCATCGGGAGGTACTCGCCGGTGGCCGGGTCGGCCTCGGTGACCACCTCGACCTCGGCCTGCAGGGCGCGCAGGATCGCGAGGTTCTGCTCCGTCGTCTTGGCGTCCACGACGCAGATGAAGCGCAGGCCGTAGTAGCGGCAGACCTGCGCCAGCCCGATCGCCAGGTTTCCCGAACTCGATTCGACGACCACCGAACGCCCCGGCTGCAGTTCGCCGGAGGCCAGTTTGGCCCGCACCATGCTGTACGCGGAGCGGTCCTTGATGCTGCCACCCGGGTTGAAGCGCTCCAGCTTGGCGTGGACCCTGCCGCGAAACCCCGGGAGCAGGCGGTCCAGCTGTACCAGCGGAGTGTTCCCGATCGTGGAGAGAATCCCTCTGGGCCCAGATTCGGCCACGGTGTCCCCTTCGTGGGTTCGTACGAGGTCCGGGCGTGGTTCCGGGCCCCGGTGTCCGCCCCCGGCGTCTGCTCACGGGGGCGGCGCCGCGCGGCGACCGGGGGGCGGTTGTCCCGCCGCCACCGTCCGCACTCCCCCAGCCTCCGTCGCCGCGCTATACCCGACCTATAGGCCCCCGCGCGCCCGCGGCGACGCCCTGCGGGGGCACTCAACCCTGGCCGGTGGCACTCAACCCTGGCCGAGGGCGAGCAGGTCGGCCAGGTCGGTGCGGTCGGCGAGCCGGATGTCGTCGATCCGGGTGTCCACGGCGGCCCGGTCGAGCAGCCGCCCGAAGTAGTCGGCGATCCGCTGCACGGTGGCGCGGTCGAGGAGGTCCCCGTCGTAGGCGAACACCGCCTTGAGCGCGCCACCGCTCTCCTCCAGCCGCACCACCAGGTCGAGTTGGCCCTCCTGCTGGCTGATCCCGATCCGGCTGATCCGCAGCCCGAGGTACTCGCGCTCCGGCCCGTACGGCGTGCCGGCCGGCACGTGGTCGAGCACCGGCAGCTGCCGGTCCGTGGTGATCATGGTGAGGGCGACCCGCAGCGGCGGGGTCACGGGGCGGCGGGCGTGCACCCGGGCCTCGCCGAGCTGGCGCCCGACCGACTGCACCGCGTCGCGCACGGTGGTGCCGGGGGTGAAGCGGGCCCGCAGCGGCACGGTGCTGGCGAAGTACCCGACGGCGTCGGCGCGTCGGCGCCGCTGCGACACCGGGACACCGATCAGGAAGTCCCGGCGGCCGGTGTAGCGGTACAGGGCGGCCTGGAAGAGCCCGAGCAGGTAGCCGAACGGGATCGTGCCGGCCAGTGCCGCCCGCTCCCTGATCCCGGCGAACTCGCGCTCGGTGAGGTCGAGTTCGACGGTTCCGCCGCGGTATCCGGGCACCGCGGGGCGCGGGCGGTCCAGCGCCAGCCCGATCGGTTCGGAGCCCTCGCACACCGACCGCCAGTGCCTCTCGGCCCGCTCGGCGGCGGGGGTGCCCGGCAGCCCGCGCTCCTCGGCGACGTACGTCCGGTACGGGAAGGCGGCGGGCCGCGGCAGCGGGGCGCCGGTGGCGAGGAGTGCGTGGTGGTCCTCCAACAGCTCGCGCAGCATCACGTGTTGGGAGGCGTAGTCGCTGATCATGTGGTGCGCGGTGAGGACCAGCGCGGCCTCCTGCCCGGGCCGGCGCAGCACCGTCACCCGGACCATCGGCTCCTCGGCCGGTCCGAATCCCTCCCGGCAGCGGTCGCGGACGGCGGCGAGGAAGGCCGCCTCGCCCTCCTCGGGCAGGTCCTCGACCCGCAGGACCCGTCCGGTGTCGGGGGCGGGTGCGAACCGGGGCCGGCCGGCGTCCTCGACGACGACCGAGCCGAGCAGTTCGTGCCGGGCCACCAGGGCGTCGACGGCGGTGGCGAGCGCGTCGGTGCGCAGCTCGCCGCGGATCCGCAGCGCGACGGCGATGACGTAGGCGCTGCTCTGCGGGGCCACGCGGTGCGCGGTCCAGATCATCTGCTGGCCGGCCGACAACGGCCGGTACTGCTGGCCGGCCGACAACGGCCGGTACTGCTGGTCGGCCGGCAACGGCCGGTCCTGCTGGTCGGGCGACATGGACGGGCTCCCAGGGGCCGGTCACCGGGCCCACGCTCCGGGGTCCGGGCGGGCCACCCGGTGGGATTCGGACCACCGTCCGGCACCCGGCTATAGCGCGCCCATATCGGCTCCCCGTCACCGGCCGGCGCCGCCCGTCCGTCCGGCCCCGGAAACGCCGAACCGTGGGTGGGGGGGCGAGCGGGGTGGGCCCCACCCCCGGGTTTACGGGGGGGGGAGCGGGGGGGGGGGAGGGGGCGTCGGCCCCCCGGGCGGGGGGCTCGGGA
>NZ_JBEOUW010000097.1:0-7132 GCF_040303045.1 Kitasatospora sp. NPDC096140
TGGCCGCGCTGATCGCGAGCACCGACCCGACGCTCACCCCGGCCGACATCCGGGCCCGGCTGGCGAGCCAGGCCAACGACCTGGCCTGCCCCACGTCGGACAGCCGCTGCACCGGCACCACCGCCGTCAACTCCTTCTTCGGCGAGGGCCAGGTCGACGCGCTGAAGGCGGTCAGCGGCACCACCCCGCCCACCGGCACGTACTTCGAGAACACCACCGACGTGGCGATCCCGGACAACACCACGGTGGAGAGCCCGATCACCGTCACCGGCGTCACCGGCAACGCCCCCGCGACGCTCAAGGTCGGCGTGGACATCAAGCACACCTACCGCGGTGACCTCGTCCTCTCCCTCGTTGCCCCCAACGGCACGGTCTACCTGCTGGAGGACTTCCCGAACAACGACAGCACCGACGACGTCGCCAAGACCTACACCGTCAACGCCGCCGCGAGCACGGCGAACGGCACCTGGAAGCTCCGGGTGAAGGACGGCGCGGCCGGCGACACCGGCACGATCGACGCCTGGAACCTCACCTTCTGACCCACCGGACCGACCCCCGTGTTCCGACCCCCGTGCTCCGCCGCCCGCCGCCCTTGCGCGTCGGCCGGCGGAGCACGGGGCGTTCCGCTCCGACACCGCCCTCGATCGTGTGCGCCCGACGCCGGTGGCGGCAGCGGCCGACGACGGAACGTCAACCCCCGTGGCGGGAGCGTCCGCGCGTGGCCCTAGCCTGTGGTGCTTCCGGGACTCATGGGAAGGCGGACGCGGTGCTGAGCGGCACGATCGTGGCGGGGCGGTACGTCATGGACCGCCCGATGGGCGCGGGTGGCATGGGCGAGGTCTGGGCGGCCCAGGACCAGCTGCTCGACCGGCGGGTCGCGGTGAAGCTGCTGCACCGGACCACCGGGGACGGCCGGGAGCGCTTCCTGCGCGAGGCCCGGGCGGCCGCCGGGCTGCAGCACCCGGGGATCGTCGTGGTCCACGACTTCGGCGAGTTCGAGAACGCGCCCTTCCTGGTGATGGAGCTGCTGGAGGGCCGCTCGCTGGAGGCCCGCCCGGACGACGGCCCGGTCACCGTGGGCTGGGTCGCCGAGGTCGGCGCCCGGGTGGCCGAGGCGCTGGCGACGGCCCACGCGTCCGGGCTCGTCCACCGGGACGTCAAGCCGAGCAACCTCTTCCTCACCGCGGACGGCGGCGTCAAGCTGCTGGACTTCGGCCTCGTGCACGAGCGCCCGCAGCCCGCCCAGGACGGTCCGCAGCAAGCCGACCACACCATCGCCGCCGGCACCCTCGCCTACATGGCCCCCGAGCAGTACGTCGGCCGGAGCGTCGACGCCCGGGCCGACCTGTACGCACTCGGCGGCACCCTGTACGCCCTGCTGGTCGGGCACCCGCCGGTCCGCGGCCGAGCTGACCGGGCGCAGCCCGCCCCTCCGCCGCGCCTGCGGGACGAACGGCCCGACGTGCCCAAGGAGCTCGACCTGCTGATCGGCTCCCTGCTGGCGCGCGACCCGGCGCGCCGCCCCGCCGGGGCCGCAGCGGTCGCCGAGCAGCTCTGGAAGGTGGCCGGGCGTCACGGGCGTCGCAAGGCCCCGCAGACCGTGGGGCCCGTCCCGAAGCAGAGGAAGCAGGCCAGGAACGCCGTCCTGTTCAGCGCGGGTGTCCTGGTGGTCGCCATGATCGCGATGCGGCTGATCTCCGACCCGCCCTTCGGCTCGTCCGACGACTCCGCGGCCCCGGCCCGGACCCCGAACCACCCGACGGCCTCGGCGCGTCCGGCGCAGCTCAACCCCGGTGACTGCATCGACTACACCGCCCCGGTCGGCCCGGCGGAGGTCAACCTGAACACCCCCGTCGGCTGGCAGGCGGTCGACTGCGGCCGACCGCACCAGGCGCAGGTCGGCAAGGTCCTCACGATGACCCGGCCGACGTCGGCGTCGCAGTGGAACACCGCCCTGGCCGTGCTCGGCGCCGGCTGCACCGGCGTCGCCCTGGACGCCGAGTCCGCCCACCCCGGGCAGCACCTCGCCCGGGCGGTGCTCGGCCCGTCCCAGGCCGACTGGTTCTCGGGCGCCGAACGCTTCGCCTACTGCACGCTGCACCCGCGGGACGGCGGCCCGCTCACCGTCGACGTCCGGCCGACGGCGGGAAGCTAGGACGGGCCCCGGGACGCCGGCACCGCCTCAGCCGCGGCGAGCGGCCGGTATCGCCAGCAGGACACCGAGCGCCAGCAGGACGGCGTACCCGGCGGTCTCGTGGCCGTGCGGCACCAGGAGGCGGACGAAGCCGAACAACCGGAAACCCCCGAGCCAACCGGACAGCAGGCCGGAGGCGCCGCCGAGGATCAGCACGAAACCGAGGTAGCCGAGCAGGGTCTTCATACCCCCGAGCCTAGGAATCCGCCACCGCCCGGTCATCCGACTTTCGGCGCGGCCCGGCACCACCAAAGTCGCACACGGCGGGCGCCGGGTGGGGGCGCCGGGAGAAGGCACCGGACGGAGCAGCAGGCACGGCGGCCGGACGGCGGCCCGGGTACGTTCGCGGTGTGCAGCCCAAGTATGTGCAGCCCAAGTGTGTGCAGCAGAAGCCCCCGTACGTCACCCGGGCCGCGGCCGGCGCCGCCGCCACGGTGCTGGTTCTGGCCGCCGGCACGCCGATGGCCCTCGCGGCCCTCATACGCGGCGGCGGCGGCACCGGCCTCGTCGGCGTCGTCGGCGGGGAGCGGCTCGGCAGCCCGGACGTCCAGGTCGCACCGCTCGCCGGAGCGCCCGCGCTGCCGTCCGAGCTGAGCGGCCGGTCCTGGCTGGTCGCCGACGCCGGGACGGGCGAGGTGCTCGCCGCCCGCAACGCCCATCTGCAACTGCCCCCGGCCAGCACGCTCAAGATGCTGTTCGCGGACACCGTGATGCCCAAGCTCGACCGCTCGCTGGAACACCGGGTCACCCCGGCCGAACTGGCCGACGTCGGCGCCGGCAGCAGCTTGGTCGGCGTCAAGGAGAACCTGTCGTACCGGGTCGAGGACCTCTGGCGGGGCGTCTTCCTCGCCTCCGGCAACGACGCCGTGCACGTCCTCGCCCACATGAACGGCGGCGTCAAGCAGACCGTCGCCGAGATGCAGGCCCGCGCCGAAACGCTGCAGGCCGGAGACACCAAGGTGGTCTCCCCCGACGGCTACGACATGGACGGCCAGGTCTCCTCCGCCTACGACCTCACCCTCTTCGCCCGCGCCGGGCTGCGCAACGCCGACTTCCGCTCCTACTGCGCCACCCGCACCGCGCGCTTCCCCGGCGGGCTGGACACGCTCACCGGCCAGCGCACCAGCTTCGACATCGCCAACACCGACAAGCTGCTCGGCAAGTACCCGGGCCTGATCGGCGTCAAGAACGGCTACACCACCAACGCGGGCGCCACCTTCACCGGCGCCGCCGAACGGGGCGGCCGCACCCTGCTGGTGACGGTGATGCACCCCGAGGCGAACGGCAAGGTCTACGACGAGGCCGCCGCCCTGCTCGACTGGGGGTTCGGGGCGCTCGGGAAGGTCCAGCCGGTCGGGCAGCTCGTCGAGGACACCGGCGCACCGGCCGCGTCGGCGGGCCCGTCGGCAGGCGCCTCGGCGGGTCCCTCGGAGGCCCCCGGGGCCCCGGAGGCCGCAGCCGCCTCCCAGCTGCCGCCCTGGGCCCAGCCGCCCGTCATCGGCGGCGACGGGCCCGGTGCCGCCCCCGCCGTCTGGACGGCCGCCGTCCTCGGCACCGCCCTCGCCGTCTGGGCCGGCGTCCGCACCGCCGCGCTCCGCCGCACCGCACCCGCCCACGCCCCGGCCGGCGCCGGCGCGGCGCACCGCACCGGCGGCGCGACCGCGGTGGGCGGCGCCACCGGCGTCGGCGGCCGCGGCCACCGGCGGCTGACCCGCCGCGCCCGGGCGCTGCTGCACACCGGCCGCACCCGCCGGCCGCGCTGAGGACGCTGACCTGCGGCGCGGTCCACGGCCGGTCGGCACGCCCGACGGCCGATCCCCTCTAGAATTCCGGCCATGACCACGCCCGACCCCTCCGCCTCAAACCGGCTTGCCCGGATCGTCCAGCTCTCCTCCGGGAGCTACCTGCTCGTCACCACGTACAAGAAGGACGGCACGACCGTGCCGACCCCGGTGTGGGTGGTCCGTGACGGGGAGGCGCTCGGCATCTGGACCGTCGCGGACTCCTGGAAGGTCAAGCGGATCCGCAACCGCGCCGACGTGCTGGTCGGCCCGTGCGACGTCAAGGGCCGGCCGACCGGTGACCAGTACCCGGCGACCGCCGAGATCCTCGGCCCCGAGCGCACCGCCGCCTACCGCACCCTGCTGCGTCAGAAGTACGGCCTGCTCGGCGTGCTCACCCTGCTCGGCAGCCGGCTGCGCCGCGGCGAGCGCGGCACCGTGGGCATCCGGATCACCCTGGCCTGACGACACCGCCTGACGACGTCACCTGACGGCACCGGCCTCATCACCGCGACCCGACCACTCCCCCATCGCACCGATCCGACCGACCCGGCGGATCGGTGCTTTGCCATGCCCGCGGGCGGATCTCCGGACCGTTCAACAAAGTGAAACCTCACGCCGGAGGCGGAGTCACGCAGCCCAACTTTTGGCACCATTTGTCGGGATTTTGTTGGCGAAATGCCGTCACTCCAGCACCGGCATTTTCAATCAATGATTGACAGCAGATCAGATTGCGGATGACTATGTGACCGCACCTCCGCGGCGCCGGGCCTTCGGGCCCGGGCTTCACAGCGGGCACGCCGCACACCGGGCGCCGCCCCGAACGCTCCCCCGGATGCGGCGGCACAGGTACGTTCACCCCGCTCCGCGCGCGACACGGCACGGCACGCCCAGCCGCCGCGGATCACCCCTCCACCGACCCGAGGAAGAACCGTCATGCCCGAATCCACCCGGAGAACCGCCCCCCTGTTAGTCATGGGCATGACATTCGTTGCCCTCGGCCTCGGCGGGTGCGCCGCCACACCGGCCGGACACGGCACCGCGGCGGCCTCCGGCCCCCCGGCGGGGAACGCCGCCACCACGGCGCCTCCGTCGGCGACCGCTCCGGCGTCACCGACACCACCGTCTGCCTCTGACAGCGCAGTTGATGTTCCATCAGCTCTGCCCGCAGCGCCGGCGTTCGTCGCACCGAGCTCCCTGCCGGCCGGCCCCCGGACCGGCGCCGACCCGGCACCGAAGCCCGCACCGCCCGCACCACCGCCGGCGATGCCCGCCGACAACGGCGCCGCACCGGCCGACCCTCCGAGGAAGACCGGACTCGATGCCCAGTTCAGCGGGCTGCCAGCCGAGTTGAAGACCGGCGGGACGCCCGTCGAGTTCTCCGTGATCCTCACCGACCGCACCGGCAAGGCGCTGGCCGCGGCCTCCCCCTCGCTCGTGCTCTCCGGCCGGGGGATCACGAGCACCCTGTCCCGCCTCGACCCGGCGACCGGCACCTGGCTGCCGGACTCGGCAACCGACACGGGTGCCGCCCCGATCGGTGTCGATCCGACCGCCGCTTCCTATGCCGTCCCGGCCGGCGGCTCCCTGACGATCCGGTACCGGATCGCGGTATCGGCCGGCTCGCGGCCGCAGCAGTCGCGGACGTCCCTCTCCGTCGTCGGCGCCGACGGCTCCCAACTGGCAGCCGCCACGCAGTCCGTCGCGCTCACCGCGGGCTGACCGGTACCGCTCGGCGCCACGCCGAAAGCGGGCCGAAGCACCTCGACCTCTCCACCTCCACTTCAGCTCCATCAATCCGAAAGGGACAGACATGTCCGAGATGGCCAAGCGCTTCGCATCGATCGGTGTCACCACCGCACTGGCCGTGGCAAGCCTGAGCATGCTCGCGTCCGGTGTGGCCCACGCCGGAAGTGCAAGCGGAATCGTCAGCACGGCCGCCGGCCAGCTCGGCAGCGGAGAGTGCGGCAACGAGGGCAACGGCTACTACGCCCCCGGCAGCGCACAGCACAACTCCTGCAATGGGCAGGCCTGGTGCGCCGACTTCGCCGGATGGGTCTGGTCCCAGAACGGCGTGCAGGGCCTCGGCGTGCTGAACGACCTCGCCAACAGCTTCGAGACCTACGCCAACAAGTACGACGGGGGGCTCTCCCCGACCCCGCACATCGGCGACGCGGTCTTCTTCCACCCGCAGTCCTTCGGTGGCACGGACTACGACCACGTCGCGATCGTCACCGCCGTGTACTCCGACGGAACGATCGACTGGATCGGGGGCAACCAGCACCGGATCGTCTCACGCAACCACGGCTCCGGCGCCGTCGGCGCCGTCGGATGGGTCAGCGGTGGCTACAACGTGCACCTCAAGGGCTATGCCAGCCCGGTCGGGTTGCAGCAGCAGCAGAACTCACCCGTCATGCGGGTGGACACGGTGAAGGGCGGTTCCGTCTTCGACAACCAGCGCAACCCGGACGGCAGCTGGTCGAACGCGGCTCTGCTGGACGGGAACGGTCAGATCACGCAGACGGCCACGACCGCGCTCCCGGACGGCACCTTCCACGTGACGACGCTCGCGAACGGCAAGGTCTACGACAACCAGCGCAACACCAACGGAAGTTGGACCGGCGCAGCCCTCCTCGACGGGAGCGGCCAGATCACCGCCGTCTCGGCCACCGGTCTGGCCGACGGAACCATGCACGTCCAGACCCTGGCCAACGGCAAGGTCTACGACAACCAGCGCAACACCAACGGAAGTTGGACCGGCGCAGCCCTCCTGGACGGGAGCGGTCAGATCACCGCCGTCTCCGCCGCCGGTCTGGCCGACGGCACCATGCACGTCCAGACCCTCGCCAACGGCAAGGTCTACGACAACCAGCGCAACCCGGACGGCAACTGGACCGGAGCCAGCGTCCTCGACGACAACGGCCAGATCACCGCCGTCTCCGCTGCCGGCCTCACCGACGGCACCATGCACGTCCAGACCGTCGCCAACGGCAAGGTCTACGACAACCAGCGCAACACCAACGGCACCTGGACCGGTGCGGCACTGCTGGACGGCAGCGGTCAGATCACCGCCGTCTCCGCCGCCGGCCTCACCGACGGCACCATGCACGTCCAGACCCTCGCCAACGGCAAGGTCTACGACAACCAGCGCAACACC
>NZ_JBEOUW010000098.1:0-6509 GCF_040303045.1 Kitasatospora sp. NPDC096140
GTCGTTGGGTGACGGGGTGCGGCGGGCGCTGGGTCGTGAGCCGCGGGACTTCGCGGACTACGCCCGGGAAGCCGCCGCCTCGGGCGTGTGGAACGTATGAGCCGGCTCGTCCCCGGCGGCCCCGTGTGGCCGCCCCCGGGCGGGCGTTGCAAGGGACCCTGAACGGACTTTGGAGGTCTGGTCATGTCGGACGGCACAACGGTCTGGTCGAGCGAGCGGGGCATCGGCACACTGCCCGGCCACATCAAGGGCTTCGGACTGATGCACGTGGCGATGCGCCGCGACGCGGCGCGGCTGAGCGCCGCCGCCACGCGCGGACCGTCGGGATCCACGGCGGAGCTGGCGGAGTGGTTCGGGCGGCTGCGCGCGGTGATCGACTGGCACCACCACAGCGAGGACGAGATCCTCTGGCCGTACCTGCGTGGCCGGGTGGCCGGGTTCGACGGCGGCGGGGTCCTGGAGGAGGACCACGAGGCGCTGGACCGGTCGATGCGGCGGGTGGCGGGGGTGCTCGGCTCCGGGCTGCGGGCCGAACTCCCGGCGGCCGCCGAGGCGTTCGAGACCCTGGTGCGCGACCACCTCGGGCACGAGGAGCCGGTGGTGTTCCCGGCGCTGGCCGGCCTGCCGGTGGACGAGTACCTGCGGGTGGAGCGCCGGATCATCCAGAGCGCACCGACCCAGGTGATGACCTACCTGCAGCCCTGGATGTTCGACGGCGCGGACCCGGCCGCCGTCCGGGCGGTGTCCGCGACGATCCCGGCCCCGGTGCGGCTGATCGGGCGGACGGTGCTGGAGCGGCGGTACCGGCGTGGCCTGTCGGCGGTGCTCTGAGCCCGCAGCGGGCGGCGGGCGGGCGCGACGGTGCGCCCGCCGGGCCGCAGGACCGCCGGACCGCCGGACCGCCGCGGGCGGCGCAAGACGGGGCATGTGCCGTCCTGCGGCCCGGGGTTCCGGTTGTCGCGCTTCCGTTGCGCGGTGCACCGCACGGTGGTCGGTGTCGTGTGCACAAAGTTCGTCGGCACCGCAGCCTGCGGGCCGGGAGAGTGAAGGGGTCCTGAGATGCGTTCGGATCAGACCGCGGTTCCGCTGTCGTACTCCGCGCCGTCGGCCATCGGAGGTGTGGGGATGGGGAGTTCGGCGCACGCCGTCGGGCAGAGCAAGGCGACCGGGCCGCTGCTGGTGGGCGCGACCATCGCGATGGGTTTGATGGCGGGGCTGTTCTTCGCCTTCGACGTGTCGGTCATGCCGGGTCTCGCGGCGAGTGACGACCGCACGTACGTGACGGCGATGCAGCACATCAACAAGTCGATCGAGAACGGCATGTTCGGCCTGGTCTTCGTCGGCGCCTTCGCGGCGACGGGCATCGCGGCGTGGCTGCTGCACAAGGCGGGCCGGCGGCAGGCGGCGCTGTGGGCCGCGCTGGCGACGGCGCTGTACGTGGTGGCGCTGATGGTGACCATGGGCGTCAACATCCCGCTCAACAACCAGCTGGCGGCGGCGGGCGACCCGTCCCAGATCCACGACTTCGCCTCGGTGCGGGCGCACTTCGCCGACAGCTGGGTGCCGGCCAACATGCTCCGCACCGCGCTGTGCACGGGCGGTCTGCTCGCGCTGACCCGCTCCCTGGTGCTGCACGGCCGGTTCACCCGCTCGGGGCGCTGACACCCGTCCGCACGCACTGCCTGCCTCAGGTGCCCGTCCGCCATGCGCGGACGGGCACCTGCGCGTTGGTGGCCGGTCGTGGTGGTGGCGGTGGTGGTGGCGGTCGCTCGTGGCGATGGCTGCGGTGCGGGGCCCGGTGCGCCGGAGCGTGCGCCGGTGCGCCGGGTCGGTGACTACACCCAATTCACTGGGTGAGACAGCGAGTTGGCGCCCGGCACGGATGTGGTGGAGCATGGGCGGGCCCGGTCTGTTGCGGTGCGCTTGCGCCGCGGCCGCGGCGCGTGCGCGTGCTGGGGGAGGAGGCGGGTCCGGTGAGTCCGGTGGATCGTCCGTTTCTGGTCCGGGGGAGGGCGGTACCCCTGGCCAGGTACCTGGCCGAGGAGGACATCGAGGGCCTGGTGGCCTGCTCGTGCATCGGGAACGAGGTGAGCATCGACCTCCCGGACACCAGGATCCTGGTGAGCCTGGTCGACGTCGCCGACGTGGTGAGGCTCAACTTCCACATGGTCCAGGACGGCCCGGCCAAGCCCCGTTCCTGGTCGCGCCGGATGCCCGCCGGCACCGGCCCGCGCGACATCGCGGCCCGGATAGCGCTGGACGTCCGCACCCTGGAGCGCGAGCTGGCACCGCTGCGCCGCCGCCCGCCGGCGCTGCCGGAACAGCGCCGACCGGGCTGAGCGCAGGCCCCCGTAGAGTGGCGGCGTGGACAACGACCAACCCCGCGCCGACCACGCTCCGGCCGACCACGCGTCCGTCGACGCGCCCTCCGTCGATGCGTCCTTCGTCGACGACCCCTACGCCGACGGCCGCAACGTGCTCTGGCTCCTGGACGGCTTCGACACGGACGACGAACTGCGCTACTCCCGTGAGCTGAACCGGGAGGAGTACCTGCGGGTCCGCCACCTCTTCGAGGGCGCCCCCGAGGTCCGACTCGGCGACGACGTCTGGATGCTGGCGGGCGACTACCGTGTCCCGCCCCGCCTGTGGGAACCGCTGTGGGAGCTGCTCGGCCCGCCCGCCGGCCCGGCGCAAGGCCTGGACTACCTCATCGGCGCCCGTCAGGACCTCCCCGACGGTCGGGACGACCGGTCCGGGCATTCCACCGCGGCCGCCGCTTCCTGAAAAGACGGTTCTCCCAGGCTAAGGAGCACTTCCGCATATCGTCCGCGATGTGGACGGCGTTTGCCGAAGTACCGAGCCTGGACAGGCTGTACGCGCCGGATTACAGTCGGTGCGGGGCCTGCGGCAGCAGGAAGAAAACGGGGGGTGGCAAACACGAGCGGCTGATGTGCCGCTTTGCCGTTCCCGCCTGTCAGGCTCTCCTTTTACGGCACGCAGCACGGCACATGGAGCCGACGAGGCCGCACAGTGCCGACGAGGCCGCATGGTTCGTCCCGAAAGGCTCCCGCTGTCCGACGCCGTGATTGCCGTACCGGGCACATCCCTCTCGCTCGAATTCAGTACGGAGAGAGTGCCTGTGGCGGAACCGGTTCGACTCGTTCGTGACACGCCCAGACCGAAGGGAAAGAGGCCGTCATGTCATTGTCAGCAGCTGACCTCGAAAAGCTCGGGGACGCGCCGATCACCATCCAGTCGACGCACTATCCGAATGTCCACCTGCGCATGGACGGCACCGGAGTGACCACGGCCAGGGACAACGGCGCGGGGTCGGTCAACTGTCAGTTCGGCAACGGTCCCTTGACGGCCTTCAGGGTCCGGCCGCAGAGCGACGGCACCTACGCCTTCGAGTCGGCGGCCTTCCCGAACGTGTTCCTGCGCATGGACGGCAACGGGGTCCCCACCACCATGGCCGGAGGGGGGACGGTCAACTGTCAGTTCGGCCTCGGCCCCTGGGAGAAGTACCACCTCCTTCCCCAGCCCGACGGTTCGTTCTCCTTCGGGTCGGCGGCCTTCCCGAACATCTACCTGCGCCTGGTGACCGGCAGTGGGGTGACCACCGCCACCGGTCCGGGAGGAACGGTGAACTGCCAGATCAATGCCAACGGCGGCGCGGACGAGAAGTTCTATCTCGACCTGGCCTGACGTGCGCGTCCCACGCGCGGCGACGTCCGCAGTGTGATCGCAGCGTGATCGCAGCGCGGAAGTGCCTTCCGAACCGGGACGATGAGGCGGGTCCGAGATCCGTCAGCCCTGGCAGGAAGGCACTTTCTGCGTGCACACCACCGGCACCGCGGAGCCGCTGCACCGCATTCGGTGCCCGTCGAGCCGCTGCACCGCATTCGGGTGCAGCGGCTCGGACCGGTCTCAGCGCGTGACGATCAGCGTGTGAGGATCACCGCGTGACGATCCAGGACAGGCTCGCGGTCAGGTCCGCGCGCAGCGCCGGGTCCGTCACGGCGGGGGTGGGATCGGTGGCGACGGCGGTGAGCAGGTGCGGCCGGATCCGGGGCCCGGTCAGCTTGAGGTCGCCGAGGTCCAGCGCAGTGCGACCGGAGAGGCGTGGCAGCTCGCGGCCGTCCAGGAACCAGCGCAGCCGGGTGCCGGGCACCGGCAGGTCGACGGTCAGGTGGTCGGCCGCGGTGAGCCAACTCCCTTCGGCCGTGGGGCTGGTGAGCGGCGTGGCGTGGCGGTAGAAGCCGGCGATCATCGCCTCCCGCCCGGGCAGGTTGAACTCCCGCCCGAGCGAGCGCATGATCGAGTTCTCGGTCGGCCGGTACAGCCCGGTCGGGTAGTAGCCGCCGCCTTCGTACGCACCGACCGTCCCGCCGTCCGGGGAGGTCTGCCCGAGCCAGCGGGACCACTTGTTGCCCTGCTGCCGCATCCGGTCGGCCGTGAGCGTGCTGATGTTGGCCTCGGCCGGTTCGTCGCCCTGGTACGTCCCCTGGCCGTCGTAGGCGTACTCGTCGGCGAGCTTGCCCAGCGAGTGCCCGGTCTCGTGCACCGCGATCTGCCCGGACTTGGCGTTCCCGCCCGCCACCGTGGCGATGCCCTCGTAGCCGAGCGGGGACGTGACGTCGTTGTAGCCGGCGCCGCCGTACTTGGCACTGTTGGCCACCACCAGCACCAGGTCCGCCTGCGGGGCCTTCGCCGCGTACCGCTCGACCGCCTTCTCGTCCACGCAGAGCAGCCGCTCCACGTCGTCGCACCAGAAGTACGAGCCCAGCGCGGTGTGCCGCACGGTCGCCCGGTCCGGATCGCCGGTCACCCCCGACTCCGGCGAAACCGCCGACACCGCCCAGACGTTGAACAGTCCGCGGTACGTGGCGTACGGCTCGACGGCGGTCACCTCGCGCCACTTCTCGGCCGCGTCCGTGAGGAACTTCTGCTGCTCCTGCGCGGCGTACCCGTCGCCGATCACCACGACGTCCAGCTTGGTCGCCGGATCGCCGCTGCGGACCAGCGGCGTCACGTCACCGTCCCCCTGCGGCGCGGCCACGCCCTGGGCCGGCGCGGCGACGAAGGGGGAGACGGCGGGGGCCTGGGCGCGGGAGATGCTGCCGTC
Organism: Kitasatospora sp. NPDC096140; assembly: GCF_040303045.1. Taxonomy (NCBI): domain Bacteria; kingdom Bacillati; phylum Actinomycetota; class Actinomycetes; order Kitasatosporales; family Streptomycetaceae; genus Kitasatospora; species Kitasatospora sp. NPDC096140. Next base: position 5,126 of record NZ_JBEOUW010000098.1, read on the forward strand.
CTCCGCGAAGGCCTCCACCTGGCGGGAGGGCGGTGCCGCGCTGGGCGGTGCCGTGCTCCCGGCCGGCGCACTCCAGGAGGGGGTGGCGCCGAGCAGGGCCGCGGCGAGGGCGGTGGCGAGCAGAGCGGTGGTGGTGCCGGCGGGTGTGCGGCGCACGGATGGTCCTCCCCTGGTGAGTGGTTTGTGACTGATCGGCCTCTGATCGGCCTCCTTCCCGTGTCGAGAACCTGACAATCATGTGGGAGTCGAGGACCGGGCTGCCTGCCGTCGGGTGTGGCGCGGGGCCGACGGGCGTCGCCCGCCGCGGGCCTACAGTTCCGACACGGCCGTCGCGGCGATGACCACCGTGATCAGCCAGGACACGATCGCCAGGGTCAACGTGACGGCGAACGGCCACTGGTACGCGATGAGGAGGACGCAGCCCGTGCCCGTGGCGACGGCGGTCGGAACGGCGACGAGCAGCGGCCACCCCCACGCCCGCAGGTCCGCCGAGGCCACGCGGTACGCGAGCAGCGTCGTGCCGGCACCGATCAACAGGGCGACCTCGAACACGCTCCACCACGGCATGTTCCGCTGTTCGGCCTGGTGCCCGTGATAGGAGACCCAGACCACATCGTCCTTCCAGATCTTCAGATCGACTGTGGTGCCGACCTCGACATCCCGGTAGAAGGCGCCGCCCACGTCGTACTCGCCGCTGGGAGCCGTCTCGCGCGAGATCGTCAGCAGATAGGTGACCGAATCGTCGCTGGAACTGGACGACTTCTTCGTCACCTGCCCGCTCTCCGTCCGCACGCACTCCACCACGTCCCCGGCCTCCGCCGACCCGCAGGCCGGCGCCGAGCGGTAGGCGCCCGACGCCTCGAAGGCGTCCACGAACCGGAAGAATCCGAGGCCCACCGCGGACAGGCCTATGGCGACCAGTAAGACCTTCCATCCCATCCGGACGACCGGCGCCACCTTCCGCCGCTGCTTCGGCTTGCTCAGGCTTCCCGCCCAGGCGCCAGGCACGCTGTCCGTCACATCGTCGGTCACGTCGTCGGTCACGTCGTCCACCGCATCCTCACCGTCCTGCCTCGTCCGCACCCCGTTGATCTTCCGGCGTAGTCGGATGATGCCAGGCCGCAGGCGCCCTGGGAGGAACTGGCGCAGGCTGTAACGGACTTGTGCCGGTACGGACCGACCGGGCAGCGCGAAGAGCCGGGAGCGCCGCCAGCGGTGACCGGTGGCGGTGATTTCCCGGCTCGTTTCACGTTCTCTCTTGGCCGTTCTGTTTCTTCGTTTGCTTACTGGTTGTTGGTGAGGTGGTGGTGGAGGTTGGTGAGGGCGTGTTGGGTGGCGGTGGTGTGTTTGTAGGTGAGGTTGGTGAGTTTGTGGAGGAGTTTGG
>NZ_JBEOUW010000099.1:0-5251 GCF_040303045.1 Kitasatospora sp. NPDC096140
GGCGGGGGGCCGGTCCCGCGGGCGCGGGCGGCGGGCCGGCCCGACGCACAGCCCCCGGCGGCCGCCGGGACGGACGGCACGGCCGCACCGGGAACCGTCCAGGACACCGCGGCCGCGCCGGGCACCGCCTCGGCGGTCACGGCCACCGGCGGCACGGCCTCGCCGGGCGCGTCCGCGGTCGGCAGCGCGCGCCTGCTCGCCCTGCTGCGCGACCACCCGCCCGAGGACATCGGCGGGGTCGCCGGGGGCGCCACGGCGGACGCCTTCGTGCTGACCAGGAAGGACGGCGGCACGGTCACGATGAGCCGGAGCCTGGACGGGCCCGCCCAACAGCGCGGCGGCACCAGCTCGCCGTGCGAGTCCCGCACCACCGCCTGGGGTCCGATGAGCCCGGAGGGCCGGGACTGCCTCGGCACGAAGCTGGCGGACGGCTCGGTGGTCTGGCTGCTGCACCCGCTGACGGTCGTCCCGCGCGGACAGGAGGCCGAGGTCCGGGTCGTGACGACGAGCGGCCTGGTGTACGTCCTGCTGTTCGCCCGGGCCGAAGCGCGGTCGCAGCCCGAGGACGTGACGGTGCCGCTGCTGGAGCTGATGCAACTGGCCGAGGCGCCGGGGTTCCTGGAAGCGGTCCGGGACGGCTGGGCGGACCCTGCCCTCGGGTCCAAGCCCCCCGGGCCGTCCACGAGTCCGCGGCCCCCCTCGCCCTCGGCGGCGTCCAAGCCCTCCCGGACGCCGACGGCACGCTGACCGCCCACGGCCGCCGGACACCGGGGACACCGGGGACACCGGGGCCCGGCAACCGTGGTGGGTGACGGAGCGGCGTCAGTCGGCCGCCGGCCCCGCCAGGTTCTTGGTCAGCCACTCCAGGGTGTCCGGGATCATCTTCTTGAAGTCCGAGGTGAGGTGCTTGCCCCCGGGCTGCTCGTAGTAGTCGATGCCCACCGGCGGGGCGGCCTTGGCCACCCAGGACTTGACCACCTTGGTCTCGTACGGGTTGGCGCCGCCCGCGGTGACCAGCATCTTCACGTCGGCCTTGCCCTCGGCGACCAGCACGTCGGGGTTGTTGGCCGCGCGCTCGGCGTCGTGGCCCTTCCACAGGAGCGAGTCCGGGATGAAGTAGCCGTCGATCGGCACCGCGGCCTTGTAGACGTCCGGGTGCTGCAGGGCGAGCTTGGCGCTGCAGAAGCCGCCGGTGGAGGCGCCCATCACGCCCCAGCCGTCGCGGCCCTGCACGGTGCGGAAGTTGGCGCGGACGAAGTCCGGGATGTCCTGGGCCATCCAGGTGCCCATCTTGGGCTGGCCCGGGATGTCGGAGCAGTCCAGCGCGTTCTTCTCGTCGCCGTTGAAGTTCTGCACCGGCATGATCATGATGAACGGGTGGGACTTGCCGGCCTTGACCAGCCGCTCGTTCTCCTCCTGGATCGGCAGCTGGTTGTCGGTCCAGGTGTTGTAGCCGTTGCTCTGGCCGCCCGCGAAGAGGGTCAGCACCGGGAAGCCGGTCTTGGCGAACTTGGGGTCGTTGTACTCGGGCGGCAGCCAGACCCAGACCTTGCCGGAGACACCGGACTTCGCGCCGGTCACGGTGGTCAGGAAGATCGGTCCGGCGGCGGTGTCCCGGGACTTGGCGAGGCTGGCGTTCGGGCCGGTCGGCATCAGCACCTTGCCGTTGCCGACCGCGGGCGCCGAGGTGCCCGAGCCGGTGCCGCCCCCGGTCGGGGTGCCCGCGGCGCTGCCGGTCGCGGCCGGGGTGCCGTCCGACTTGGCGCTGTCGCCCTTCCCACCACCGGAACTCCCGCAGGCCGCGAGCGAGGCGGCCAGGGCGAGCACGGCGGCGCCGGACAGGACGGCACGGGAACGGGACGACTGCCTAAGCACGGTGAGGACTCTCCGACCGATGTCGCGCCCGGTCCGTCTGACCGGGCGGCGGCCCCCCGGTGGGGCCGGACAGACCCGGGAACACCATGCTGGTACGGCCCCCGGGTGATGGCGCGCCGTCCCTCGCGGGGGCGCGTCTTCCTGCGATCTTATGACGTGGCCCGGGGCGGCCCGGTTGCGCGTCGGCCACCGGAAATCCAATGTTTGTTCGCGATCAGGTAAAACCCTTCACCACCCCCGTCGGACGACGGGGGCCGGACGACGGGATTCACCGATCGCCAACCGGTCCTGGCGCCGGTTTTTGGGCGCTTTCGACCAGTGACAGCCACCCGGGGCAGCCGCAACGATCGCTCCGGGGGACCGACCGGGACCGGCCGGAACACCGCCACCACCGCCACACCGCCCCACCGCCACCGAGGAGAGCGCCATGCCCCAGCAGATCGCCGTCGTCACCGGAGCCGGGAGCGGCGTCGGACGGGCCGTGGCGGTGGAGCTGGCCGCGGCCGGCTGGCTGCCGGTGCTGGCCGGCCGGCGGGCCGAGCCGCTGCACGGAACCGCCCGGCTCTGCGGCGCCCCGGCCGACGTGGTGCCGACCGACGTCACCGACCCGGCCGCCGTGGACGCGCTGTTCGCCACGACCGCCGAGCGGCACGGCCGGGTGGACCTGCTGTTCAACAACGCCGGCAGCTTCGGCCCGGCCGTCCCGGTGGAGGAGCTGGAGGTCGAGGCCTGGCGGGCGGTGGTCGACCTCAACCTGACCGGCGCCTTCCTCTGCGCCCGGGCGGCGTTCCGGCAGATGAAGGCCCAGGATCCGCTGGGCGGCCGGATCATCAACAACGGCTCGATCTCGGCGCACGTCCCGCGCCCGCACTCGATCGCCTACACCGCGACCAAGCACGCGGTCACCGGCCTGACCAAGTCGCTGTCCCTGGACGGCCGCCCCCACCGGATCGCCTGCGGGCAGATCGACATCGGCAACGCGGCGACCGACATGACGGCGGCGATGAGCGCGGGTGTCCGGCAGGCCGACGGCCGGATCGCCCCCGAGCCGACCATGGACGTGGCCGACGTCGCACGGACCGTACGGCACATGGCCGCGCTGCCGCTGGAAGCCAATGTGCAGTTCGCCACGGTGATGGCGACCGCGATGCCGTACATCGGGCGCGGCTGAGACCTGCGCCGGAGCCCCGGCCCCGGCCACACCCCCGCTCCCCCGGCTGCGGCTCCCCCATACGGCGGGAACCCCGTCGGACGGCGCCGACGGGGTTCCCGAGGAGGGGCGGGGCGGTCCTACGGCCGCCAGGTGTCGTTCAGCGTGACGGTCCCGCCGGCGGGCACGGTCGCCGTCCGGTTGGCGCCGGACTCCCAGGTCACCGCACCGTTCGCGTCCTTGCGGACGTACTTGTACTGGACGGAGGTGCCGGCCGGCAGCGAGAGCGCGAGCGACCAGACCGGGTAGCCAGCGGACGAGAGCGGCAGCGCCTTCGCCGGGTCCCAGCCGCCGAGCGCCGCGGCGTCGCCGACCACGTAGACGTTCTGCCCGTACGCGGTGGTCGCGTTGACGTTGAACGAGGCGCCGGAAGCGGTCGCGCCCGGCTGGACGTACAGTGCGACCGCGTCGCCCGCGCCGACCGTCGCGGTGAACTGCCCGTTGGCGCCGACCTGGTAGGTCGGGCCGGTGCAGCCGCCGCCCGGCTGCGGGTCGCCGTGCTGGACGTCGCAGTAGGTGCCGGCCGGCAGCCCGGTCTGGAAGGTCTGGGTGATCGCGCCGCTCTCGTGGTTGATCGCGACGTAGCCCTTGTTGCCGCGGCCGAAGGCGATCGCGTTGTTGCCGTTGGACCACCAGTCGGTCACCCCGGTGCCCGCCACGGCGTTGCGGAAACCGACCATGTTGGCGACCTGCCGCCAGGCGTGGGTGCAGTTCCAGCCGTCCTGGTAGCAGGCGTTGACGGTGCCGCCGTTCGGCGGGCCGTCGTCCTTGTTGGTGAAGGCGTAGCCGGAGTAGATGTTGGGCGAGCCGTAGGTCGAGGCCAGCAGGAAGACGTTGGCCAGCGTGTAGGTGTTGCCGTAGGTGTAGTTGAGGGTCGAGCCGTTGCGCTCGGTGTCCCAGTTGTCGAGGAAGCTGCGCGCCTGGTTGCTCGGCAGGTAGCCCCAGGAGGCGCCCCAGCCGCTGAGGTTGGCGAGCTTGTCGGTGGTGAAGATGCGCTTGAGGTCGGTGCCGACCCGGAACTCGTCCACGTCGCCGTTGCCGGTGTACTCGGTCGGCTGGATCGGCTCGCCCGCGCCGTAGATGACCTCCTGGACCCAGTAGGCGCCGGGGTTGGCCGTCTTGGCCTTGATCGCGGCGAGGTCGCCGGCGGCGATGTGCTTGGCGGCGTCGATCCGGTAGCCGTCCACGCCGAGCGAGCCGAGGTCGTCCAGGTAGTGCGCGATGGTGGTCTGGACGTAGGAGCTGCCGGTGTCCAGGTCCGCGAGGTTCACCAGCTCGCAGTTCTGGACGTTGGAGCGGTCCTGGTAGTTGCTGATCGCCTGGCGGCAGGAGTGGAAGTCCTGGTCCTGGTAGGTGCCGGGGTAGGTGTACTTGGTGTACGCGGTGCCGCCGGTGCCGGTGCCGGAGCCGGCCGACATGTGGTTGACCACCGCGTCGGCGATCACCTTGACCCCGGCCGCGTGGCAGGTGTCGACCATGTTCTTGAAGGAGGTGCGGTCGCCGAGCCGGCCGGCGATCTTGTAGCTGACCGGCTGGTAGGAGGTCCACCACTGCGGGCCCTGGATGTGCTCCTGCGGCGGGGAGACCTCGACGAAGCCGTAGCCCTTCGGGCCGAGCGTCGAGGTGCAGGCCTGGGCGACCGAGTCGAAGCGCCACTCGAAGAGGGTGGCGGTGACGTCCTTGCCGTTGTTCGCGGGCGGGGAGGCCTGGGCGGCGGGCGCGCCGAGCGCGGTGCCCAGCGAGAGCGCGAGTGCGGCCGAGGCGGCGAGCGCGACGGCTGCGCGGGCGGGTCTGCGGGTGGGGGCGGTGGTGACCACGTCGTCTCCTGGGGGTGGCTGGGGTGGGACAGCCGGAGGTGAAGCCTGCAGGAAGTTTCTGTAACTTGCCGGAAACTTGCAGCGCTGAACCTAGGATGACCGGGAGACACCGTCAAGACGTAGGACAGTAACGTTTCTGCAGGCCGCGGACGGTTCGGGCTGGTTCGGGCACGACAAGGGCCCGGCAGCCGTAGCCGCCGGGCCCCTCACCTGTCCTGGTTCACCGGCCCGTCAGGAGCCGGTCCGGGTTCAGCCGGTCTGGACGGAGGTGTCGTCGATCACGAAGCTCGTCTGCAGCGAGGAGTCCTCGACGCCGTTGAACTTCACGGTGACCGTCTGGCCCGCGTAG
>NZ_JBEOUW010000100.1:0-5139 GCF_040303045.1 Kitasatospora sp. NPDC096140
TCCGCGGAGACCACCACGGTGTGGGACACCCCGGGGGTGTTGTCCACGAAATTGGTGATCAGCCAGTTCAGGTTCTGTGCGGCCTGGCTCATCTGAGTCAACTCAACGCTCCTGGTGGTTCGAGCCGCCGAAGAGATCGGTGCTGCGGTTCTGTCCGTTGCCGGACTGGTCTACCTGATCGGGGTCGATCCGGAAACTTCCGGTGTTGCCGGCGCTGCGGCCCTGCTCCACACCGCGGCGCAGGTTGGTGAGGCGGCCACGGACCTCCTCGGGGCTGCGGGAGACCTGCGGCCCGTCCTGCGGGGTGGACTTGGCGTTGCCGGGCACCAGGTTCTGCTTGGGCACGCGCCGCGGCAGACCGGCGCCGGTGGTGCCGGCGGAGGAGGGTTCGCGCAGCTGCTCGGCCCGCTGCCAGTCGCCGTCGTTCGGCGACTGCCAGGGGGAGCTGGCGGTCGGGCCGGTCGGGCCGTAACCGCCGAGCGAGGACACGTCGTGGCCGCGCGACTCGTTGGAGGACGAGTTGTCCTTGGCACCGGCGAACCAGTTCGGGCTGTCGCCGGTCGGCAGGGCGCCGGGCGGGGCGCTGCCGGGGCCACCGCCGGCCAGCTGCTCGCCGGGGCGGCGCTGCGGCAGCCCGGAGGCCAGGGTGGGGGCGGGGCCGGCCGCGGGCAGCGCGGGCTGCTCCGGGGCGTACGGGTGGCCGGCCGGGGCGTCCTGGGCCTGGCGGCCGTACGGGTCGGCGTAGCCGTCCTGCTGGTAGCCCTGCTGGTCGTAGCCGTACTGGTCGTCGGCGTACTGCTCGTCGGTGTAGCCCTGCTGGTCGTAGCCCTGCTGCGGGTACTGGTCGTAACCGTCCTGGGCGTAGCCGTCCTGCTGGTAGCCCTGCTGGTCGTAGCCGTACTGGTCGTCGGCGTAGGCACCCTGCTGCTGGTAGCCCTGCGGGGCGTACTGGTCGTAGCCCTGCTGGAACTCCTCCTCGACCTCGGCGTCCACGACCGGCGACTCGGGCCCGCCCTCCAGGGCCGCGCGGCGGACCTGGTCGAGGCGCTGCGAGCGCTGGACGGACTCCAGGGCCGGGCTGAAGCCGCTGGACCCGGAGTTGCCGATGCCGGTGAGGTGGTCGTCGAAGCCGAGCTCGGCGGCGCTGCGGGTCGGGGCGTCGGGCGCCCACGGGGAGGTCGGCTCCTGGTCGGCGAAGATCCGGGAGACGGTGAACTGCTCCTCGGGCTCCGGCGCGGCGCCGCCCTGGGTGACGAACGGCGGGAGCATGACCAGCGAGGTGGTGCCGGCCGACTCGCCGGACGGGCGGAGCTGGACGCGGATGTCGTGCCGCTGGGACAGCCGGCCGACCACGAAGAGGCCCATGCGGCGGGAGATGGTGGCGTCGACCGTGGGCGGCTCGGCCAGCTTCTCGTTGATCTCCGCGAAGTCCTCGGCGGTGAGGCCGATGCCCTTGTCGTGGATCTCGACCAGCACGCGGCCGTCCGGCAGGCGGGTCGCGTTGACCAGCACCCGGGTCTGCGGGCTGGAGAACGAGGTGGCGTTCTCCAGCAGCTCGGCGAGCAGGTGGACGAGGTCGGTCACGGCGGCGCCGACGACGTCGACCTCCGGGATGCCGGCGAGCTCGACGCGCTCGTACTGCTCCACCTCGGACGCGGCGGCGCGGAGCACGTCGACCAGCGGGACCGGGGTGTTCCAGCGGCGGCCGGCCTCCTCGCCCGCGAGGACGAGCAGGTTCTCACCGTTGCGGCGCATACGGGTCGCGAGGTGGTCCAGCTTGAAGAGGTTCTCCAGCTGGTCCGGGTCGGCCTCGTTGTTCTCCAGGTCGGTGATCAGCGCCAGCTGGCGCTGGATGAGGCCCTGGCTGCGGCGCGACAGGTTGGTGAAGATCGCGTTGACGTTCCCTCGGAGCAGGGCCTGCTCGGCGGCGAGCGCCACGGCCTGCTGGTGGACCTGGTCGAAGGCCCGGGCGACTTCGCCGATCTCGTCCTTGCCGTGCAGGGGGATCGGGGTCACCGAGGTGTCGACCCGGTCGGGGTCGGTCTTGGAGAGCTTCTCGACCAGGTCCGGCAGGCGGTGGTCGGCGATCTCCAGGGCGGCACTGCGCAGGGTGCGCATGCCGAGGATCATCGAGCGGGCGACGTAGCCGGTGAGCAGGCCGGCCAGGATCAGTGCGGCGACGACGATGATCGTGTTGAGGATGGCGTCGTAGAGCGCGTTGTCCTTCAGGTTGCGGGAGTCGGTGAGGACGTCGTCCAGCAGCGCGACTTCGGTGTTCCGCAGGGCCTGGATGTGGGTTCCGGCGGCCTGGTTCCAGTTGTCCGGGGTCAGACCGGCGGCCTTCGCCTCGGCGAACGCCGCGTCGGCGGTGTTCTTGCCCTTCAGCTGACCCTCGGCGGCGGCCTGGCTGTACGCCGCGGCCAGGTTCAGCAGGCCCTGCATGGTCGGCGCGGTGCCGTTCGGCATCTTGTACGCCGAGCGGTCCTGGGCGGTGGACAGGGTGACCTGCGCGTCCGCGTACTTCTTCGCGTCCTCGGGGGCGCTACCGGTGTTGAACTCGTTGAGGGAGACCTGTTCCAGCTTCTCCGAGACCAGGATCTGCTGGGTCGCGTCGGAGTTCTCGTACCGGGTGGTGCCGTTCTGCGCGATGCCGACCAGGAGGTGCAGCATCAGCGCGCGCTGGGTCGAGGCGGAGGCCTTGGCCAGCGACATCGCGTAGATCGCGCGGCCCTTGCTGGTGGCGTTGGAGGAGCCCATGCCGACCGAGTTGTCGTAGGCCAGCAGGGGGCCGTACAGCGCCGAGTAGGCGCTCGCGGTCGCACTGAGGAACAGCTCGGGGCTGTAGGCGTTGGCCCGCAGGTGCGGCAGGTCGACGACCATGGTCTGGAAGGCCTCGTGGCGACGGGGCAGCTCACCGGACTTGTCGGAGGCCGCGTAGGCGGCGTTGTACGCCTTCAGCGCGGCGTCGGTGTCGGCGCGGCGCTTGGTGACCTCGTTGTTCGGGTCCTGCTTGGTCAGCAGGGGTATGAGCGTCTTGTCACGCTCGTTCTCCAGCGCCTCGGCGAGCTCGGTCGCGGCCTTGGCCAGCTCGGCGGTCTTCTCGGCGCGGGACGCCTTGATGTAGCCGTCGACCGAGGTGTTCACTCGCAGACCGCCGAAGACGAGACTGATGATCACGGGGATCAGCAGAATCGCGATCAGGCGGGTCGGCACGCGCCAGTTGCGCGGACGGAGGAAGTCGTACCGGCCGGCCTCGCCCTCGCCGCCCTGCGCGCCGCCCTGGCCGGGCGGTGAGGCGATGCTCGGGGGAGTCGGGGCCGGTCCGGCCTGGGGGCGTTCCTCGGTGGGAGTGAACGCGGAGAATCCGGCCGGGCCCGCGGGGGTACCGTTCGGCTCGCTCTGGCGGGGCTCGGAGCGCCGCTGCGGGGCGGGTTGCTGCTTACGCCTCACTCGACAACTACCTCTCGGCCGACTGCCGGCCATGGATCAATCCAGCGCTACCCCCGGGCCCTGACCCGTCACCGGACGAACCGAGGCGAGAGAATCAGGGGTAGCTGGAATTTCAGCACGTGCAGGGATGGGGAACAAACAGCCGCTGTCGGGCGCCCGCGTCGGCACAATTCGGACAATCACCGACATGACGGAGCAAAACCGTGGTGATCTGGCGCTGAGTGACGCTGATTCGCCACACTGCGTCATTGTTGATCACAAAATGCCTACCGAACTGTTATCCGCTGCTTATACACGGGTCTTGCGCGGGCCCCCGGGAGGACACCGGCCGGTAAGCGCGGCGGCCCCGTCGGCCCGTTGCGGAGACGGGCCTACGGGGCCGCTCGGTTCCGCTCGCCCGTACGTCGGACCGCGGGTCCGGGGACCCGCGGTCCGACGCCTCCGACTCAGCGGAGCCGGGCGAGCAGGGCGTGTTCGACGAGGGTGATGAGGGCGCTCTTGGCGCTGTCGCGGCGGCGGGCGTCGAGGGTGATGACGGGGGTGTCGGCGCCGAGTTGGAGTGCTTCGCGGACTTCGTCGGGGGTGTGGGGCTGGTGTCCGTCGAAGCCGTTGAGGGCGACGACGAAGGGGAGTCCGCTGTTCTCGAAGTAGTCGAGGGCGGGGAAGCAGTCGGCGAGGCGTCGGGTGTCGACGAGGACGACGGCTCCGATGGCGCCGCGGACGAGGTCGTCCCACATGAACCAGAAGCGGTCCTGTCCGGGGGTGCCGAACAGGTAGAGGATGAGGTCCTCGTCGAGGGTGATGCGGCCGAAGTCCATGGCGACGGTGGTGGTCGTCTTGCCGGAGACGTGGCTGATGTCGTCGATGCCGGCGGAGGCCGAGGTCATGACGGCTTCGGTGCGCAGGGGGTTGATCTCGGAGACGGCGCCGACGAGCGTGGTCTTGCCGACACCGAAGCCGCCCGCCACGACGATCTTGGCCGACGTCGTGGCACGGGCGGGTCCGTTAGAGCTTGCGAAGTCCACTGAGGACCCTTTCGAGCAGCGTGACATCGGGCGTTCCGCCCGACTCGCCCGCGGCGGCGGGCTGGTGGATGGCGACGAGACCGGCTTCGGCGAGGTCGGCGACGAGGATGCGGGCGACCCCGAGCGGCACACCGGCGAGCGCGGAGATCTCCGCGATCGACTTGACCTCACGGCAGAGGCTGACGATCCGGGCGTGCTCGGGCAGGAGGCCACTGGACCGCTCGGCGGAGCCGGTGGTGGAGATCAGGGCCTCGATGGCGAGTTGGTAGCGGGGACGGGTCCGGCCGCCGGTCATCGCGTACGGACGGACCAGCGGCTGCTGCTCGTAGCCGTCGGACTGCTGCCCGCCGTAGCCGCTGCCGTACCCGCTGCCGTACGAGCCGGCGGGTGTCGAGGGCGGGGTCATGGGTCCTCCTTGTGCTGCAGCCTTGAGCAGCCGGTTCCAGCTGGGACGATGCCAGCTGAGGCGGGATCAGCTGCCTGAGGGTAGCTGAGGGTGAGACGCCGGGACCGGTCGGGTCGGCCCCGGCGGGGAGGTGGGACGGGTGGGTGGATCCGCGTGGATTCAGGTCAGTGCAGGAGACTGCCCTGGAGTTCCGCGCGAAGTGCGGGGGTGAGGACGGCGCCGGCGCGGTCGACGAGCAGGGCCATCTCGTAGCCGACG
>NZ_JBEOUW010000101.1:0-4879 GCF_040303045.1 Kitasatospora sp. NPDC096140
ACCGCGCGGCCCCATCGAGACCGAAGCAGCCCGCCGCCTCGCCGACGACCTCAAGAACCAGTAATCATCCGATTACCCAACACTTTCTGAGGCGGATGATGTTGGTTCCGGCTGCGGTAAGGACGTGCTGGACGTGGGTCTTCGCGGTGCCGCGGTAGCGGCAGTTGCGCAAGCCGTGGGCGTGGACGGTCTCGGAGACGGTGGCCTCGCAGCCGGCCCTCATGGCGTATCGGTCCTGCCAGGGTTTGGTCTTCTGCTCTGTCCTGACGCGGTTTTGGATCTCCTGCAGGGGCTGTGGCAGGAGCAGGACGTGGCGGCCTTTGCCGTCGACGTTTCCCGTGCACTTCGGGCGGTCGTCGCAGGCCCGACAGACGGCACGGGGAAACAGCACGGACAGGCGCGGCTGTCCGTCGGCGAGGGTCGGTTTCCATGGCGGGCTGGTGGCACCGTTTGGGCAAGTAAGCGTTCGTTCCTCCCAGTTGGGGTGGAAGTCCTCCTTGTTGAAGCCCGGCAACGCCCGTGATCGAGGTGGGAGCCGGACGGGGCCAAGCAGGTCAATTCCGTACTCGGTCCTGGCCCGATGGATGGCGGCGGGGCTGGTGTATCCGCCGTCGACCAGGTGCTCGGCCGGAGCCAGGTCGCGTGCGGCGAGGTCGGAGTGGATCCGTTCCAGGGCGTCGATGTCCTGCTCGGGCGCCGGCGTGGTGGCCACGTGCACGATCACGTTCGGCAAGCCGCTGTCGCAGGTCTCGGTCTGGTGGTCCTTGTAGCCGACCCACTCGGCCTTGCCGGGCTTGTGGCTGAAGCGGGCCTGCGGATCGTGGGGAGAGATGATCGACCCCGACGACCACGGAACCCGGGCGGAGGCGGGATCGGGCCGCCCGTCGGAGGCGTGCGCGGTCGTCGAACGCCGAGGGCTGTGGCGCCGGCTCAGCCGGTCGCGAGTCTGCTTCGGGCCGCGCCAGCACAGATCACCGTGTTCGTCGTACCAGTACTGCTGGACCCAGACCTGGCGCATCACCTCGACCTTGGGCAGCCGCCGCAGCCGGGCCAGTGCGTCCGGGGCAAGGAGGGCCTGGAACAGGCGCATTCCGTCCTCACCGACCGTGAGCGCGTACTGCTTGCGCTCGCTCGTCTCCTTGGGCAGCCGGTCGTAGCGCACCGGTCGACCGTAACGGCGGGCCCACTCGTCCGTGACCAGGGCGGATATCCAGTCCTCGTCTGCTGCGGCCACCTCCTCCAGGGCCGCGCGCAGGGTCTCGCCGACCAGTTCGATCCGGTCCAGACGCCGCACCGCGGCCAGGACATGGGTGGAGTCGGTCCGCTGTCTCCCGCGCCGCTTCACCAGCCCCGTCTCGGCCAGCCGTTCCACCATCAACGTCAGCAGCCGGTCCGCCCGGTCGCCCTCGGCCATCCGGTCACGGAACTCGCTGAGCACCGAGAAGTCGAAGCCCGGATCGTCCAACTCCAGCCCCAGGCAGTAATTTCCAGTCCAGACGACACCGGACGGCCTCGGCGGCCTGACGGTCGGTGAGGTTCTGCGCGTACTGCAGCACCGACACCAGCGCCAATCGCGCCGGTGACAGGCCGCGACGTCCGTCTGCGGGATACCAATCGGCGAAATCCTCGTCCGTGAACAGCCCCTCCAAGTGATCCCGCACCCACATCGCAGCAGTGCCCCGAGGATTGCTCGCCTGTGCCATCCGCGCAGTCAGCGGCGGGATCTCCCGCCCGGACCATGAACCCATCGCCACCGCAGTCCACCCCTCTGAACAGGCCCGACCTCCAGGCCAGGACAGCAGACGAGCACTGGCGCATTCAGCCGATGGCGGCAATATCACTCTCGCCAGTGAAGATCACCAACAGCATCCGGAACTCCGGTCAGAGCCCCGAAACTCCCCACTCCGCTGAAGGCCGGACGGAGTAGGGAAGCGTGATCGGGCACGGCCGCTCCTCTCGGCCGGGGGCTCGGCGGGCAAGTCAGCCCGCGGGAGGGAAACCGGGCGGCAGGCCAGGCGGGTGCAGGGGTCCGGGTGCCAGGCGCTCCAGCAGCCGGTCCACCATGCCATCGGGGCGGTAGAGCGTGCGGTAGGCGTACGGGTGCCGTCCGCCGGGCAGGGTGGCGACGCCCGCGTCGGTGACGGTGCGGCCCTCGATGATGGCGAGAAGCCGCAGGTCGACGTCGGCGGGCAGGGTCAACTGCTCGTCGGTGGGCGGGCGGCGGTGGCGGCCGGCCACCTCAGGCTCCGACGAAGTCGCGCAGGTCCGCGGGGGAGTCCCAGCCGTAGGTGGAGAAGCCTCGACCGTCGCCGGAGAGGCAGGCGGTGAGGGCGGCGTGGGAGGTGGGGAACATCGGGGTGGGCAGCGCGTCGGCGTCGACCCACAGGACCGCGAGGTGCTTGTCCGGTTCGGTGTTCGTCAGCTCGCCCTGCCAGGACGTCGCGGCGAACACGGAGAGCAGGAACGGGCCCTTGCCGTCCCAGCCGGCCCTGACCTGGATGGTGTGGACCAGCCGCAGCTCCTCGGCGGGGACGACCAGCCCCGCCTCCTCGCGCAGTTCGCGCGCGGCGGCCTCGTCGAGTCGTTCGCCCTCCTCGACCTTGCCGCCGGGAACCGTCCAGGCGGGAACCGTGGACCAGGAGTCGTTGGCGTAGTGGACGCAGGCGACCTTGCCCGCCTTCTCGTCGTGGACGATGACGCAGACAGCCTGACGCAGGGACTGCATGGATACTCCAACCGGTAGCAGAAGTAAGGGGCGTTCACACGACGGGGTTCGGGTCACGCAGCAGGTCGAGGACGGTCCGGGCGTAGCCGATGACCTCCTCGTCCCGGTGGTGGTCCATGGCCCAGCGCAGGGCGGCGGGGCAGTCGATCGCGGCCCACGCCCGGCACGCCACCTGCTCCTGCCCGGTGAGGTCGCGCCCGTACCCGGCGGTGAACGCCGCACGCAGGTCGGGCCGGTGGGGTGTGAGCTGAAGGGTGACACGCATCAGGTCTCGCCGGGCCGGGGCTTCGACGTGGCTGCGTTCGAAGTCGATCAGCCCGAGCGCGAGAAGGTCGCCGTCGCGGCGCACGAGCCAGTTCCGCGGACCGAAGTCGCCGTGGCAGTAGACGAGCCCGGTGGGTGGGGGTTCGGCTCGGGTGGCTTCGGCCAGGACCTCGATGTCCTCGTCCGCAAGGCAGGCGTCGCGGGCCCCGGCCAGGGCTCGTGCGCGTTCCTGATCCCAGGGCAGGTACTCGCCGACGGGGGCTCCGGTCGTCGGCTGCGCGTGGAGGGCGGCCAGGAGCCGCCCGGCCTGCCGGTACACCTCCCGCTCCTCGGCGGCGGTGAGGGCGGTGCTGATGAGCGGGGTACCGGGCAGCGCAGAGGTGACGACGAGCAGCGACCGGCTGTCCTGGGCGAGCAGAGCCGGCGTCCGGCCGCCGCCGAGGGCCGGTACGAGCAACCGGTAGGCGGCCGTTTCCCGCTCGTGTATGACCACGTTCTTGTGACGCTTGGCGAACAGGCGGCGCCCGCCTTCGCCGGCCAGCTCCCAGACACTCGGGCAGCCGGCGCGGTCGTGGGAACGCACGCCCAGCAGCTCATAGCATCCGGCCGTCGCGCGCAGCAGCCGGTCCACGTCGTAGGGGACGGCGGGGGCGCTCACGCCGGCCAGCCGACGGTGGACAGGGCGCTGCCGCGGGTGATCTCGCCGAGCGCGTGGACGGTGTAGGGCACGGTGTCGGTCGGGAGCTGGTCGAGCGGCCAGTAGCGCAGTTCCTCGCACTTGTGCGGTTCGGCGTTGCGGACCTGGCCGTCGTAGCGGGCGGGCCGGAAGAACAGCTGTAGCCGGCTGCGGCCGTCGTCGGCGTCGAGATGGTGCAGGGTGTGGACGAGCGCGAGGTCGTCCTCGGCGATGAGAACGCCGAGTTCCTCCTCGGCCTCACGCGTCATCGAGCGGGTGACCGTCTCCCCAGGCTCCATGTGTCCGGCCGGCAGGTGCCACAGGCCGTTCGCGTAGCCGGTGTTGTGACGTCGGCCGAGCAGCACGGTGCCGCCGTCGAGCAGGACGAGGTGGACGCCGACGACCAGGGTCGGCGGCTCCGTCCTGGTGGCACGGGGCGCGATCGTGGCGGAGCGGAGGGCGTCGTCGAGCGGATTCATGAGGTCCTCCCGAACGACGGGGTGGACGCCTCGGCGAGCATCGGCAGGTCGTGCTGCAGGTAGGGCAGGACCTTCAGGGCGAGCACCTCGCCGAGGGGGACCATGCGTACGGCCAGGCCCTCGTCACCGAGCCGCAGATCGCTCTCGCCGTCGGGCACGACGGTGGTGAAGGCGAACGGGCGCACGCCCAGCCCGCGCTGGTTGGTGAAGTCGGGATGCCGCGCGTACTCCAGCGGCAGGCCGGTGAGCCCAGTCTCTTCGGCTAGCTCGCGGGCCGCGCCGTCGGGAACCGTCTCGCAGTCCTCCCGGCTGCCGCAGGCGTACTCCCACACGCCCGGCAGGACGTCGTGCGGGGACCTGCGGATCACCGGAATCCGTCCCGAGGCATCCCGGACCACAACGCCGACGCCGATCCGTTCGGTGCCGTCGCATGCGGCGAGGTTCGTGAGTACCTCGAAGTCGATCATTGAGCAGGCTCCCTGGAATCGCGGGCGGGCACGGCCGGTCGGCCGGCAGAGGTGATGCCGGCGGCCTGGCCGGTGGGGTTGTCCACGAAGACCTCCAGGCAAGAGCGGTGTTCGAGCGTGCAGAGCCGTCTGTCGGCGAAGAGCGCGGCAAGTGCGCACTCATACAGCGGAGTTACTGAGGCTTTCAGGGTGGAGTCGGTGGGGTAAGTGAGAGACCGGTGCCGGCCAGGCATCCCTCAATCAGGTTGGGCCGAAGTTGGATGTGCCG
>NZ_JBEOUW010000102.1:1635-3010 GCF_040303045.1 Kitasatospora sp. NPDC096140
CCGTTGTCTCAGTGCCGGCCTCACTTGAGGCAGCCCGGTTGGGTTGTCGAGGGTGTGTGACTGGTCGTTGTTTGAGAACTGCACAGTGGACGCGAGCATCTGTGGCCAAGTTTTTAAGGGCGCACGGTGGATGCCTTGGCACCAGGAACCGATGAAGGACGTGGGAGGCCACGATAGGCCCCGGGGAGCTGTCAACCGAGCTTTGATCCGGGGGTGTCCGAATGGGGAAACCCGGCAGTCGTCATGGGCTGTCACCCGCTGCTGAACACATAGGCAGTGTGGAGGGAACGCGGGGAAGTGAAACATCTCAGTACCCGCAGGAAGAGAAAACAACCGTGATTCCGGGAGTAGTGGCGAGCGAAACTGGATGAGGCTAAACCATTGTGGTGTGAGACCCGGCAGGGGTTGCCATAGTGGGGTTGTGGGAATGAGCTTCAGTCGTCTGCCGGCGGCTGGGCGAGTCAGAAACCGTATGGGTAGTCGAAGGACATGCGAAAGGTCCGGCGTAGAGGGTAAGACCCCCGTAGACGAAATCTGTACGGCTTGCTTGCTCATCTCCCAAGTAGCACGGGGCCCGAGAAATCCCGTGTGAATCTGGCGGGACCACCCGCTAAGCCTAAATATTCCCTGGTGACCGATAGCGGATAGTACCGTGAGGGAATGGTGAAAAGTACCGCGGGAGCGGAGTGAAATAGTACCTGAAACCGTGTGCCTACAAGCCGTGGGAGCGTCGTCGTGGTCTTCGGATCACGGCCGTGACTGCGTGCCTTTTGAAGAATGAGCCTGCGAGTTTGCGGTGTGTAGCGAGGTTAACCCGTGTGGGGTAGCCGTAGCGAAAGCGAGTCCGAATAGGGCGGTTGAGTTGCATGCCCAAGACCCGAAGCGGAGTGATCTAGCCATGGGCAGGTTGAAGCGCGGGTAAGACCGTGTGGAGGACCGAACCCACCAGGGTTGAAAACCTGGGGGATGACCTGTGGTTAGGGGTGAAAGGCCAATCAAACTCCGTGATAGCTGGTTCTCCCCGAAATGCATTTAGGTGCAGCGTCACGTGTTTCTTGCCGGAGGTAGAGCACTGGATAGGCGATGGGCCTCACCGGGTTACTGACCTTAGCCAAACTCCGAATGCCGGTAAGTGAGAGCGTGGCAGTGAGACTGTGGGGGATAAGCTCCATGGTCGAGAGGGAAACAGCCCAGAACACCGACTAAGGTCCCTAAGCGTGTGCTAAGTGGGAAAGGATGTGGAGTCGCAGAGACAACCAGGAGGTTGGCTTAGAAGCAGCCACCCTTGAAAGAGTGCGTAATAGCTCACTGGTCAAGTGATTCCGCGCCGACAATGTAGCGGGGCTCAAGCACATCACCGAAGTCGTGTCATTGC
>NZ_JBEOUW010000102.1:3105-4729 GCF_040303045.1 Kitasatospora sp. NPDC096140
TGTGATGGGTAGGGGAGCGTCGTGTGCCGGGTGAAGCGGCGGTGGAAACCAGTCGTGGACGGTATACGAGTGAGAATGCAGGCATGAGTAGCGATACAAGAGTGGGAAACTCTTGCGCCGATTGACCAAGGGTTCCTGGGTCAAGCTGATCTGCCCAGGGTAAGTCGGGACCTAAGGCGAGGCCGACAGGCGTAGTCGATGGACAACGGGTTGATATTCCCGTACCCGCTTTGAAGCGCCAACGCTGAACCTCTTGATGCTAAGCCCGTGAAGCCGTCCTGGAGCCTTCGGGCAAAGGGAAGTGGTGGAGCCGGTGACCCAACGGGGTAGTAGGTGAGCGATGGGGTGACGCAGGAAGGTAGTCCAGCCCGGGCGGTGGTTGTCCCGGGGTAAGGGTGTAGGGCGTTGCGTAGGCAAATCCGCGCAACATGTGCCTGAGACCTGATGCCGAGCCGATTGTGGTGAAGTGGATGATCCTATGCTGTCGAGAAAAGCCTCTAGCGAGTTTCATGGCGGCCCGTACCCCAAACCGACTCAGGTGGTCAGGTAGAGAATACCGAGGCGTTCGGGTGAACTATGGTTAAGGAACTCGGCAAAATGCCCCCGTAACTTCGGGAGAAGGGGGGCCATTCCTGGTGACGAGTCTTGCACTCTGAGCTGGGGGTGGCCGCAGAGACCAGCGAGAAGCGACTGTTTACTAAAAACACAGGTCCGTGCGAAGCCGTAAGGCGATGTATACGGACTGACGCCTGCCCGGTGCTGGAACGTTAAGGGGACCGGTTAGCTTGGATTCGTCCAGGCGAAGCTGAGAACTTAAGCGCCAGTAAACGGCGGTGGTAACTATAACCATCCTAAGGTAGCGAAATTCCTTGTCGGGTAAGTTCCGACCTGCACGAATGGCGTAACGACTTCTCGACTGTCTCAACCATAGGCCCGGTGAAATTGCATTACGAGTAAAGATGCTCGTTTCGCGCAGCAGGACGGAAAGACCCCGGGACCTTTACTATAGCTTGATATTGGTGTTCGGTTCGGCTTGTGTAGGATAGGTGGGAGACTTTGAAGCAGCAACGCCAGTTGTTGTGGAGTCGCCGTTGAAATACCACTCTGGTCGTGCTGGATGTCTAACCTGGGTCCGTGATCCGGATCAGGGACAGTGTCTGGTGGGTAGTTTAACTGGGGCGGTTGCCTCCTAAAGAGTAACGGAGGCGCCCAAAGGTTCCCTCAGCCTGGTTGGCAATCAGGTGTTGAGTGTAAGTGCACAAGGGAGCTTGACTGTGAGACTGACGGGTCGAGCAGGTACGAAAGTAGGGACTAGTGATCCGGCGGTGGCTTGTGGAAGCGCCGTCGCTCAACGGATAAAAGGTACCCCGGGGATAACAGGCTGATCTTCCCCAAGAGTCCATATCGACGGGATGGTTTGGCACCTCGATGTCGGCTCGTCGCATCCTGGGGCTGGAGTAGGTCCCAAGGGTTGGGCTGTTCGCCCATTAAAGCGGTACGCGAGCTGGGTTTAGAACGTCGTGAGACAGTTCGGTCCCTATCCGCTGTGCGCGTAGGAGTGTTGAGAAGGGCTGTCCCTAGTACGAGAGGACCGGGACGGACGAACCTCTGGTGTGCCAGTTGT
>NZ_JBEOUW010000103.1:0-4393 GCF_040303045.1 Kitasatospora sp. NPDC096140
GACTTCTTCCGCTTCGGCGGTCACTCCCTGCTCGCGACCCGGCTGGTCAGCCGCATCCGCAGTCTCCTCGCGGTGGAACTCCCGATCCGCCAGCTCTTCGAGACCCCGACGGTTGCGGGTCTCGCCGCCGCCCTGGACGCCACCGAGGGCGTCACCCGGGGTGCCGTCGTCGCCGTTGTCCCGCGTCCGGAGCGGATCCCGCTGTCGTACGCGCAGCAGCGGCTGTGGTTCCTCCACCAGTTCGACGGCCCCAACGCGACGTACAACGCGCCGGTGGCGCTGCGGCTGCACGGTTCGCTGGACCGGGAGGCGCTGCGCGAGGCCCTGGCCGACGTCGTCGCCCGCCACGAGAGCCTGCGCACCCTCTTCGTCGAGGACGCCGAGGGAGCGGGGCAGGTCATCCTTCCCTCCGACCGGGTCGAGCTGCCGCTGGACGTAGTGGAGACGGACGAGGAACAGCTGGCGGAGCGCCTCGCCGAGGCCTCGGCCCACCCCTTCGACCTCGCCCAGGAGATCCCCTTCCGGGCGACGCTCCTCGCCCTCTCGGCGACGGACCACGTCCTGCTCGTCCTGACCCACCACATCGTGAGTGACGCGTGGTCGCGTGGTCCGCTGGCGCGGGACCTGACCGCGGCCTACGCGGCACGCGCCGCCGGGGAGGCGCCGGCCTGGCAGGCGCTGCCGGTGCAGTACGCCGACTACAGCCTGTGGCAGCGGGAGACGCTCGGTTCGGAGGACGAGCCGGGTAGTGAGATCTCGCGTCAACTGGCGTACTGGAAGGGCGCTCTGGCGGGTCTGCCGGATCAGTTGGAGCTGCCGTTCGACCGGCCGCGGCCGGCGGTGGCCTCGTACCGGGGTGAGCGGATTCCGTTCGAGGTGCCGGGCGCCTTGTACGGGCGCGTCGTCGCGCTGGCGCGGGAGACGCAGTCCAGTCCGTTCATGGTGCTGCAGGCAGCGCTGGCCGCGCTGCTGACCCGGTTGGGTGCGGGTGAGGACGTGCCGATCGGCACGCCGATCGCGGGCCGGACCGACGACGCCCTCGATCAGCTCATCGGTGTCTTCATCAACACCCTCGTCCTGCGCACCGATACCTCGGGCAACCCCTCGTTCAACGAACTGGTGGGCCGCGTCCGGGAGACCAGTCTGCGCGCCTACGCGCACCAGGACCTGCCGTTCGAGCGGCTGGTCGAGGCGGTGAACCCGGAGCGTTCGCTCGCCCGGCACCCGCTGTTCCAGGTGCTGCTGACCTTCAACAACACCGACTACCAGGGCGCCCTGGACTCGCTCGACGGGCTGCCCGGCCTCACGGTCGAGCGCCAGTCGGTCGACACGTCGGCCGCCAAGTTCGACCTGGCCTTCGGCTTCACCGAGCAGTTCGACGGGCAGGGCCGGGCGCACGGCCTCGCCGGCGTGCTGGAGTTCGCCACGGACCTCTTCGACCAGGCGACGGCGCACGCCTTCGTCGACCGACTGCTCCGCCTGACGGCCGCCGCGGTGGCGGCGCCCTCGGGCCCCATCGGCTCCATCGACCTGCTCGATGAGGTCGAGGCGGGTCTGGTGGTGGAGGGGTGGAACGAGACGGCGTGTGAGGTGCCGGGTCGTTCGGTGGTGGAGTTGTTCGCGGAGCGGGTGGCGGTGTCGCCGGATGCGGTGGCAGTCGTTTCCGGTGAAGTCTCGCTCTCCTACGCGGAGTTGGATGCGCGGGCGGAGCGGCTGGCTGCTCTGTTGGTGGCTCGTGGTGTGGTGGCCGAGCGGTTCGTTGCGGTGGCGTTGCCGAGGTCGGTGGACCTGGTGGTGGCGTTGCTGGCGGTGTGGAAGGCGGGGGCGGCGTATCTGCCGCTGGACACGGAGTATCCGGCGGACCGGCTGGCGTTCATGCTGGCCGACGCGGATCCGGTGCTGGTGCTGACCACGACCGAACTGCTGGCGGAGCTGCCCGAGTTGGCGGTGGAGTGTCTGCTTCTGGACGCCCTGGAGAGTGATGCGGCCGGGCCCGTGCCGGCGGTGCCGGTGGGTTCGGGTTCGCTGTCGGCGTCGGCGTATGTGATCTATACGTCGGGGTCGACGGGGCTGCCGAAGGGTGTGGTGGTTCCGCAGGGTGCGTTGGTGAACTTCGTTGCTGCGATGGGTGATCGGTTCGGTCTGGGGGTGGGGGATCGGTTGTTGGCGGTGACGACGGTCGGTTTCGACATCGCGGGGCTGGAGTTGTTCGTGCCGTTGGTGAGTGGCGCGGCGGTGGTGGTGGCTGCTCGGGATGTGGTGCGGGATCCGGTGGCGTTGTGTGCGCTGGTGCGCTCGTCGGGTGCGTCGGTGATGCAGGCGACGCCGAGTCTGTGGCGGGCGGTGTTGGCGCAGGACGCTTCGGTGGTGGAGCGGTTGCGGGTGTTGGTGGGTGGTGAGGCGCTGCCGTCGGATCTGGCGGTGGAGTTGGCTGCTCGTGCGGTGTCGGTGGCGAACATGTACGGGCCGACGGAGACCACGGTGTGGTCGACGGTGTGGGATGTGGTGGGTGAGGCGGCGGGTTCGCCGCGGATCGGCCGTCCGATCGCGAACACCCGGGTGTATGTGCTGGACGGTGGTCTGCGTCCGGTTCCGGCGGGTGTGCCGGGTGAGTTGTACATCGCGGGTGAGGGTGTGGTGCGGGGGTACTGGCGTCGGCCGGAGCTGACGGCGGGGCGTTTCGTCGCGGATCCGTTCGGTTCGGCGGGTTCGCGGATGTATCGCACGGGTGACTTGGTGCGGTGGACGCGGGGCGGGGAGTTGGAGTACCTGTCGCGTGTCGATGACCAGGTGAAGCTGCGTGGTTTCCGGATCGAGCTGGGCGAGATCGAGTCGGTGCTCGCCGCGCACGGGCACGTGGCGCAGGCGGCGGTGCTGGTCCGCGAGGACCGGCCGGGCGACAAGCGCCTGGTGGCGTATGTCGTGCCGTCCGGGGAGGGCCGTCCGGTGGCGGCGGACCTGCGGGCGCTGGCGGCGGGCCGGCTGCCGGAGTACATGGTGCCGTCGGCGTTCGTCGTGCTGGACGCGTTCCCGCTGACGCCGAACGGGAAGCTGGACCGTCGTGCGCTGCCGGCGCCGGAGTACGGGGCGGACTCCGTCGGCCGGGCTCCGCGTTCGCCGCGCGAGGAGATCCTGTGCGGCCTGTTCGCGGAGACGCTGGGCGTGGAGTCGGTGTCGATCGACGACGACTTCTTCCAGCTCGGTGGGCATTCCCTGCTCGCGACCCGGCTGGTGAGTCGGATCCGGTCGGTTCTGGACGTGGAACTCGCCGTTCGGCAGGTCTTCGAGGCCTCCACCGTCGCCGAACTCGCCACCGCGATCGACGAGTCGGCCGTCGGCCGTCTCCCGCTGCAGGCCGTCGTCGAGCGCCCCGATCGTCTGCCGCTCTCGCTGGCGCAGCAGCGACTCTGGTTCCTGCACCAGTTCGAAGGCCCGAGCGCCACCTACAACGTTCCCGTGGCCCTGCGTCTGTCCGGTTCCCTGGACGTCGAGGCGCTTCGCCGGGGGCTGGCCGACGTCGTCGCGCGTCACGAGAGCCTGCGGACCGTCTTCGCCGAGGACGCCGACGGCCCGTACCAGATCGTCCTCGATGCCGCGCGCGCTGCCGAGGCCGGACTCCGGGAGGTCGCGGTCGCCGCCGACGACCTCGAAGAGGAGCTGAAGCACGCGACCAGGACGCCGTTCGACCTGACCCGTGATCTGCCGTTGCGGGCCTGGCTGTTCGAGCTGGGCGCCGAGGAGCACGTGCTGCTGGCGGTCGTCCACCACATCGCCGGCGACGCCTGGTCGATGGGGCCGCTGGCCCGGGACCTGGCCGCGGCCTATGCCGCACGCGCCGCCGGAGAGGCCCCGGCCTGGCAGGAACTGCCGGTCCAGTACGCCGACTACGGTCTGTGGCAGCGTGAGCTGCTCGGCTCCGAGGCCGATCAGGGCAGCGAGGTGTCGCGTCAACTGGCGTACTGGAAGCGGACCCTGGGCGGCCTGCCCGAGGAGCTGGCGCTGCCGTTCGACCGGCCGAGGCCGGCCACCGCCTCCTACCGGGGCGACCGGGTGACCTTCGCGTTCCCCGAGGGCCTGCACGACGGCCTGACCCGGGTGGCGCGTGAGCACCGGGCGAGTGTGTTCATGGTGCTGCAGGCGGCGCTGGCCGCGCTGTTGAGCCGGCTGGGGGCGGGGGAGGACATCCCGCTGGGCACGCCGATCGCGGGCCGGACCGACGACGCGCTGGACGACCTGGTCGGGTTCTTCGTCAACACGCTGGTGCTGCGGACGGACGTGTCGGGTGACCCGACGTTCGCGGAGCTGATCGAGCGGGTGCGGGCGGCCGACCTGGAGGCGTACGCGCACCAGGACCTGCCGTTCGAGCGGCTGGTCGAGGCGGTCAACCCGGAGC
>NZ_JBEOUW010000104.1:0-4141 GCF_040303045.1 Kitasatospora sp. NPDC096140
CACGCCCTCCCGGTCCGTGGTGTGGTCGTCCGCGAAACGACGGTCACCCGTCGCGTCCGGCACGTACTTCACACAGACAACGATCCTCAAGCTCACGGCCTTGTCTCCTGTACTGGTCTCGTCCGGCGGCTGCGGCTGTGCAAGCGGGCGCGAACACGGAACACACCCGCTCCGGGCAGCGAATTCCCGTGCCGGTCCGGAACTTCCTGGCAGCATACTCGCCGGTAGCCCAGTGGTCACTACTGGCCAGTAGCTTACGCCGGGCACCCGCGCCCGCCGCCTGCGCCCATCCTGCCCCAGGCGGGGGCCGACTCCACCCGACGGGGCGGACCAACCGCGACCGGATTCCGCCCCGGCGGGGAACCGCAGCCACGGGTCGACACCCCGACGGGGATTCCTCAGACCGCCTGACCGAGCGCCGCGATCACGTCCGCCTTGCGCGGCTGCCCCGCCGCCCGGCGCACCACCCGGCCGTCCGCGTCCAGCACCAGGACGGTCGGCGTCCGCCGGATCTCCAGGCGGCGGGCCAACTCCAACCGCGCCTCGGTGTCCACCTCGACGTGCTCGACCCCCTCGACCATGCCCGCCACCTCGGCGAGCACCCGCCGGGTGGCCCGGCAGGGCTGGCAGAAGACCGTCGAGAACTGCACCAGCGTCGCCCGCGAGCCGAGCGGCCCGCCCAGCTCGGCCTCCGACAGCCGTACCGTCCCGTCCTTGGAGCCCACCCTCATCCTTCCGTCGTGCCAGGCCCGCAGCAGCCCGAACGTGGTCGCCAGCGCCAGCACGACGACGCACACCACCAGCCCGGTCATCCCCCCAGTCTGCGCCAGCCCGGGCGGCCCCCGAAAGACGGTCGACCGCCCGGGGCGGGCCGCGTACGATCGGCCGGTGGACTCCGAGCGCTCCTCACCGCCGTTGCCGACCGCCCGCCGCGTCACCGCCCCGGGCCGGGCCATCGACCTCCGCAGTCGCTGACGCCCCAGTCGCCACCGCCCGCCGCTGCCGCCCGTCGCGACCCCTCCGGAGCCCCCGTGCAGACCGACCCCCGCGGTCCCCGCTTCTCCGCCGCGCTCACCTCGGCCGTCCTGATCGTCGTCCTCCTCACCGGCAGCAGCGCCCTCCTCGCCGGCCAGGCCGTGGTCTTCGCCCTCGGGGCCGTCGGCGGCTTACGCCTCTCCCCGTACGACTGGATCTTCCGGATCCTCGTCCTGCCCCGGCTGGCCCCGCCGTCCGAGACCGAGGACGAACGGCCGCTGCGCTTCGGCCAGGGGATCCTCATGGTGTTCGCCGCGATCGGCGTACTCGGCCACGTGACCGGGGTGACCTGGCTCGGCCTGCTGGCCACCTCGGCCGGCCTCGCCGCCGCCTTCCTCAACGCCGCCTTCGGCTACTGCGTCGGCTGCGAGCTCTACCCGGTCGTCCGGCGCGCCCAGGGCCGCCTCACCGCCGGGGCCTGACCCGGCCGCCACCACCGGCCCGCCCCCTGCTGCCCGCGCCCACGACAGCCAGGCCCGGGCAGCGGAAAAGTTCCCGTAGTAATTCATCACGGAGATCACACCGGGAAAATCGGCTTGACCGCACGCCTCAGGTGACAGCAGGCACTCGTTCGGGGGATCATCTCCGTGAATCACCCGTGACCGCCGCGGCGTGCCGTGCTCCGGTCGGCACCGGCCGCGCAACGTCGCGGGACCCCGCCGAACCGGGCTCCGGCCCGTGGAAGTCAGGACTGACCGTGGCAGAGTTCGTGTACCCGCCGGTGATCGGCGCCGCACTCACCGCCTTCCGCGCGCTCGACGTGCGGATCAAGATCGTGGGCGCCGAACACATCCCCGCCAGGGGGGGAGCGGTACTGGTCAGCAATCACATCAGCTACCTGGACTTTCTCTTCGCCGGCCTCGGCGCCTACCGCGGCGGCCAGCGCAAGACCCGCTTCATGGCCAAGGACGACGTCTTCAAGCACCGGATCTCCGGCCCGCTGATGCGCGGCATGAAGCACATCCCGGTGGACCGCGCCGACGGCCAGCCCGCGTACGAGGCCGCCGTGCGCGCCCTCAAGGCCGGCGAGGTCGTCGGGGTGTTCCCCGAGGCGACGATCAGCCGCTCGTTCATGCTGAAGAAGTTCAAGACCGGCGCTGCCCGGATGGCCGCCGACTCCGGCGCCCCGCTGCTGCCCGTCGTCCTCTGGGGCACCCAGCAGCTCTGGACCAAGGGCCGCCCGAAGACCCTGACCAAGCGCCACGTCCCGGTGACGATCATGATCGGCGAACCGATTCACCTCGGGCCGGACGACAAGCCCGTCATGGTCACCAGAAGACTCCGCGCCGCCATGAGCGAGATGCTCGACCAGGCCCAGCGCGAGTACCCCGGCAAGCCCTCCGGCCCGGACGACACCTGGTGGCTGCCCGCCCAGCTCGGCGGAACGGCGCCCACCCTGGAGGTCGCCGAGGCCGAGGACGAGGCGGAGGCCCTCGCCAAGGCCGAGCGCCGCGCCGCCCGGGGCTGACCCCTCCCGCCTCCCGCTGCTCCGTCCGCACTCCGGCCCGGTCCTCCGCACGGTTGTTCCCCGCGGCCACTCCGCGGGGTTACTCCATGCGGCCGAGCGAACGCGATCCGTCGCGTGTCGCCCGGCGCTCGACACCCTCGCTCTGACACAGTGACAGCTCCTTTCAGGGGCCTTCGTCCTGAATCGGCGACGGGGGCACACGTCGATGCGGTCGGCAAGGATCGCAGAGGTCGGAGGCGGAGATGGCACGGATCACCGGCACAGGGCAGTCACCCACGAGCAGGGCCCGCACCCGCGCAAGCGCAGGTGCGGGCCTTCTGCTTCTGGGTGCCCTGCTCACCGGCTGCGGGGCCGAGCCCGGGGAGATCCCCCTCTCGGAGATCCGGCCGGAGTCCCCCACCGCGACCCCCGAGCCGACGTCCGCCGTGGTCGACGCAGCAGCGGGAGCACCCGCCGCAGTCACTGCGCACAACGGACTGATCGTCAGCCGGGCCTACACCGACACCTCCCGCAGCACCAGCGCCATCGTCACCCTCGCACCCGACGGCAGCGGCCAGCACCAGATCACCCAGCCCCCGGACCGCGCGCGCGACGACCGCCCCGACTGGTCCCCCGACGGCACCACCGTCGCCTTCGACCGCACCGACCCGCAGAGCGGCGTCGCCCGCCTCTGGACGGTCGCCACCTCCGGAGAGGGCGCCCACCAGATCAGCCAGCTCTGCGACAGCTCCAGCGGCGGCGCCGACTGCGCCAACGAGGACGAACGCGCCCCCGCCTTCTCCCCCGACGGCAAGCAGCTCGCCTTCAGCCGCACCTGGGGCGCCCAGGACCCGGCCGACAAGACCCGTTCCCAGTACTCGGACCTCTACCTGATGAGCCCCGAGGGCACCGACGTCCAGCGGCTCACCTTCCTCACCAACGACAAGCCCTACTCCGGCTCGGTCAGCAACCCCAGCTGGTCCCCCGACGGCAAGCAGCTCACCTTCGAGTACCGCACCAGCGCCACCGGACAGCCCGCCAACAGCCGCGCCATCTACGTCGTGAGCGCGGACGGCACCGGGCTCCGTCAGCTCACCCCCTGGGAACTGCGCGCCGGCGACCGCGCCGACTGGTCCCCCGACGGCACCCGGATCCTCTTCACCACCTACCCGGCCGGCCCCGAGAACGCCCCCGGCGGCGGCATCTACACCATCCACCCCGACGGCACCGCCGTCGGCGCCCTCACCCCCGCGCCCTCCGACGCCTTCTACGGAGCCGCCGCCTTCGCCCCCGACGGTCAGTCCATCGTCTTCGCCCAGGCTCCCGCGGGCGCCGGCGCCGACCTGTACAGCATGCGGCCGGACGGCACCGGCGTCGCCCGCCTCACCACCACCGCCGACAAGTGGCTCAACCGTCCGGCCTGGGGCACCGCCGAACTCCCCGCCGCACCGGCTGCCACGGCCGGAGCCACGGCCGAGGCAGCCGGGCCCGCGGCCCAGGCGCAGGGACAGCAGCCGACGGAGGAACCGCAGTCCGACGACGAGTGACCCGACGGCCGAAAAGGCCCGGGAAACGCGAAGAACCCCCATCCGGAATCCGGATGGGGGTTCTTCAGCAATGATTGTTCGGCGGCGTCCTACTCTCCCACAGGGTCCCCCC
>NZ_JBEOUW010000105.1:0-3325 GCF_040303045.1 Kitasatospora sp. NPDC096140
CACACATGGCGGTGATCTTCGCGGACAGGGCAACGCAAAGATCACCACCAGTGGATCACGCCATGAAGTTGATCAATTACCCAACACTTTCTCAGTCAGCACCACGACGACGCCAGATCAACCGATCCTCAACGAGGCCAAACCACCCGCTTCCAGCACCTGTGCCAACAACTGAGCGACGGGACTCGAACTCGTCGCTCGTGAAGATCACCAACAGGATCACTTCTGTGGATCAGAACCGCTTGGGTCGGCCGCCGTCAGCTGGCGGGCGCTCTGGGTGGTGAAGGAGGGAGTCACCCCTCTCACCCATGGGAGCTGCGGGAGGACCGAGCCGACGAGCGGTAGCCCCCCGGTGTCTGACCGACCAGTTCGGTGAAGGCGTCGATGAAGCTGCCGGGGTTCGACCAGCCCAACCGGATCGCCGTGTCGGTGACCGAGGCACCGTCGCTGAGCTCGATCAGCGCCCGTTGGATGCGCAGCAGGGTGCGCCAGTGGCGGAAGCTCATCGACAGCTCGCTGCCGAACAGTCGGCTCAGGGTGCGTTCGCCGGTGCCGGTGCGGTGGCCCAGCTCGGCCAGCGTCGCCGGGCTTGCCGGGTCCGCATGGAGCAGGTCGGTGACCGCCTTGAGACGCCGGTCGCTCGGCTCCGGGAGGCGCAGCGGCTCCTGTGCGGCGCGGGCGAGCTCGGCGAGTACGACGTCGATCAGCAGCCGCGAACGGGGGCTCTCCAGCGGCTCGCCCTCGCTCATCAGCACCAGATAGGCCTCGCGCAGCAACGCGCTCGCCACGAAGACCGACGGCTCGGCCGGCAGTTGTCCAGTCAGCGTCACAGGCAGCGACAGCACCCGGATGTCCGTCTCGCCGTACGCCTTGCTGCTGTGCACCGCGAAGGGCGGCACCCACATGATCCGACTGGCCGGCGCCACCCAGGTGCCCACCTGGGTCGCTGTGATCAGGGCCCCACGCGCGGCGTAGCGGAGCTGGCCGTAGTCGTGGAAGTGCGCGGCCACGTCGGCGCCATGGGCCAGCGGCGCCGACAACGGCACATCGTCGGTGCAGAAGCTCGGCTCGCCGCGGGGGTCGGACACGCGATCGAGGCTACCCGCCGCTGGCGGGTTATCGGAAGATCCTGGCGTGATACCGGTGGTGCGCCTGGCACCGCAGACCGCATCGTGGAGACATGTCACAACAGATCAAGCTTGAGACCGCTGGTGAAGCGGTGGCAGCGATGAACACCCGGACGACCGGCACGATCGCCGTTTTCGGCGCGACGGGGCAACAGGGCGGGGCGGTGGTCGACGCGCTGCTGGACCACAACGCGCGGGTGCGGGCTCTGGTTCGCAACCCGCAGTCCGACCGGGCTCGGGCGCTGGCCGCCCGCGGCGTCGAGCTGGCGGCCGTCCGGGCCGACGACCCGGCGTCGCTGACCGCCGCGCTGGCGACGGTCGGGGGGTTCTCCTTCATGACCCCGGAAGCGAACAGCCTCGAAGAGGTCGAGGCGGAGATCCGCATCGGTACCGCGCTCGTCGACGCGGCAGTTGAGGCGGGCGTCCCGCACGTCGTGTTCAACTCGGTCTTCGGGGCGGACCGGGAGTCGGGTGTGCCGCACCACGACTCGAAGCAGTCGATCGAGGAGCACCTGAGGCAGTCCGGCCTCAGGGCCTCGGTGGTTCGCGCGACCGCCTTCATGGAGAACTTCGCGAGCGTGATGGCACCGAGCCTGGAGCATGGGGAGATCGTGCTGAGGATGCCGCTGCCGGAGGACGTCGCCCTGAAGATGATCTCGGTCCGGGACATCGGCCGGGTCGCCGCCGCGCTCCTGCTCGACACCGCGGTGGCGACCGGCGGAGTCGTCGAGCTCGTCGGCGACGAGCTGACGGGCCCCCAGATCGCCGAGGCGTTCGGCGCGCACGCCGGGCTCCCGGCACGGTACGAGGCCCTCCCGTTGAGCGTGCTTCCCAACGACCTCGACAAGGCGATGTTCCGCGAGTTCGCGAAGGCGAGGGAAGACCCTTCGGACCTCACGGTGGTGCGCTCGATCGAGCCGGCCACCCTGGACCTGGTCGAGTGGATCCGAGCTACCGGCTGGACCGCGCCCGCAAACGTGGCTGGTTCCTGAGCCTCCGGCGAGCGTTCACCTTTTCCGCCTACGGCAGGCCGGAAGTCCAACAACTGTCCGAGGTCCCGGTGCCGGCACCGGCCCGGGGCAGGAGCGGCTGGTGAATGTCGACGTGGACGTGGAGTCGGTGAACGTGAGGGTCAAGGCCGCGGCGGCGGGGCACAGATGTCCGGGGTTCGGGCGCTGGTCGACCCGGGGCGGACTTTCGTCGAGCCGATCGAAGGGCTGACGCGACGCCACGGCCGGTGGACCGAGCGCCTGCGGTCGACGCTCGCCTCGGTCGGCCTGGCACCGGCCTGGCGGGCCGATGCCCGGCTGGCCGGGGTGTTCGGGGTGTCGGTGAGCCGGAGCACGGGTGCCGAGACCCGCCGGCCGGTGGACCTGCTGCCCGACCGGGAGTCGTCGGGCCTGGCGGCCTGGCCGGCCGAGCGGCCGGGCGGCGCGGATTGCTCGCCCGAGCCATCCGCACGGTCGACGCCGGGATCTCCCGCCCGGACCACTACCCCATCGCCCTCGCAGCCCACCCCCAGTGAAGAACCCTCAGGCCGGAACAGCAGGGCAGACATGCCCGACGGCCGGAAAGGCCGGGATCCTCACCCTCTTCGGTGAAGAGCGCCCGGCAGCATTCGTCTCTGTCCGGCGCTCAGCCGGCCCAGCCCTCGGCGTTCGAGTACGACTCGAAGGAGTAGCGCGTGTCGCGGCCCCACTCCTCACCGGTGATGCGTTCGTAAGCACGGTCCGGCACGTAAAGCAGGCTCTCGGCCCAGATGTGGTCGATGACGAACGGGGCGAAGGCGGAAGCGTCCTGCAGAACTCTGCCGAATACCGCGCGGCCGGCGGCGACGACCGCGGCCCGCGTGTACAGGAAGGCGTCTCCCGACAGGTCTTGTCCGTACTCCTTGCGGTCCAATTGGTAGAGCACCCAGGACAGTTGTTCCGCGAAGCCTGTGACCAGCGACAACGGCGACCGGGCGAGGCGCTCAGTGATGTTGGCGGCGAGGAGTTCGGCCTCCGAGTCAGGTCCTGCGGGCCTGCAGTCTTCGATGAGCTGCCAGAAGGCGTCTTCGTTCACGCTGGGAGCATGACGCAGCGGACGGACACTTCCGACCACTGAGCTCTTTCAGCGTTGAAGCTCCAGGGTGAGGACGGCTTTGGCTGCTGACGTAAGCCAGTTCGGGCTGCACCGGGCGTGGCGGAAGATCCGCC
>NZ_JBEOUW010000106.1:0-2935 GCF_040303045.1 Kitasatospora sp. NPDC096140
CGCTGGTTGTCGTAGACCTTGCCGTTGGCGAGGGTCTGGACGTGCATGGTGCCGTCGGCCAGACCGGCGGCGGAGACGGCGGTGATCTGACCGCTGCCGTCGAGGAGGGCTGCGCCGGTCCAGTTGCCGTCGGTGTTGCGCTGGTTGTCGTAGACCTTGCCGTTGGCCAGCGTCGTCACGTGGAAGGTGCCGTCCGGGAGGGCGGTCGTGGCCGTCTGCGTGATCTGACCGTTCCCGTCCAGCAGCGCGGCGCCCGACCACGAGCCGTCCCTGCTGCGTTGGTTGTCGAAGACGGAACCGCCCTTCACCGTGTCCACCCGCATCGGGAACGGGTCCGATCGGTCGGACCCCAGCCGGTACTTCGGTCCGCAGCTCGGCCAGGCACCCTCTCCCTGGACGGCCAGGACCTTCTCCGCGATCACGATCTGCTGCGCCTTCGTGGCGAGGTTCGCGGTGGGCGCGTACCGTTGACCGCCGTACGCCTTCCAGGTGCCGTAGTCGAACTGCAGGCCGCCGTAGTAGGTGACTCCGCCGACCACGGCGACGATGCTCCAGTTGCCGCTGCTCTCGCAGGACGCGACCTTGTCCCACGTGCTGATGGACGCCGCCTCCGCCGTGCCGGCCGTGACTCCGAGCCAGGCGGTCGACGCGAAGGTGGTCGCGAGCGCGCCCGAAAGGAAGCGCCGACGGAACAACGTTGACACGAGTTCACTCCGTTCGTTGAGGGTTGCGGTCACTTGAGGAAGCCGGCGGCGGAGATGTTGGTGATCTCGCCGTTCCCGTCCAGTAGGGCTGCGCCGGTCCAGGTGCCGTTGGTGTTGCGCTGGTTGTCGTAGACGTTGCCGTTGGCGAGGGTCTGGACGTGCATGGTGCCGTCGGTGAGGCCGGCGGCGGAGATGTTGGTGATCTGGCCACTGCCGTCCAGTAGGGCTGCGCCGGTCCAACTTCCGTTGGTGTTGCGCTGGTTGTCGTAGACCTTGCCGTTGGCGAGGGTCTGGACGTGCATGGTGCCGTCGGTGAGGCCGGTGGCAGAGACGGCGGTGATCTGGCCGCTTCCGTCCAGCAGCGCCGCGTTCGACCAAGTGCCGTCCGGGTTGCGCTGGTTGTCGAAGACCTTGCCGTTGGCCAGGGTCTGGACGTGCATGGTGCCGTCGGCCAGACCGGTGGCCGAGACGGCGGTGATCTGGCCGCTGCCGTCCAGGAGGGCTGCGCCGGTCCAGGTGCCGTTGGTGTTGCGCTGGTTGTCGTAGACCTTGCCGTTCGCCAGCGTCGTCACGTGGAAGGTGCCGTCCGGGAGGGCGGTCGTGGCCGTCTGCGTGATCTGACCGTTCCCGTCCAGCAGCGCCGCGTTCGACCAGCTGCCGTCGGGGTTGCGCTGGTTGTCGAAGACGGAACCGCCCTTCACCGTGTCCACCCGCATGACCGGCGGGTTGGTGCTGCCGGATCCGGCGGCGACGTCCAGGTAGTTGCGGTCGATGTCGATCGTGACCCCGCCGTAGGTCTCGGCCGCGCCCTTGTCGCTGAAGTACTGGTGGATGCGCTGGTGGTTCGCCCACAAGGAGGCCGGGACCACTTCTTCATCGGTGTTCGCCACGCCGTTCCACCTGGCGATCCAGATCACGTCGGGCATGGTGTAGCCGCTCACGTTGTCGGCGAGGTCCTGGATGCCGGAGGTGGCGCCCGCGTAGACGCCGGAGCGGTATCCGCGGGCGTGGAGCTGCGCCGACCAGGCGGAGAGGTAGGACAGCACGGCGCCGCGGTAGCCGGAGGCGTAGTTCTCCATGTCGACGTACAGGGTCGAGCCGGGTCCGAAGCCAAGCCCGGCGGCCGCGGCGACCGCGCTGTTCGCCGCCTCGGCACCCTGGCTTGTCGGGTTGCCGAGCGAGGCGGCCTGCGGACCCGCCCAGATGGGCATGAAGTGCCACCCGGCGCCGGCCTGCTGCTGGACCCAGCCGGCCGACAGGTTGGGCTGGCCGCAGACCCGGGTCGGCCCACCGATGTAGATGCCCACGGCGCGGTACGGGGACGACTGCATCCAAGCCGACATGGCGCTCGAACTCGGGGCGGTACAGGCGTCGAAGCCGTACCCGGTGAAAGCGGTGTCGGCCGCGCCGGCGGCGGTGACCGAGGGCGCCAGCGGAGCAGCGGCGGCCCGGGGTCGGCGGATGTCGGCTGTCACCGGGGCCAGGCCCGCCTTCCGCAGCACGTCCTCGACCACGGACCGGTGGTCTCCGTAGGCCGCGGTGACCTTGATCTTCGGTGCGACCGCGTGGAGTTCGGCGGCAGAGGTGTCATCCGTGGTCACCCTGTCGGTGGCCGCGGTGTCCTGAGGCTCGACCAGGAGGGCCTCGGTACGGCCGGACGGATGGCTCGGGCAGGCCTGGTCCGTTCCGGGGGTACCGACGTAGACGGTGTGCCGATCGAAGCGCACACAGGCCGACGGGTCGCTCGCGAGGTCGACGACCGACCAGTCGCGGGGCACCTGGAAGTCGTACCCCCGGACGGACACCGTCCTGGTGGCGGCACCGGTGTCCGCGTGCGCCGTGCCGGGCCCGGAGGCGATCGACACCAGGGCGGCGCCCAGTGTCAGGGCCGCACGCAGGCGTTGGGCGTTCAACGTTCGATCTCCTTGTACGTAGTCACATGGCAGTTCGCGGTCGGTCGGAGCGGAGGGTGCTTGTCGGCCGCGCGTCATTCGGTAGGGGCCCGGGGCGGAGCTCGACCTGTCGCGCCCGGGCCCTTGGATCCGTCGTGCCGGGTTACTTCAGGAAGCCGGCGGCGGAGATGTTGGTGATCTCGCCGTTCCCGTCGAGCAGGGCCGCGCCGGTCCAGGTGCCGTTGGTGTTGCGCTGGTTGTCGTAGACCTTGCCGTTGGCGAGGGTCTGGACGTGCATGGTGCCGTCGGTGAGGCCGGCGGCGGAGACGGCGGTGATCT
>NZ_JBEOUW010000107.1:0-2112 GCF_040303045.1 Kitasatospora sp. NPDC096140
ACCGCACGAACCGACCCGCAAACCCCTCCACCGACACCCGATCGAACAAGGCGGAGGCAAACTCCACCTGCCCCCGCAACCCACCACCCACGGTGGTCTCGATCTGCATCGCGAGATCGAACTTCGCGGTCCGCCAGGGAAGTTCGACGACCTCGGTGTCGATCCCGGGCAGGTTGAGCAGCCCCTCGACGGACTCGTGCAGGGTGAAGGCGACCTGGAACAGCGGGGTGCGCGAGGTGTCGCGCTCGGGGCTCAGCTCGTCCACCAGCCGGGCGAACGGCACCTCCTGGTGGTCGAAGGCGTCGAGCACGGTCGTCCGGACGGAGTCCAGCAGCTCGGCGAACGACGGCTCGCCCGTCCACTGCTCGCGCAGCACCAGGGTGTTGACGCCGTACCCGATCATCCGGGCGAGCTCCGGGCGGTTGCGCTCGGAGACGACGGTGCCGACCGCGATGTCCTCCCGGCCGGTGTGCCGGGCGAGCGCCACGTCGAAGGCGGCCAGCAGCGTGGTGAAGAGGGTGACGCCCCGCTCCTTGGAATAGGCGTCCAGCCGCTGGGCCAGCGCCGCGGGAACCTCCAGCGGAACGGCCGCGCCGCGCCAGTCGCGCACCGCCGGCCGGGGCCGGTCGGCGGGCAGCTCCAGCGGCTCCAGCCCGGCCAGCCGCTCCCGCCAGTAGCCGAGCAGCCGGTCCAGCTCGTCCCCGGTGACCCGGTCCCGCTGCCAGGCCGCGAAGTCCGCGTACTGCACCGGCAGCGGAGCCAGCGGCGACGCCTGGCCGGCGGTGAACGCGCCGTACAGCGCGCCCAGTTCCTCCTCGAACACCCGGGTCGACCACGCGTCGCAGGCGATGTGGTGGAACACCACGACCAGCAGGTGGTCGTCCTCGGCGAGCCGGATCAGCGAGCCGCGCACCGGCCACTGCGCGGCCAGGTCGAAGGGCTCCGCCACGGCGGCCTCGGCCAGCTCGGTGGCGCGTGCCTCGCGCTCGTCGGCGGGCAGGCCGGTGAGGTCGGTCAGCGGGAGGTCGAGCGGCGCGGCCGGGTCGATCAGCTGGACGGGCCGGCCGTCCGCCAGGCCGTACCGGGTGCGCAGGACCTCGTGCCGGTCCAGCAGCTCCTGCCAGGACCGGTCCAGGGCCCCGCGGTCGAGCGGGCCGCGGAGCCGGCGCAGCAGCGGGACGAGGTACTCCGGGCTGGTCGGGTCCAGCCGGTGCAGGAACCAGAGCTGCTGCTGGCCGAAGGTGAGCGGCAGGGCGGCGGACCGGTCGGCCCGGGGGATGGCGGTGCGGCCGCCGCCCGCGCGGCCGGCGGCCCGGCGGCGCAGCAGCTCGGCCCGCAGCTGCTCGGTGCTGACGTCGTCGGCGGCGTCCTGGCGCCGGCTGTCCCGTCGCTGGCTGTCTGCGGCGCTCATGCTTTCGTCTCCTCGGCGTCCATGGTGCCGTTCGCGTTCACCGCGGAGTCGCCGGTCTGCGACAGCTCCGCCCTGAGCCTTGCCTCGACCTGGTCGGCCATCCGGGCCACGGTCGGCTGGTCGAACACCTGCCGTACCGGAAGGTCGATGTCGATCGCTTCCTGCACCTGGGACACCAGGCGCAGGGCCAGCAGCGAGTTGCCGCCGAGGTCGAAGAAGTTGTCGTGGGCGCCGACCCGCTCGATGCCCAGGACGTCCGCCCACACCGCCGCGACGAGCTCCTCCACCGGTCCGTCGGGGGCCACGAACTCCCCGCCCAGGGCCAGGGCACGCCCGTCCGGGGCGGGCAGGGCGCGCTTGTCGAGCTTGCCGTTGGCGGTCAGCGGGAAGGCGTCGAGCTCCACGAAGGCCGCCGGCACCATGTAGGAGGGCAGCTGCTCCGCCACCCGGGCCCGCAACCGGACACCGTCCGACCCGGCGCCCGCCGATCCCGCGTCGGCCGATCCCGCGTCCGCCGGCACCACGTACGCGACCAGCCGGCGCTCACCCGGCACGTCCTCCCGGGCCAGCACCACGGCGTCCCGCACCGCCTCGTCCTGGGCGATCACGGCGGCGATCTCGCCGAGTTCGATGCGGTAACCGCGGATCTTCACCTGGTCGTCGATCCGGCCGACGAACTCCAGCGAACCGTCGGCCATCCG
>NZ_JBEOUW010000108.1:0-2073 GCF_040303045.1 Kitasatospora sp. NPDC096140
CGACTGGCTCCACACCTACAATCACCACCGCGGACACACCGCACTCGCAGGCAAGCCACCCGCCAGCCGCGTTCCCAACCTCACGGGCCAGAACACCTAGCCGACGCCCTTGTTACCTCGCGCGTCGAAATCCCGGCCACCGGCGAGGCCGGCCACCGCGAGCTCCTGGAGCTCGCCGCCGCCGTGCAGCGCAGCACCGCCCGCTTCCTGGAACACCTGGACCAGGCCCGCCGCGGCGAGGGCGACGACCCACGCTGCAACCAGGCCCTCGCACTGCTGGAGACCAACCTCACCGGCGCCACGCAGCGGATCATGCGCCAGGCCCACGTGCTGCGCCACGAGATGGCCGCCACCCGGCTCCGCACCGAACAGGCCCAGGCCCAGGCGCCCACCCCCGAGCCCGCCGCCACCCCCCTCGATTCCGCGCGCGTCGAAACAGACCAGGCTGCGCCGGTGGCGTCCGTCGCGCAGCAGCTGCAACCGGTCGACACCCCGTCGCAGGAGCTGCTCCTGGCCCTGGCGCCTGAGCGCACCTCCTCCTCGCCGCTCGCCCGCGGCTTGGGGGCCCCGACCTCCACCTGGAGCATCGACGGGAGCGACGTGGTGGTGGAGGGCTGGAACAGCACTTCAGACCTGTTCGCCGTCCGCGACCCGAACCGCCAGCTGCTCGGCTGGGTCGAGGCGCTCGGCGATGGCTGGGGCACCTACA
This sequence comes from Kitasatospora sp. NPDC096140, assembly GCF_040303045.1. Classification (NCBI taxonomy): domain Bacteria; kingdom Bacillati; phylum Actinomycetota; class Actinomycetes; order Kitasatosporales; family Streptomycetaceae; genus Kitasatospora; species Kitasatospora sp. NPDC096140. The sequence goes on from NZ_JBEOUW010000108.1 coordinate 710, forward strand.
TCCAGGGCCGCCTGATCATCGACGCCACCGACAGTGATCCCCGGCTCTCCACGGACGCGCCCCACGCCATCGCCCTGCTCCGTGCCGCCCGCAACCAGCAACTGACCTGACCCGCGGCGGCCGCGTTTTGTGAGTGGTCTTGTGGGGTGCCTTGTGCGTGGTTTTGTGAGGCGCTTTGTGAGTGGTCTTGTGGGTGCGTGGTGATCCGGTCCGGCACGGCATCACCGCATGTCAGGTGCCGTTTCGGGTGGGCCGGAAATGCCGACAACCCCTTCTTCTGTCCTTTGTCGTGGTGGTGGAGGTGGGTCGGTCGGTTCGGTTCGGGGTTCGCGCCTGCGGCGGGCCGGTGGTTCTTCGGTGCGTCCGGCGAAGCCGTCCGCGGCCTGCGGGCCGGCCGACGGCCGTCGACCCGGCCGCGCGGGTTCCACGTAGCTACCACCGCAGGCAGCACCGCAGGCAGCACCGTTGGTACCTCCGTGGGTACCACCGCAGGTACCCCGCCGCTCCCGGCGACATCCGCGCGTTCCCGCAGGTCAGCAGCCCTTTTCGGGCAACCGGTAAATGCGACAACCCCTTCTGTCCATCCCTTTCCCCGGCTTGCTGGTGGGTGGAGGGGCGGTGGTGGGTGACGGTCCGGCCGGCAGGGGCCTGTGCCCTGCGGGGCCGTGATGGTTGGTGAGCGCCCGGCGAACACCGGACGCCCCCGGGCCCCGTCGGGCCGGACCGCGGCGATCCTCAGCCAGGCCATCCCCCGGCCCGGCCGGACTGTCGACGCCGACCGGATCCGGCACCGCCCCCATGCCCGACCGAGGCCCCCGCGGACGGCCCTGACGGCGACCACCGTGCCCTGACGCACCGTCCGGCCCCGGGGTGCGGTCCGGCCCTGGGAGGCCCGGGAAGGGCCCTTCCCGGGCCTCCTGTTGCAGCTCCCGGTGCAGCTCCTGCTGTGACTCCTGATGCGGCTCCTGATGCCGGCACCCCCCGGCCCGGGCGCGGGCTGGCATCTGTGCAGCTCACAGGGCCCACCAAGGTGGCGGGAAAAGCCGACAACCCTCTCTGCGCGCCCCTGTCCTCCTGGTGGTGGGGGTGGGGTGGTGGTGCGCTGTCGGGTCGGGGTGGCCTGCGGCGCTGGCTGGCGGGCCCTGCCCGGCGGCCTCGTGGCCTTCGTGGTCCCCGGCGAGTGCCGGTCCTCTCGGCTGTGCCGTCGACGTGGTTGCCCGCGTACGGGGGCACAGGCTGTTCGGCGGGGGTTCGGCTCGTGGTTCGGTACGGGGGTCCGGGGCGGGTTCGGTCCGTGGTTCGGTTCGGTCTCCGGCCGCCCCGGCCGGTCGAGGGCCGATTCCGCAGGCCAGCCAGGGGATGGA
>NZ_JBEOUW010000109.1:0-2050 GCF_040303045.1 Kitasatospora sp. NPDC096140
GGGGCCGCGGTCGCCGCGGCGGGCGCGCGCGAAGCCCGTCCGCGCGCGCCTCGGGCGGCTGCTCCGGGAGAGCCGAGCCGTCGGTCACGGGCCGCCTCCCGGGACCGGGCGCAGTGCCCGCCCGGCGGCGGACCCCGGGCCCAGCAGACCGCCCACCAGCGAGCCCGCGCCGTCGTGGTCGCTCCCCGCCGAACCGCTGCCGTTCTGGAGGTTGGCCGTGCGGTCGACCTCCAGCCACGAGTCGGCGTGGGAGTTGTCCACGACCGTGATCAGGCTGTCGGCGGCCGCGGGTACGGCGCCGCCCGCGAACAGCGCGCCGACCCCCGTCAGCCCCACCACGCCGACCCGCAGCACGCCGGTCCGCAGCACGCCGGTCCGCAGGGCACCGACCCGCAGAACGGCTGCGCTCGGGGGCGGGGCGGGCCCGCGCTGCCCGGCCCTCATACCGTCACCGCCGTCAGCCCCCCGGAGCGGGAGATGTTCCGCTCCAGCAGTTCGGTGGACTCCCGCACGCCGACCTGCCGGTCCTCCTCGGCCGACGCGGGCAGCCGTCCGTCGGCGATCTTCAGCCCGGCCAGCGCCTCCTCCATGGCCCGGTGCGCGGCGAACAGGCACGGCGTGCTGTAGATGGCCACGTCCACCCCCAGCTCCGTCAGCTCCGAGAGCGACAGCCGGGGGGACTTGCCGCCGGCGATCTGGTTGAACAGCAGCGGCTTGTCGCCGACCACGGCGCGGATCCGGCGGATCCACTCCTCGCTGCGCACGCCGTCGACCAGCACCACGTCGGCGTCCGTGGCGGCCAGCGCCCGGGCGCGGCGCAGGATGTCGTCCTCCTCGGTGGCGTCCGTCCGGGCGACGACCACCAGGTCCGTCCGGTTGGCGAGGACGAGCTCCAGCTTCTCCAGGTACTCCTCCAGCGGGAGGACCTGCTTGCCGTCCGCGTGCCCGCACCGGCGCGGCCGCTTCTGGTCCTCCAGGATCACGCCCGAGGCGCCGATGCGTTCGAGCCGGCGCACCACGTGGCAGGCCACCTCGGGATCGACGTAGCCGTCGTCGATGTCGACCAGGAGGTGGTGCCGGGGGAACGCGCCGCGCAGCCGCTCGACGAATCCGACCATGTCCGGCCAGGCGATGAAGCCGATGTCGGGCAGCCCGTAGTAGGAGGCCGCGAAGCCGAAGCCGGAGACGAACATGCCGTTGTAGTGCTCGGCCGCGATCGAGGCCGAGTACATGTCGTAGACGCCGATCAGGGGCGTGGTGCCGGGGCCCGCGATCTCCGCCCGGAGCCGCTGCCCGGGGGCGCTCTCCGTCGTGGTTCCGTGGAACAAGGCCTTCTCCTCACCTGGGATGACTTTGCCTGAACTTGGTGTCCGCTAGACCAAACTGAGGTGCCATCACTATGCGCCCTTTAATGTTCCGTGGGCAAATCTTTAAAAGAGATTCCCCCGTTGGAGTGAAGGTGCGGCGAAAATAGGAACATCGCAAAAAGCGGCCAATGGCGAATGCCACCTGGGCTGGCAGTTACCGGGGGCCGGACCTCGGGCGGGCGATCGGCTTTGGCGCCGTGACGGGACTGGCCCTGTCGCTGCCGGGTGAATCGCACCGGACCCCGGGGGCGTCCTCGACCTGTCGGCCGTCGTCGGAATCGCACTGGCCGTCTTCGTCCGGGTCGAACTGCGCAGCCCCGCACCGCTGTTGGATCTGCGCCTGTTCGCCCGGGTGTCGTGCTCGGCACCGGTCTGCTGCTGAGCGGCGTCGGCGTCGGACTGATGGGCCCGGCGACGGGTGCGGCGGTGTTCGCGGCGCAACCGGGTGCTGGTCGCCGCCTCGGCGGCCGGGCTCCTCGGCGCGGTGCCGACGCCCGCCCGTCCGCGCTGAGGCACGGACGGGAGCCGGCCGGGCCGGGGAAGGGGCCGAGAAGGGGCGGGGCCGGCGTGGCGGCCCCGCCGGGGCTCAGAAAGTGTTGGGTAATTGATCAACTTCATGGCGTGATCCACTGGTGGTGATCTTTGCGTTGCCCTGTCCGCGAAGATCACCGCCATGTGTGTCT
>NZ_JBEOUW010000110.1:0-1774 GCF_040303045.1 Kitasatospora sp. NPDC096140
GCTAGCCCCGGACTTCGCACATAACGAGTTCGGATGATGTGGTGATGCGACCGGTGTCCCGGCGGGGTGCCGGTCGTTGAACCCGACGTGCCGATATCTCGTACACGTCGCTCACGGGTCCACCGTCCTCGGATGACGGTGGAGTTGACGCCCGTGGTGGAGAGGCGTCTGGGCGCTCTGCCCGCCTCTGCCGAGTTTCTGCGCCGGCTGGACGTGGCCGGGATCGTCGACGAGCTGTGCCCGATCCGCGAGGTCGCGCACCTCACGCACGGCCAGGTGATCGAGGTGCTGGTCGCCAACCGGCTGTCCGCGCCCGCGCCGCTGTCCCGTGTGGGCGACTGGGCCCGGGAGTGGGCGGTGGAGGAGGTCTTCGGCATCGAGCCGGACCTGCTGGGTGACGACCGGCTCGCCCGTGCCCTGGACGCGATCGCACCGCACCTTGAGGAGTTGGCCGGCACGGTCGGCGCGCAGGCGATCGCGGAGTTCGGTATCGACGTGTCCCGGATCCACTGGGACATGACCTCGATGTCCCTCTTCGGCGCCTACGAGGCCCAGGACGAGCAGTTTCCCGAGGTCAGGTACGGTCACCCGAAGGACCGCAGGGTCGACTTGAAACAGATCCAGGCAGGTCTCGCGGTCAGCGGTGACGGTGGCGTCCCGCTCCTCCATCGCGTCTACGACGGCGGCGCGGGCGAGGTCGCCCAGGTCGTCGGCGCGATGAACGCCTTGCGCAAGATGGCCGACCGCAAGGACTTCCTGCTGGTCGCGGACTCCAAGCTGGTGTCCCACCCGAACGTCACCGCCCTGCTGAACGCGAAAGTCGCCTTCATCGCCCCCGCCCCGGCCGCCAAGGTCCCCGACGAGGTCTACGCCGCCTTGAACCTCGAAGACGCGCAGGTCGTGGACTACGTCCCGGACCGGGACGAGGGCAAGCCCGCCGACCGGCGCGAGGTCTACCGGGTCCTGGAGGACACCTACACGCTGACCGGGCGCCGCAAGAGCGACCCGGTGCACACCCTGCGCCGGATCTTGGTTCACTCCACCGGCAACGCCCGCGGGCAGCAGACCGCCCGCGCCAAACGCCTGGCCCGCGCGGCCGAGGACCTCGACAAGCTCCAGCGCGGAGCCGGAGGACGCTTCTACGGCACCACCGAGAAGATTGCCGCCCGGATCGGTGTGATCGCCAAGAGCCACCGGGTCGAGGACTGCCTGCGGACCACCATCACCACCGGCCCCGAGGGCCGGCCCGCCCTGCAATGGCACTTCGACCGGGACGTGCTCGATGCCCAGGCGGCCGTCGACGGCTGGTACGCGCTGCTGACCAACCTCACTGCCAAACAGGCCACCGCCGAGGAGGTCCTGTTGCGCTACAAGGGCCAGGCCGTGGTCGAACGCCGCTACCACGACTTCAAGGGCCCCCTCGCGGTCGCCCCCGTCTTCCTGCAGCACAACCGGCGCATCGCCGCCCTGATCACCGTGATCTGCCTGGCCTTGCTGGTGTTCTGCCTGATCGAACGACAGGTCCGCCAGTCCCTGGGCCCCGAGCAGACCATGCGCGGCCTCTACCCCGACAACCGGGCCGTCCGCCCCACCGGCCGCATGATCTTCTACCACCTCGCCAGCCTCATGATCCGGCCCGGCACCACCACCAGCCCACCCGTCATCCTCATCAACCGAGGAGTCCAAGCACACCTGCTCGAACTCCTCGGCATCGACGAAACCCGACCCCGCTGGCTGGAGACCTAACTCCCCATGTGCGAAGTCCGGGGCTAGC
>NZ_JBEOUW010000111.1:0-1692 GCF_040303045.1 Kitasatospora sp. NPDC096140
AGAAGCGATTCCCAAATCGAAGGTAGGGTCACGTTTTCCCTGGTGAGGCGTGTGGTTGCCGCTCGGTAGGCATGCTCGGACCGCTGTGTTGGTGCGGGGCGTGGTCGGAGGTGGCGGATGCCGTCGGTGCTGGGAGTGCTGGAGCGACGCGAGCGGGCGGCGCTGGCCCGGGCGGAGGAACTACGGGCCGAGCTGGAGCGGGTGCAGGCCGCCGTGGTGGAGGCGGATCAGGCCGCGCGGCGCGCGGTCATCGCCCGGGAGGAGACCGTGGCGGCCCTGGCCGAGTTGGCCGATGAGGCTGTGGTGCCCGAGGCGCCAGCCGGCGGGCCGGTGGTGGAGCCGACCGCGGGATCTGCCGGGCCGCGGGTCGAAGTGCCGTTCTGGCGTGCTGGGTTGGGGATCGAGGTGCTTCCGCCCGACTACGCGCGGATCGTGGGCCTGGTCGAGCGCGACGCGGCCGACGGCGGGGAGGGCGTGCGGGCCCGGGCGATGCGCGGGCATCTGGGCTGGCCGGAGAGTGATGCAAAGGAGCAGGCCGCGCGGTTTCGGGCGAAGCGGCTGGTCGAGCGGGGCTGGCTGGCCGAGGAGCGTCCGGGTCTGTTCAGGCCGCGGACCGCTTGACGCGGCGGGGCGCGGCGGCTCCGGATCGGGCCAGGCAGCGGGTGGCCGGGATGCTCGCGGCCCACCAGGCCATCGCCTCGGCGCTGTCGATGCGGGTCTCGTAGTCCCGGGCGAGGCGGCGGGCCCGGATCAGCCAGGAGAAACTGCGTTCCACGACCCAGCGGCGCGGTAGCACCACGAACCCTTTGGCGTCGTCGCTGCGTTTGACGACGGTCAGCGCGAGGGCCAGCACGCTGGTGGCGAAGGCGACCAGCCAGCCGGTGTAGCCGCCGTCGGCCCAGACCAGGGCGATGCGGCGGTGCTGTTCGCGCAGTTGTTCAAGGAGGTCGCGGCCGGTGTCGTTGTCCTTGACCGACGCGGCGGTGACGATGACGACGAGCAGCAGGCCCAGGGTGTCCACGGCGATGTGTCGCTTGCGGCCGTTGATTTTCTTGCCCGCGTCGTAGCCGCGGGTGGCCGCGCCGACGGTGGCGTCGGCCTTGACCGACTGTGAGTCGATGATCGCGGCTGTGGGCTCCTCCTTCTTCCCGGCCAGCTCGCGCAGGCGCTTGCGCAGGCGGCCGTAGAGCTCCTTGATGAGGTCGTTGTCGCGCCAGCGGCGGAAGAACCGGTAGACGGCCCGCCACTTGGGGAAGTCGGTGGGCAGGCTGGCCCAGCGCACGCCCTCGGCGACCAGGTAGCGCACCGCGTCCAGTATCTGCCGGTGGCAGAAGCCCTCCGGGCGGCCCCCTTGCCCGTTCATCCAGGCCGGCACCGGCAGCAGCGGCCGCACGATCGCCCACTCGGCGTCGGTGAGATCGGAGCCGTAGCGGCGGGCCCGGTCCGGCTGGTCGGCGGCATTCCCGAGCTGGTGTGCGAGGCAATCGCACGACATGCCGGAGCTGGACGCTGACGCAGCGGGCACGCCAGAGTGGAGCACGAGGGCCTCCTGGTTGTTCGTTGACTCGACATCACCGAACTGTGCAAGAGGCCCTTCTTCTATGCGCCGGCCGCGGACTGATCACCCGAACGAGCCTGATGCGCACGGAAGTTCGAGCGGCAGCCATGTCCCCCGGTTTGGGAATCGCTTCT
>NZ_JBEOUW010000112.1:0-1331 GCF_040303045.1 Kitasatospora sp. NPDC096140
CTGAGCTTCCCCCGCTGTGCGGGAGGTGTTGATTACCTGGTCAGGATGGGGGTGGGTGGTTCGATGGCCACCGGTTCGGCCGTCGCTTGGTTGGCGTAGTACTTCGCCTCGTACTCGTCGGGACTGAGCCAGCCGAGGCGTTTTTGGATGCGGCGGGTGTTGTACCAGCCGTCGATGTAGGCGAACAGGGCCAGGTCGGCATCCGTGCGGGTCTCGAAGGTCGTGCGGCGCACGCACTCGGTCTTCAGCACGCTCCAGAAGTTCTCCGCGAGGGCGTTGTCGAACGAGTCGCCCACGCTTCCCATGCTCGGCTCGATTCCCGCCTTCAGCAGGCGAGTTGTGAGCTTGATGGACGTGTATTGACACCCGTGGTCGCTGTGATGGATAAGCGTCCCGGGCTCGACGGGCCGGCCGTGCAGGGCGTACTCCAGCGCGGTGAGCACGAGGTCGGCGTCCGCCCGCTCCGAGGTGTGCCAGCCCACGATCCGGCGGGAGAAGGCGTCGCGGATCGTGGCCAGCCACCACGCTCCCTCGCCGGTGTGGATCAGCGAGATGTCGGCGACCCACAGCCGGTTCGGCGCGGTGGCGGTGAAGTCGCGCTGGACCAGGTCCGGGGCGAGGTCGGCGGCCGGGTCTCGGCGGGTGAATCCGCGGGACCGGCGTGGACTGACGCCCTGCAGGCCGGCCTGGCGCATCAGGCGTTCGACCCGCTTGCGGCCGACCCGGGTGCCCTCGCGTCGCAGGACCGCGTGGACGCGCGGGGAGCCGTAGGTCTCGTCGGAGTCGGCGTGGATGCGGCGGATGTGCTCGGTCAGTTCGGCGTCGTGGCGCTTGCGCGCGCACGGATCGACGGCCTCGCGGCGCCAGCGGTAGTAGGTGGAGGCGGGGATGTGCAGTTCCCGGAGGACGGGCTCGGCCCCGAAGCGGTCCTGGTACTCGTCGATGAGCTTCAGTACCGTCGCCGGGTCGGGTCGAGCTCCTGGGCGAAAAAAGCCGAGGCGGCCTTGAGGATCTCGCAGGACCGGCGGAGCTCGGCGTTCTCTTTCCGCAGCGCGGCCAGTTCCTCCTTCTCCGCGGTGGTCAGCCGGTCGTCCCGTTCGCCCCGGTCCGCCTCGTCCTGGCGGATCCAGTTACGCAGGGCCTCGTGGTGCACGCCCAGGTCGCGGGCCATCTTGCGGATCACCGGCTTCGGGTCGGCAGTGCGGTACATCTCCACCGCACGCCGTCGCAACTCGGGCGGGTACTTCATCGGTGCAGCCATGGCAGAGGCTCCCTTCTCATGGCCCATCAGGCCATCTCCGGCAACCTTCCGCACGTCGGGGGAACCTCAG
>NZ_JBEOUW010000113.1:0-1150 GCF_040303045.1 Kitasatospora sp. NPDC096140
TACTGAGGTTTTCGTTCTGTTGTCGGTGGTGACAGGTAGTGATCCCTGCGGTATGCCAATGGTGTGCGGTATGCGCAGGGTGGGGGCCTGACCGATGAGCGGCGGGCGTTTCGTGAACAGGTGCGGCTGGATGCCGCTGCGCGGTTCGAGGCGGGTGAGCGGACCGCGGTGATCGCCCGGGAGCTGCGGGTCAGCGAGCGGTCGGTGGAACGCTGGAGACGGTCCTGGCGCGAGGGCGGCACCGCTGCCCTGCGGTCGTCGGGTCCGGCGAGCGTACCGAAGTTGTCGGTGGCCCAGTTCGCCGAGTTGGAAGCAGAGTTGGGCAAGGGGCCGGCCGCCCATGGGTTCGAGGACCAGCGCTGGACGCTGGTCCGGGTCCAGGCGGTGATCGGCCGCCGGTTCCGCATGACGCTGTCGATTGCGACGGTGTGGCGGTTGCTGAAGCGGCACGGCTGGTCCTGGCAGGCGCCGGCCCGCCGGGCTCTCGAGCGGGACGAGCGCGCGGTGGAGCTGTGGAAGCAGGAGGTGTGGCCGCGGGTAAAAGCATCGCGGCGGCGCTCGGAGCCTGGATCGTCTTCGAGGACGAGGCCGGGTTCGCGATGACGCCGCCGCGCGCCCGCACCTGGGGCCGGCGCGGACACACACCCGTGGTCCGGGTCCGAGGACGTTCCCGGCGCCGGATCTCGGTGGCCGCGCTGTGCTGCTACAAGCCCGGCGAGCAGAGCAGGGTGATCTACCGGCCCCGCTTCCACATGCCACTCAAGGGGGCCCGCAAGAGCTTCGCCTGGACCGACTATCGCGACCTCGCCGTACGGGCACACATCCAGCTCGGCGGCCCGGTCGTCCTGGTCTGGGACAACCTCAACACTCACCTGGCCGTCGGCATGAAGCGATACGCGGCGGAGCACGACTGGCTCACCGTCTTCCAACTGCCCTCATACGCACCGGACCTCAATCCGGTCGAAGGCCTCTGGTCGCTCCTGCGGCGCGGCCCGACAGCGAACACCGCCTTCACCGATCCGGACCATCTCACCCGCACTCTGCGGCGAGGCCTGCGGCACATCCAACTTCGGCCCAACCTGATTGAGGGATGCCTGGCCGGCACCGGTCTCTCACTTACCCCACCGACTCCACCCTGAAAGCCTCAGTA
>NZ_JBEOUW010000114.1:0-1070 GCF_040303045.1 Kitasatospora sp. NPDC096140
CTAGCTGTACTGACCACGGAGGTTGGTGACACGGTTCACGGAGTGGTGATCTTGAAATGAGTGAGGGCCTTCTGGCCAGGTGTGGATTGCGACATCTGCACCGGCGACCAGAAAGGCCCTCATGCCACACCGTAACGCACCGCTGACCGAGACTGGACGCCTGCGCCTGGCCCGCTGCGTGGTCGAGGACGGCTGGCCCCTGCGCAGGGCCGCCGAACGCTTCCAGGTCTCGCCCACCACGGCCAAGCGCTGGGCCGACCGCTACCGGGCCCTCGGCGAGGCCGGCATGAGCGACCTCTCCAGCCGGCCCCACCACAGCCCGCGCAGGCTGCCCGCCCGCACCGAGCGGCGGATCATCAAGGTCCGCGTCCTGCGGCGGTGGGGCCCGGCCCGCATCGCCTACCTGCTCCGCCTGAACCCGGCCACGGTGCACCGGGTCCTGGTCCGCTACCGACTCGCCCGCCTCGCGCACCTCGACCGTGCCACCGGGCGCCCGGTGCGGCGCTACGAACGCGCCGCACCGGGCGAGTTGATCCACGTCGACATCAAGAAGCTCGGCAACATCCCCGACGGCGGCGGCCACCGCGTACTGGGCCGCCCGGCCGGGAAGAGGAACAGCTCCGGCGCGGGCTACGGCTACCTGCACAACGCCGTGGACGACCACTCCCGCCTGGCCTACAGCGAGATCCTGGCCGACGAGCGCAAGGAGACCGCCGCCGCGTTCTGGACCCGCGCCCAGGGCTTCTTCGCCCGCGCCGGGATCACCGTACAACGCGTCATGACCGACAACGGCTCCTGCTACAAGTCCCACCTCTGGCGCGACGTCCTGACCTCGGCCGGAATCGCCCACAAGCGAACCCGGCCCTACCGGCCCCAGACCAACGGCAAGGTCGAACGCTTCAACCGCACCCTGCTCGACGAATGGGCCTACGCCAGGCCATACCGCACCGAACAGGAACGCCGCGACGCCTACCCCGACTGGCTCCACACCTACAATCACCACCGCGGACACACCGCACTCGCAGGCAAGCCACCCGCCAGCCGCGTTCCCAACCTCACGGGCCAGAACA
>NZ_JBEOUW010000115.1:0-1032 GCF_040303045.1 Kitasatospora sp. NPDC096140
GCACATCCAACTTCGGCCCAACCTGATTGAGGGATGCCTGGCCGGCACCGGTCTCTCACTTACCCCACCGACTCCACCCTGAAAGCCTCAGTAACAAAGCACTACTAGGACAGCAGCTTTGCGGGGACGTCGGTGGCGCGGGTGAACACCGAGACCGGGTGCTGGGTGTCGCAGTACTTGTTGCCGGTGGAGACCACACCGACCACCACACCGTCGACCACCAGCGGCCCGCCCGAGTCCCCCTTGCAGACGCTGTCCGTCGTGCCGGCCCGCGGCAGGCCGCAGACCTTGAGCAGCGGGGAGTCGTCGGGCGAGGTGTACGGGTCGCAGGAGGCCGGCGGAGCCAGCGTCAGGACCGCCTGCTTGAGGTGCGTGCCGGGGCCGTCCGAGCCGGTGCGGCCGAACCCCAGCAGGGTGGCCGTGCGGCCGTAGCGGTACAGCGCGTCGTCCCCCTGCCGTGCCACCCGGACCGGCTTCTGCGACAGCGGGCAGTCCAGGGTGAGGACGGCGGAGTCGTGGTCCAGGCCGGTGGTGTAGCGGGGGTCCACCCGGTAGGCCTTCACCCGGCGGACCTGGCCGGAGGTGCCGGTCAGGTCGGTGCGCCCGGCGATCACCCGCAGCGAGCCCGGGTCGTCCGCCTCGGCGACGCAGTGGCCCGCGGTCAGTACCTTGGTCGGCGCGATCAGCGCGCCGGTGCACCACTGCTCACCCGCGGCGGTCTGCAGGGCCACGGCGAACGGGTGGGACGCGGTCGTGGTGTCCGATCCGCCGTGGACGGCGGCGGCCGGGGCGGCCGCGGCGGCCACCAGGGGCGGCGGCAGCGGTCAGCAGGACGGTGAGGGGGCGTCGGGTCGAGGTGCGCATGAAAGGGCTTCCTCCCGGGTTCGAGTGCTGGGTGGTCGGGTCGTTCGGTGGCCTGTCCGGGCTCGGGTGTCGCTCGGGTTCGGTGCCGATCGCCGTCGGACCACAGACTGCTCCGGGATCCGTCCCGCCCGCCGGCCCTGCCCGGCGATCCGGGATGCTGGAACAGCG